>NZ_FMTK01000020.1:0-126955 GCF_900100025.1 Pseudomonas sp. NFACC56-3 | reverse complement strand
CCACAGTGGTTTTGGGGTGTTTGGCAGCCCTGTGTCCCAACGCGATTCCCTGTGGGAGCGAGCTTGCTCGCGATGGCACCCGGTCAGTCATAGCGTTTTTGACTGGTACACCGTTATCGCGAGCAAGCTCCATACAGACGCCACGCCGCCCTCGGCTATACTCCCCAGCATTTCAAAGGCCCGAGGTTTTACTGTGAAGAATTGGACATTGCGCCAACGCATCCTGGCGAGTTTTGCGGTGATCATCGCCATTATGCTGCTGATGGTGGTTGTCTCGTATTCACGGTTGTTGAAGATCCAGGACAGTGGCGAAAAGGTCCGGACCGACGCGGTGCCAGGGGTGTATTTCAGTTCGATGATCCGCGGTGGCTGGGTCGACAGCTACGTCCTGACCCAACAGATCGTCGGCCTCTCGGGAAACCGGGAAATCACCGCCGAGGACAAGGCCCGCTACCAGGGTTTCGAGCAGCACCTGCGTGAAGAAATACAGAACTATCAGAAACTGATCCAGGACCCGGCCGACCAAGTCTCTTTCGACGAGTTCGAAGTCAATCACCAGGATTTCAACAAGGCCTTGGCGAAGGTCCTGGACCTGTATCAGCGCAAGGATTACGAAGGGGCGCGACTGGCGTTGAATACGGAGCTGACCACGGCGTGGCTCGGTGGCCGCGGGCATTTGAATCAGATCATCGAGCGTAATCGCGAGTTGGCGCAAAGCGCCACCCAGACCATTGGCGATGCGGTGACGGCGGCCAAGGTCGCCATGGGCCTGTCGTTCCTGGTCGCACTGATCATTGCCTTGCTCTGCGGCCTATTGCTGATGCGGGCGATCATGGCGCCAATGAACCGCATCGTCGAGATCCTCGCGATCATGCGCAGTGGCGACCTGAGCGGGCGCCTGAACCTGGCGCGCAAAGACGAATTCGGCGCCGTGGAAACCGGCTTCAACGACATGATGGCTGAACTGACCTCGCTGGTGTCCCAGGCCCAGCGCTCTTCCGTGCAGGTCACCACTTCGGTCACCGAGATCGCCGCCACCTCCCGCCAGCAGCAGGCCACAGCCACCGAAACCGCCGCCACCACCACCGAGATCGGCGCGACGTCCCGGGAAATCGCCGCCACCTCCCGGGACC
Source organism: Pseudomonas sp. NFACC56-3 (assembly GCF_900100025.1). Lineage (NCBI taxonomy): Bacteria > Pseudomonadati > Pseudomonadota > Gammaproteobacteria > Pseudomonadales > Pseudomonadaceae > Pseudomonas > Pseudomonas sp. NFACC56-3. The sequence goes on along the minus strand of NZ_FMTK01000020.1, from coordinate 125,822 downwards.
TGGTGCGCACCATGACCGAAGTCTCCACCGCCGCCGACCAGGCTTCGGTGGCCGCCGGCTCCGGCCAGCAAGGCCTGGCGCGCATGGAGGAAACCATGCATTCGGTGATGGGTGCCGCCGACCTGGTGAACGCCAAGCTGGCGATCCTCAACGAGAAGGCTGGCAACATCAACCAGGTGGTGGTGACCATCGTCAAGGTGGCCGACCAGACCAACCTGCTATCCCTCAACGCGGCCATCGAGGCCGAGAAGGCCGGTGAGTACGGGCGCGGTTTCGCCGTGGTGGCCACGGAAGTGCGGCGCCTGGCCGACCAGACCGCCGTGGCGACCTATGACATCGAGCAGATGGTGCGCGAGATCCAGTCCGCGGTGTCGGCCGGTGTGATGGGCATGGACAAGTTCTCCGAGGAAGTGCGCCGGGGCATGGCCGAAGTGCAGCAGATCGGCGAGCAACTGTCGCAGATCATCCATCAGGTCCAGGCCCTGGCCCCGCGGGTGTTGATGGTCAACGAAGGCATGCAGGCCCAGGCCACCGGCGCGGAGCAGATCAATCACGCCTTGGTGCAACTGGGCGATGCCAGCAGCCAGACTGTTGAGTCCCTGCGCCAGGCCAGTTCCGCCATCGACGAGCTGAGCCAGGTCGCCGTGGGGCTGCGCAGCGGCGTCTCGCGTTTCAAAGTCTGATGGGCGAGATCGATACCCTGCGTGGCGCCGCACCGACGGCCCGCCAAGCGTTGTTCCTGGTGTTCAGCATCGGCAACGAACGGTACGCCCTGCAGGCCATCGATGTGGTGGAGGTGCTGCCGCGCTTGCCCCTCAAGCCGATTGCCCGGGCGCCGTCCTGGGTGGCAGGGGTGTTTGCCTGGCGCGGCACGATGGTGCCGGTAATCGACCTGTGCGCCCTGACGTTCGGCCAGAATGCCGAGGCCCGGACCAGTACGCGGCTGGTGCTGGTGCGTTATCGAAGCGATGGGCAACAAGCCGGGCAAGTGCTGGGATTGATCCTGGAACAGGCGACCGACACTGTGCGTTGTGATCCGGCCGATTTCAAACCCTATGGCCTGGACAATCGGCAGGCGCCGTATCTCGGCCCCGTACGCGAGGATGCCCACGGGTTGCTGCAATGGGTGCGGGTCAATGACCTGCTCGACGAATCCGTTCGGGCGCTGCTGTTTCCTGCGCCGCCGCTGGACCTCGACGACCTCGGGGCAACGCCATGAACAACGATCAGCGTTTTTTCGATTTTCTCAAGGAACGCATCGGCCTCGATGTGACCTCCGTCGGCACCGCGATCATCGAGCGGGCCGTGCGCCAACGGATCAGTGCCGTGTCCGGGCGAACCGCCGATGAGTATTGGCAGGCCCTGCAGCATTCGGCGCCGGAGCAGCAGGCGCTGATCGAAGCGGTGATCGTCCCGGAGACCTGGTTTTTCCGCTATCCCGAATCCTTCGCAACCCTCGCCAGGCTGGCCGTCAAGCGCCTGGCCGAGATCAAGCACCTGCGTGCGCTGCGCATCCTCAGCTTGCCGTGTTCCACGGGCGAAGAGCCTTATTCCATCGCCATGGCCTTGCTCGACGCGGGCCTGGGGCCCCATCAGTTCAAGGTCGACGGCCTGGACGTCAGCCCGCTGTCGGTGGCGCGGGCCAAGGACGCGCGCTACGGCAAAAACTCCTTCCGTGGCGCCGATCTGGGTTTTCGCGAACGGCATTTCGACGTCGCGGACGAGGGTTACCGCCTCAGCGAACGGGTGCGTGAACAGGTGCGCTTGCAGGTGGGCAACCTGCTGGATCCGGCCTTGCTGGTGAACGAGGCGCCTTATGATTTTGTGTTCTGTCGCAACTTGCTGATCTATTTCGACCAGCCGACCCAGCAGCAGGTGTTCGAGGTGCTCAAGCGCCTGACCCATCAGGACGGCGTGCTGTTTATCGGCCCCGCCGAGGGCAGCTTGCTGGGACGCCTGGGCATGCGCTCGATCGGGATAGCCCAATCGTTCGCCTTCAGTCGCCACGGGGCTGTGGAGCCTCAACCGGTGCCAGCGTCGATGCCGCCGCCGTTGCCGGTTCGTCAGTCGCCGCCCCGGGTCGTTGCGCCAGTGATGCGGCCGCGGCCGTTTGCCGCGAACGTCACGCCGATTGCCCCACCCAAGAGCAGCGACGCCGCGACCTTGCTGGCCAATATCGCCGCCCTGGCCAACGGTGGCAAAAGCGCCGAGGCCCGTGGGGCGTGCGAAGAATATTTGCGCAGCCATGCGCCGAACGCCCAGGTGTTCTATTGGCTGGGCCTGCTCAGCGACATGGCCGGCAGTGCACTTGAAGCCCAGGGTTTTTATCGCAAGGCGCTTTATCTTGAACCGCAACACGCCGAGGCCCTGGTGCATCTGGCGGCGCTGCTGGCTTCCCAGGGAGACGCGGCCGGAGCCCGTCGATTGCAGGAACGCGCCGCCCGTAGCGGGCGCACGGTAGACAGCGAGCACAAACGATGAGCGGTTCGGCTTCTTACAACGTCACCCATGACGATGCCCAAGCGATCGATGATTGCTGGAACCGCATCGGGGTGCATGGCGATAAATCCTGTCCACTGTTGGTCGAGCATATCCACTGCCGCAATTGCTCGGTGTACTCGGCGGCCGCTACCCGGCTGCTCGACCGTTACACCTTGCCACAGGATCAACGGGACTTGTCCCTGGCCCCGGTGGACAACGAGGTGGTCACACGCTCGCTGCTGATGTTCCGCCTCGGCGAGGAATGGCTGGGCCTGACGACGCGTAGCCTGGTGGAAGTGGCACCGTTGCAGCCGATCCACTCGTTGCCCCACCAGCGCTCACGGGCCTTGCTGGGCGTGGTGAATGTACGCGGGGCACTGGTGGCCTGCCTGTCGCTGGTGGAGCTGCTGGACCTGGAGCCCGGCACGGCGGTGGCCGGTACACGGGTCATGCCGCGCATGTTGATTGTCGCGGCCAAGGGCGGGCCGGTGGTGGTGCCGGTGGATGAGGTGGACGGCATCCACGCCATCGATGAGCGCATCCTGGCGGGCGCTTCGCCGTCGGCGGGCAAGTACACCCGTGGCGTGTTGCCCTACAAAGGCCGCAGCCTGCGCTGGCTGGATGAAGAACAACTGTTGTCCGCCGTGGCCCGGAGCCTGTCATGACCCCTGACCAGATGCGCGACGCTTCGTTGTTGGAACTGTTCAGCCTGGAGGCCGAAGCCCAGGTCCAGGTGCTGAGCACCGGTTTGCTGGCCCTGGAGCGCGATCCGACCCAGGCCGATTACCTCGAGTCGTGCATGCGCGCGGCGCACTCCCTCAAGGGCGCGGCACGTATCGTCGGGGTGGACGCCGGCGTCAGCGTGGCCCACGTCATGGAGGATTGCCTGGTCGGTGCCCAGGAGCGGCGCCTGATGCTGGGGGCCGAGCACATCGATGCCTTGCTGCAAGGCACCGACCTGCTGACGCGCATCGCCACGCCGGGCAACAACGTAGGCGCCCCGGACATCGACGCCTATGTGGCGTTGATGGGGCGTTTGCTCGACCCCAGCGCCGCACCAATGCCGGCGCCGGTACCGACAAGCATCGAGGTGCCCGTCGACCCCGTCAGTGTCGAGCTGCTCGTTCCGGAACCGTTCGCGGCACCGGAGCCGGCTCCGAAGAATAAACGGGTCACCGAAGGCGGCGAGCGGGTCTTGCGGGTCACGGCCGAACGCCTCAACAGCTTGCTCGACCTGTCGAGCAAGTCCTTGGTCGAGACCCAGCGCCTCAAGCCCTGGCTGGCAACGATGCAACGGCTCAAGCGCCAGCAAGGCACTGGCTTGCGCGCCCTGGAAGAACTGAACATGCACCTCAAGGACCATGCCCTGAGCCTGCAGGCCCAGGAAGCCCTTGGCGATGCCCGCCGCTTGCTCGCCGAAACCCAGCAGTTGCTGGCGCAGAAAACCGCCGAGCTGGATGAGTTCGCCTGGCAGGCCAGCCAACGGGCGCAGGTGCTCTACGACACGGCGCTGGCCTGTCGCATGCGGCCGTTCGCCGACGTGCTTTCGGGCCAGGTGCGTATGGTCCGTGACCTGGGCCGCAGCCTGGGCAAACAGGTGCGCCTGGAGATCGAAGGCGAGAAAACCCAGGTCGACCGCGATGTGCTGGAAAAGCTCGAAGCGCCACTGACCCACTTGCTGCGCAACGCCGTGGACCACGGCATCGAAGCCCCGGAGCAACGAATACTGGCCGGCAAGCCCGCCGAAGGCCTGATCCGCCTGCGCGCCTCTCATCAGGCGGGTATGCTGGTCTTGGAGTTGGTGGATGACGGCGCCGGGGTGGACCTGGAGCGGGTGCGCCGCAGCATCGTCGAGCGCGGTCTTTCCCCTGAGCAAACCGCCGCCAGCCTGAGCGAAGAGGAACTGCTGACCTTCCTGTTCCTGCCCGGTTTCAGCCTGCGCGACAAAGTCACCGAAGTGTCCGGGCGCGGCGTCGGTCTGGACGCGGTCCAGCACATGGTCCGGCAGTTGCGCGGGGCGGTGGTGCTGGAGCAGACGGCGGGCGAGGGCAGTCGTTTCCATCTGGAGGTGCCACTGACGCTGTCGGTGGTGCGCAGCCTGGTGGTGGAAGTCGGCAATGAGGCGTACGCCTTTCCCCTGGCCCACATCGAACGCATGTGCGACCTGGCGCCGGAAGACATCGTCCAGGTCGAAGGACGTCAGCATTTCTGGCACGAAGGCCGGCATATCGGCTTGGTCGCCGCCAGCCAGTTGCTCGATCGCCCGTCGACGCAGAACGGCGGCCAGACCCTCAAGGTCGTGGTGATCCGCGAGCGCGAGACGATCTACGGGGTGGCGGTGGAGCGGTTCATCGGCGAGCGAACCCTGGTTGTCCTGCCCCTGGACGAGCGCCTGGGCAAGGTCCAGGACATTTCCGCCGGGGCCCTGCTCGACGACGGCTCGGTGGTGTTGATTATCGATGTCGAAGACCTGTTGCGCTCGGTGGAAAAATTGCTCGATACCGGGCGCCTGGAGCGCATCGCCCGGCAGAACCAGGCCCAGGCCCCGCGCAAGCGGATCCTGGTGGTGGACGATTCCCTGACCGTGCGCGAGCTGCAACGCAAGTTGCTGCTCAATCGCGGCTATGACGTGGCAGTGGCGGTGGATGGCATGGATGGCTGGAATGCATTGCGCTCGGAGGATTTCGACTTGTTGATCACCGATATCGACATGCCGCGCATGGACGGTATCGAGCTGGTGTCGCTGTTGCGGCGCGACAACCGCTTGCAGTCGCTGCCGGTGATGGTGGTGTCCTACAAGGATCGCGAAGAAGATCGTCGCCGTGGCCTCGACGCTGGCGCCGACTATTATTTGGCCAAGGCGAGTTTCCACGACGACGCCTTGCTCGACGCCGTGGTTGAACTGATCGGAGGGGCGCGCGCTTGAAGATCGCCATCGTCAATGACATGCCCCTGGCGGTCGAGGCCCTGCGCCGGGCCCTGGCGTTCGAGCCGGCGCACCAACTGGTCTGGGTGGCCGCCAACGGGGCCGAGGCGGTGCAGCGTTGCGCCGAGTACACCCCGGACCTGATCCTGATGGACTTGCTCATGCCGATCATGGACGGGGTGGAGGCCACTCGGCGGATCATGGCCGACAGCCCCTGCGCTATCGTGATTGTCACCGGGGACAGCCAGCAGAATGTCCACCGGGTGTTCGAGGCCATGGGCCATGGCGCGCTGGATGTGGTCGATACCCCGGCCCTGGGTGTCGGTAATCCGGCGGACGCGGCTGCACCGCTGCTGCGCAAGATCGCCAACATCGGCTGGCTGATCGGCGAGCGCAACAAGCATGAGCGCCCCGCGCCAGCGGCGCAGCGTACGGCGGTGTCGCGCAAGAGCCTGGTGGCCATCGGGTCATCGGCGGGCGGGCCGGCGGCGCTGGAAGTGCTGCTCAAGGCGTTGCCACGGGACTTTGCCCCAGCGATCGTGCTGGTCCAGCATGTCGACGAGGTGTTCGCCGCGGGCATGGCCGAGTGGCTGGGCAGCGTGTCGGGCCACACGGTGCGCCTGGCCCGGCACGGCGAAACGCCGCAAAGTGGCACGGTGTTGCTGGCCGGGACCAACCATCATCTGCGTTTGTTGAAGAACGGCACCCTGGCCTATACCGCCGAGCCGGTGAACGAGATCTACCGGCCCTCCATCGACGTGTTTTTTGAAAGTGTCGCCCAGTACTGGAGCGGTGACGCAGTGGGCGTATTGCTCACCGGCATGGGCCGCGACGGTGCGCAAGGGCTTAAACTCATGCGCCAGCAGGGCTATGTGACCATCGCTCAGGACCAGCGCAGCAGCGCGGTGTACGGCATGCCCAAAGCAGCGGCCGCTATCGATGCCGCCGTCCATATTCTTGCCCTGGACGCCATCGCGCCACGGCTGTTGGAGATTGTGACCCCATGAAGAACCCCGCGAGCCTTGCCCCGGGCCGTACCCAGGTAAGCCATCATGAATGATCTGCAGCTGGACGATTTCAAGCGCGATGAGAACGCCGCCATGGTCTTGCTCGTCGACGATCAGGCGATGATCGGCGAAGCGGTGCGGCGTGGGCTGTCGAATGAAGAAAACATCGACTTCCATTTCTGCTCCGACCCCCATCAGGCCATCGCCCACGCGATTCGCATCAAGCCGACGGTGATTCTCCAGGACTTGGTGATGCCCGGCCTGGATGGCCTGAGCCTGGTGCGCGAGTACCGTAACCATCCCTCCACCCGCGATATCCCGATCATTGTCCTGTCCACCAAGGAAGACCCGCTGGTCAAGAGCGCGGCGTTCGCCGCCGGGGCCAACGACTACCTGGTCAAGTTGCCGGACAACATCGAACTGGTGGCGCGCATCCGCTATCACTCGCGTTCCTACATGATGCTGTTGCAGCGCGACGCGGCCTATCGCGCACTGCGGGTCAGCCAGCAGCAACTGCTCGACACCAACCTCGTGCTGCAACGGTTGATGAACTCCGACGGCCTGACCGGGTTGTCCAATCGCCGGCATTTCGATGAGTACCTGGAGCTGGAATGGCGCCGGGCGCTACGCGACCAGAGCCAACTGTCGCTGCTGATGATCGACGTGGACTACTTCAAGGCCTACAACGACAATTTCGGTCACCTGGAGGGCGACGAAGCCCTGCGCAAGGTCGCCACGGCGATCCGCGAGGCGTGCAGCCGTCCGTCCGACTTGCCGGCCCGCTACGGCGGCGAGGAGTTCGCCCTGGTGCTGCCTGGCACCTCGCCGGGCGGTGCCCGGTTGATGGCCGAAAAACTGCGCCAGAGCGTCGTTGCCCTGAAAATCCCCCACACCACGCCCGACGGCGGCGAGAACCTGACCGTCAGCATCGGCGTCTCGACCGTCACCCCGCAGCAAGGTGGCGATTGCCGGCAACTGATCTCGGCGGCGGACAAGGGGCTGTACCTGGCCAAACACAATGGACGTAATCGGGTGGGTGTCGAATAATACAGTTGGGCGAGGTGGCTTTTGTGGCGAGGGAGCTTGCTCCCGCTGGGCTGCGCAGCAGGCCTGAAACCAGACGACTCGGTGTATCAGATGAGTTGAGTCGCTCCTTTTGGGGCTGCTGCGCAACCCAGCGGGAGCAAGCTCCCTCGCCACGGGGCCGGTGTTCAGCCATATCCCTGAGTTTCATGCCTAAAGCCGCCAGGCGGGCTGCCGCTGGCGCTTGATTACGTTATACTCGCCGGCTTTCAAAAGTTCGCCTACGAGTGCTGCCCGCCATGGAAATCAACCCGATCCTTAACACCATCAAGGACCTGTCCGAGCGCTCCGAAACTATTCGGGGGTATCTTTGACTACGATCAAAAGCATGAGCGTCTGACCGAGGTCAATCGCGAGCTTGAAGATCCGAGTGTCTGGAACAACCCTTCGTACGCCCAGGAACTGGGCCGCGAGCGTTCTGCGCTGGCGCAGATCGTCGAGACCCTGGACGAGTTGTCCAGCGGCCTGGCCGATTGCCGCGACCTGCTGGACATGGCTGTCGAAGAGAACGATGAAGGCGCGGTCGGCGATGTCGTCGCCGAGCTGACACGCCTCGACGAGAACCTCGCCAAGCTGGAATTCCGTCGCATGTTCAGCGGCGAGATGGACATGAACAACGCCTACCTGGACATCCAGGCCGGTTCCGGCGGCACCGAGGCCCAGGACTGGGCCAACATCCTGTTGCGCATGTACCTGCGCTGGGCAGACAAGCGCGGTTTCGACGCCACCATCATGGAACTGTCGGCCGGTGAAGTCGCCGGGATCAAGGGCGCCACCGTGCACATCAAGGGCGAATACGCCTTTGGCTGGCTGCGGACCGAGATCGGCGTGCACCGCCTGGTGCGCAAGAGCCCGTTCGACTCCGGCAACCGTCGCCACACCTCGTTCTCGGCCGTGTTCGTTTCGCCGGAAATCGACGACAACATCGAGATCGAGATCAACCCGGCGGACCTGCGCATCGACACCTACCGTTCCTCCGGGGCCGGTGGCCAGCACGTCAACACCACCGACTCGGCGGTACGGATTACCCACGTACCGACCAACACCGTGGTCAGCTGCCAGAACGAGCGCTCCCAGCACGCCAACAAAGACACCGCGATGAAGATGCTGCGGGCCCGCCTGTACGAGCAGGAAGTGCAGAAACGCAACGCGGCGTCCCAGGCGCTGGAAGACACCAAGTCGGACATCGGCTGGGGTCACCAGATCCGTTCGTACGTGCTCGACGCCTCGCGGATCAAGGACCTGCGTACCAGCATCGAACGCAGCGATTGCGACAAGGTGCTCGACGGCGATATCGATGAATACCTGATCGCCAGCCTCAAACAAGGGCTGTAACGCGACACCCATGCGGCGGTCGGGCACGCTTCCATCAGGAAGCGCGGCTCGCCCGCAAACTCCGGCCAGGGCCGGGGGCAACGAACCTGTGATGGAAACCTTAAAGACATGAGCGACCTAGAACTCGACCCGCAAGCCCTGCAACAGGAAGAAAACTCCCTGATCGCCCTGCGCAAGGAAAAGCTTGCTGCCGAGCGCGCCAAGGGCCAGGCCTTCCCCAACGACTTCCGCCGCGACGCCTACTGCGACGTCTTGCAGAAGCAGTATGCGGACAAGACCAAGGAAGAGCTGGCCGAGGCGGCGATTCCAGTCAAGGTGGCCGGTCGTATCATGCTCAATCGTGGTTCGTTCATGGTGATCCAGGACATGACCGGGCGTATCCAGGTCTACGTCAATCGCAAGACCCTGTCGGAAGAAACCCTGGCGGCCGTCAAGACCTGGGACCTGGGCGACATCATTGCCGCCGAAGGCACCCTGGCCCGTTCCGGCAAGGGCGACCTGTATGTCGAGATGACCAGCGTGCGCCTGCTGACCAAGTCCCTGCGCCCGCTCCCGGACAAGCACCACGGCCTGACCGACACCGAGCAGCGCTATCGCCAGCGCTACGTCGACCTGATCGTCAACGAAGACGTGCGCCAGACGTTCCGCGTGCGTTCGCAAGTCATCGCCCACATCCGCAGCTTCCTGATGAAGCGTGACTTCCTGGAAGTCGAGACGCCAATGCTGCAGACCATCCCTGGCGGCGCCGCGGCCAAGCCGTTCGAAACCCACCACAATGCCCTGGACATGGAAATGTTCCTGCGCATCGCGCCGGAGCTGTACCTCAAGCGGCTGGTGGTCGGTGGCTTCGAGAAAGTCTTCGAGATCAACCGCAACTTCCGTAACGAAGGCGTTTCGACCCGGCACAACCCCGAGTTCACCATGCTCGAGTTCTACCAGGCCTACGCCGACTACGAAGACAACATGGACCTGACCGAGGAACTGTTCCGCGAGCTGGCGCAGCTTGTTCTCGGGACTACCGATGTGCCGTACGGCGACAAGGTGTTCCACTTCGGCGAGCCGTTCGTGCGCCTGTCAGTGTTCGACTCGATCCTCAAGTACAACCCTGAGATCACCGCCGCCGACCTGCAGGACATCGACAAGGCCCGCGCCATCGCCAAGAAGGCCGGCGCCAAGGTGCTCGGCTTCGAAGGCCTGGGCAAGCTGCAAGTGATGATTTTCGAAGAGCTGGTCGAGCACAAGCTGGAACAGCCGCACTTCATCACCCAGTACCCGTTCGAAGTGTCGCCGCTGGCCCGTCGCAACGACGAGAACCCAAGCGTGACCGACCGTTTCGAGCTGTTCATCGGTGGTCGTGAAATCGCCAACGCCTATTCCGAGCTCAACGATGCCGAAGACCAGGCCGAGCGTTTCATGGCCCAGGTGGCCGACAAGGACGCTGGCGACGACGAAGCCATGCACTACGATGCCGACTTCGTGCGCGCCCTGGAGTACGGCATGCCGCCGACCGCCGGCGAAGGCATCGGCATCGATCGCCTGGTGATGCTGCTGACCAACTCACCGTCGATCCGGGATGTCATTCTCTTCCCGCACATGCGGCCTCAAGCGTAAGTGCTTCAATTAAAAAGCCGCCTCGATGGGCGGCTTTTTATTGCCTGTCTGGTACAAACGTATCAATTGGTTAGTTTTTCAAAGAGCGAGGAAGACCTGTCGTGAATCGTGCAATGGCTTCAGAAGGTGCAGCGGGCGTCGCCACGGCTGTCGCTGAAAGTGTTCAGTACCAGGGCCGCAAGGCCAGCCGACAGGGCAGTGAGCAGCGTCGCCAGGAGATTCTCGATGCGGCCATGCGCATTGTCGTGCGCGATGGCGTGCGTGCGGTGCGTCACCGCGCGGTGGCCGCCGAAGCGGGCGTGCCGCTGTCGGCCACTACCTATTATTTCAAGGACATCGACGACCTGCTCACCGACACCTTCGCCCAGTACGTGGAGCGTAGCGCGGCGTTCATGGGCAAGCTGTGGGCCAACAACGAAGGCCTGCTGCGGGAAATGGTCGCCTATGGTGACGGCAGCGCCCAATCGCGCTCGCAGTTGGCGGACGACATTGCCCGGATGACCGCCGACTACGTGCGGCATCAGCTGGACAGTCGTCGTGAATACCTGATGGCCGAGCAGGCCTTTCGCCAGGAAGCCCTGCTCAACCCGCGCCTGGCGGAATTGGTGCGTTCCCACCAGCAGATTTTGCTGCACGGCACGTGTCAGTTTTTCCAGGTATTAGGCTCCCGCGAGCCGCAACAGGATGCCAAAGTGTTGACGGCGATTATCGGACGGATGGAATATCAGGGCTTGCTCAATGGTGCCGAGCCGGTCGCCGATGAAGATATGCTCGGCATCCTGACCCGCTACATGCATCTGGTACTGGCGTCGGTGTGACCCATTTGTGGGCCACCACAGCCTTTGTGGCGAGGGAGTTCAAATGAAAGCCTGGCGTGCCGTTGTACTGGCCGTGTCGTTGCTGCTGCTCAGTGGCTGCCTGGTGTCGTTCAAGGCGCCGTTGCCTGACAGCGAAGCCGCGCCCGCGGGCCTGCTCGGCCACTGGACCAGCACCAATGCCTGGGGTGAACCGTTGAACCTGGAACTGACGCAGGTCGGCAAGCACCGCTACCAGGCCATCAGCTACTTCAGGGCCAGGCCCCATGAACGCGAAGCCATTCCCCTGACGGTGTCCCGGCACGGCAGCCGCTGGTACCTGTCGGCCAAGGTGCCGGCCCGCTATGGCGGACATTTCCTGATCGCCGGTTTCGAATTGACCGATAAACAGGAACTGGTGGTCTACAACCTGGATCTGGAACAGATCAACCAGGCGATCGACCAGAAGCTCCTCAGCGGCCAGCCGAACCAGAGCGAGGAGGGCGAAGGCGTGTTGGTGGACAGCGACATGAACAAGGTTTTCAGCTACCTCGACGACCCGGCCAATTCCGATGTGTTCTCGGAAGCCGTGCGTTACCAGAGACCGGCCAAATCCCAATAATTGCTACAAGCGGACGTTTTTTCACAGGAGTTCCGGGTGGACGATTACCAGCAGACGATACGCAACTTGTCCGATCGCATTGTGCTGGCGCAAACGCCGATTCGCATCCTCGATGCGGTGAAGTGGGACGAGAACATCCGCAAGGGGTTTCTCAAGGCCAAGGGCAAGGAAATGCCTGCGGTGGATCGCGACTATTACCTCAACCGGCCACTGTCCTTCGACTCCAGCAAAGTGAAGCTGGAGTTCCAGAACATCGAGCGTGACATCACCCGTCAACTGGGGCAGTTCAACCCGGTTGGCCAGATCATGCGCCGCATGTGCAAGGAATACCGCATGGTGGTGCGCATGCTCGAAGCGCGTGGCACCGAGGATTTCGGGCTGATCTCCCAGGAGCTCTATGGCGCCGCCTCCGATGCCTTCCACGCCGGCGACCCGACCCTGGCCGACCTGGGCCTGATGCTTTCCGATTACCTGAATAACATCGATGGCCGTGGCGACCTCAAGGACGAGCCGAAACTCCTCAGCGCCAAGGAAGCCGTCAACCTGTTGCAACACCGTCTCAACCGGGTGTTCGGCGAAGCCGAGGAAACCATCCGGGTGTTCGAGTCCGACGGCATCGTGGCCGACGCGGCGGCGGGCGCGGACTACATCAAGATCCGCACCGATGCGATGTTCAACGAACGCGATGTGCGGGCGCTGGAGGTCCATGAAGGGCTGGTGCACGTCGGCACCACCCTCAACGGCCTGAACCAGCCGATCTGCACCTTCCTGTCCAAGGGCCCGCCCTCGTCCACGGTGACCCAGGAAGGTCTGGCGATCCTGATGGAAATCATCACTTTCGCCTCCTACCCCAGTCGCCTGCGCAAGCTCACCAACCGTACCCGGGCCATTCACATGGTGGAGGAAGGCGCCGATTTCCTGCAGGTCTTCGAGTTCTTCCGCGAGCAGGGTTTTGAAATGGCCGAAAGCTACGGCAACGCCAGCCGGGTGTTCCGTGGCTCGGTGCCGACCGGGCTGCCATTCACCAAAGACTTGTCCTACCTCAAGGGCTTCATCATGGTTTACAACTACATTCAGCTGGCCGTGCGCAAAGGCAAGCTGGAGCAGGTGCCGCTGCTGTTCTGCGGCAAGACCACCCTGGAGGACATGCGCACGTTGCGCCAGTTGGTGGACGAAGGCCTGGTAGTGCCGCCCAAATACCTGCCCGAGCAGTTCCGCGACATGAACGCCCTGTCGGCCTGGATGTGTTTCTCCAACTTCCTGAACCACCTGAGCCTGGACCGGATCGAGGCGGATTATTCCAATATCCTTTGAACACAACACCCACCCCCTGTGGGAGCGAGCTTGCTCGCGATAGCAGCAGGACAGTCAACACAGCCGTGACTGAACCGCCCCTATCGCGAGCAAGCTCGCTCCCACAAGGGGGTTATGTTTCAACCTGATCTTGCGAGGTTTCACCGGATGCGAATCCTCGGCATCTTTTGCCTGCTGCTGGCCCTGAGCGGCTGCAGCTCACTGCTGTTCTACCCCGAGCGCGGTCTGCCGTTTACCCCCGAGCGGGCCAAGCTCGAGTACCGCGACGTCACCCTGACCACCGCTGACGGCCTCAAGCTCCGAGGCTGGTGGCTGCCCGTCAAGCCAGGCGTGGAGGTCAAGGGCACGGTGCTGCATTTGCACGGCAACGGCGGCAACCTGGCCTGGCACCTGGGCGGGAGCTGGTGGTTGCCGGAGCAGGGTTACCAAGTGTTGATGGTCGATTACCGGGGTTATGGCGTGTCCGAAGGCGAGCCGAGCCTGCCGGCGATTTACCAGGACATCGACGCCGCGTTCCAATGGCTCGACCATTCGCCCGAGGTCCAGGGCAAGCCGCTGGTGCTGCTCGGCCAGAGCCTGGGCGGCGCGCTGGCGGTGCATTACCTGGTGGAACATCCCCAGCGGCAACGGCAGCTCAAGGCCTTGGTGCTCGATGGCGTGCCCGCCAGTTACCGCGACGTCGGACGTTTTGCCCTGAGCACATCGTGGCTGACCTGGCCGTTCCAGGTGCCGTTGTCCTGGCTGGTGCCGGACGGTGACAGCGCGATCAGTTCCGTGGCGCAATTGAATGGTGTACCGAAATTGATCTACCACAGCCTGGATGACCCTATCGTGCCTCTTTCCAACGGCATCCGCCTGTATCAAGCTGCGCCGCCACCGCGGGTCCTGCAATTGACCCGCGGCGGCCATGTACAGACATTCGCCGACCCGACCTGGCGCACCGTGATGCTGCGCTACCTCGACGACCCCCAGCACTTTGACGGCCTGCGCCGCCTGGGCGAAGTCCCGAACTACCCGAAATCACCCGTTGAATCACCAGAGAACCCGCAATGAGCGAAGAACGTAACGCCATCCCCCTGATCATCACCGGTATCTGCAGCATCCTCGGCACCGTTGCTGTGCTGTGGTACTACGGCTACCTGCACTTCGCCAAGCCCGAGGACGCGTTGCTGCTCAACCAGTTCACCATGCTCAAGACCGTGCCGGGGGAGGACTACAAGGTCTCCCTGGAGCCGGCCCCCGAGGTCGCCCAGTGCATCGATGGTGTGCTGGTGTTGTTCGACACCGAGCAGAAAGGCCTGACCGGTGTGCTGATCAACGAGAAGAAACGCGCGGTGCGCTGCATGGGCCAGGAGACGCCGCAGAAGCTTCAGCCGTAACCCCAAGGACGCTACAAACCCCCTGTGGGAGCGGGCTTGCTCGCGAAGGCGTCGGGTCAGCTACCTACTACAGTGACTGACACACCGCCTTCGCGAGCAAGCCCGCTCCCACAGGGGAATAAGCCATTAAAAAGCCCCGCCTGATTGAAGTCAGGCGGGGCTTTTTTGTTGCTCTCAGCCGATCAGTTGGCGCTCATGGTCGAGCGCGGAGCCACTGGCTGGTTGTCGTTGGAGATGGTCACTTCCACGCGACGGTTCATGGCGCGGCCCGAGACGCTGGTGTTGTCAGCCACCGGGAATTCCTTGCCGTAGCCCTGAGTCACGATACGGGCTGGGTCGACGCCCATCTTCACCAGCTCGGTGCGCACGGAGCTCGCGCGGCGTTCCGACAGCGACTGGTTGTAGGAATCCGAACCGGTGCTGTCGGTGTAGCCTTCGATGATCACCTTGCGGTCCGGGTTTTCCTGGAGGAACTGCGCCAGTTTGTTCACGTTCGTTATGCCGCTGGCGCGCAGGTCGGACTTGTTGGTGGCGAACAGCACGTCGCCGAAGGTCACCAGGGTGCCGCGTTCGGTCTGCTTGGCGTTCAGGCTGTCCTGCAGTTGCTTGATCTGCGCGTTGCGAGCGTCGAGCAGTGCACGGGCGCGTTCGTCGCCGGCGTTTTTCAGCTCGGCTTCGGCGTTGCGCAGGGCGATGGTCTGCTTGGCCACTTCGACGCGCTGATTGGTCAGGTAGGCCAACTGATCGACCTTGGCTTCGTCTTCCTTGTCCAGGTAGGCCTTGTCGGCCTTGGCCAGGAAGTCCGCCGCGTCTTTGGTTTCCAGGGCCGCCACTTTGGTCGCCGCCGGGTCGGCCTGCAGGCCGTTGAAGTTGGTCCGCGCCTGTTCCAGGTTCACGTTCGGGTCATGGGAGCAAGCGGCCAGGGCTACGCAGGCTGCGAGCAGGGCGGGCATCATCAAGTGTTTGTGCATCATAGTCTGTCGTCCTTTTATCAATGAGAAGTACGTCGTGGCGTGAACGGATTACTGAAGCTTGTTCATGCCTTCCTGACGCAGTTCCTGAACCCCTTTCTGAGAATCCTTGAGTGCTTGTTCGGCCTTGGCGGCCTGGGCCTTGCGCTCGGCGACGCGGGCATCCCACTCGGCCTGTTCGGCCAGTCGCTTGGCTTCGTCGTACTTCTTGTCATGCATGGCGATTTCGGCTTGCTTCAGTTTGTCCTGGGCCGATTTCATTTCCACAGCGGCGAATTCGGTGCCGCCGGCGCTGACCGCGCTGTTGACCGCCGATTGGGTCACCGCGTACTGCTCAGACGGTGGATTACCGGCGCAACCGGCGAGAATGAAGCTGCTACCGATCGCCAGGGCAGCCAGCTTCAAGCCGTGCAGGCCAGTGGATGAGGGTTTGGCAGTGCAGGTATTCATAGGCTTCAACTCCATTGGAAAACTCCTGAAAAAACGACAAATCCATGCTGGGACCGAAACCGTGACGTCTGGCTAGGCGTTGGCGCCAAGGCGCGTTTATTTAAACAACCGTTCCAGTATGGTTACTCGGTGTGACCCGAGGCGTTTTTCAAAAGTTCAGCGAGGATGGCCATTCGCCAAAAGGAATGACTGACTGATCGGTCAGCGACAGAAAAGCTGAACTTTCAGGGCGCGCAGCGGTATTCCCGGCGTAGGGAAACGTGCGTTTTTTGGAGGGCGCGCGTGTAGGAGCTGCCGAGCGAAGCGAGGCTGCGATCTTTCCCTTGCCGCTTGAGTCTCAAGCGAAAGATCAAAAGCCCGCAGCCTTCGGCAGCGCCTACAACGCTTTGCGCCGTTGGGAAATCAGTGTTTGGATTTGTCGTTCTGCGAGGAAAGTTCGTGCAGATGCCGACGGGACAACGCCAGGAATCGCGGGGTCGGGCCCACATCTTCGTACAGCGGGTCACCTTCTTCATCGGTGGCCACCACCTGCGAACCCTTGATGTAGGGGAAGCTCGCTTCCAGTTCTTCCAGCGCCGCCCCGATCAGTTCGCCCAGCAGTTCCTCGGGCTGGCGCTTGGGGTACATGTCGCAAATCGCCGCCAGGCGTGCGGCGGCTTCCACGTCCAGATGGATCGTGTAGCCAGTCTGGGTCAGGCGACCCTTGGCGTTCTCTTCCCAATGCTGGGCAAGCTCACGAATTTTCATGATGACCTCAATCAGTCTGCTCGTGGCAGGCGCGGTGAGTGACAAGCCGTTGTGTGGCTTACTCATGAGACTAGCTTTGTTGGACAAGGTTTAAAGTCCCTTCGTCGCTTGTCATAAGCGGCGGGCATCGGCACTCTCTAAGCCAAGAGCTGTCCGGACTTTTTTGCTGGAGAAATGCTGATGACCGATATCGATGCCCGCTTGCGCGAGGATGTCCACCTGCTCGGCGAACTGCTGGGCAATACCATCCGCGAACAGTACGGGGACACGTTTCTCGACAAGATCGAGCAGATCCGCAAGGGGGCCAAAGCTGATCGACGCGGCTCCGTGGACGCCGAACTCAGCGCCAGCCTCAACCAACTGAGCGAGGATGAATTGCTGCCGGTGGCGCGAGCGTTCAACCAGTTTCTCAACCTCGCCAACATTGCCGAACAGTACCAACTGATCCACCGTCGCGACGAGTCGCAACCGGCGCCCTTCGAAGCACGGGTCCTGCCCGAGCTGCTCGCCCGGTTGCGGGCCGAGGGCCATGGCGCCGAGGCCCTGGCCCGGCAGTTGGGGCGCCTGGAGATCGAACTGGTCCTCACAGCCCACCCCACGGAAGTGGCTCGCCGCACGCTGATCCAGAAATACGACGCCATCGCCGCGCAACTGGCCGCCCAGGATCACCGCGACCTGACCAGCGCCGAGCGCGCGCAGATTCACGAACGGCTGCAACGCTTGATCGCCGAAGCCTGGCACACCGAAGAGATCCGCCGCACCCGGCCGACCCCGGTGGACGAAGCCAAGTGGGGGTTCGCGGTGATCGAGCATTCGCTGTGGCACGCTATCCCCAATTACCTGCGCAAGGCCGATCAGGCCCTGCATGCCGCCACCGGCTTGCGTCTGCCGCTGGAGGCCGCACCGATCCGCTTTGCCTCGTGGATGGGCGGCGACCGTGACGGTAACCCGAATGTGACTGCCGCCGTGACCCGCGAGGTGCTGTTGCTGGCGCGGTGGATGGCGGCCGACCTGTACCTGCGTGATGTCGACCAACTGGCGGCCGAGCTGTCCATGCAAAACGCCAGTGAGGCCTTGCGTGCCCAGGCCGGCGACAGCGCCGAACCGTATCGCGCCGTGCTCAAGCAACTGCGCGAACGCCTGCGCGCCACCCGCAACTGGGCCCACGCCTCCTTGAGTGCCGCCACGCCACCCGGTGCCGAGGTGTTGCAGCACAACCGCGAACTGTTGGACCCCTTGGAGCTGTGCTACCACTCCTTGCACGAGTGCGGCATGGGCGTGATTGCCGACGGGCCGTTGCTCGATTGCCTGCGCCGGGCGGTGACCTTCGGCTTGTTCCTGGTGCGCCTCGATGTGCGCCAGGACTCGACGCGCCATAGTGCCGCCATGACGGAAATAACCGACTACCTGGGCCTGGGTCGCTATGAGGATTGGAACGAGGAGCAGCGCATCGGCTTCCTGCTCGAGGAACTGAATAACCGGCGCCCGCTGCTGCCGGCCCATTTCAAGCCCTCGGCCGACACGGCGGAAGTGTTGGCGACATGCCGGGAAGTGGCTGCGGCGCCAGCGGCGTCCCTGGGTTCCTATGTGATCTCCATGGCCGGC
Source organism: Pseudomonas sp. NFACC56-3 (assembly GCF_900100025.1). Classification (NCBI taxonomy): domain Bacteria; kingdom Pseudomonadati; phylum Pseudomonadota; class Gammaproteobacteria; order Pseudomonadales; family Pseudomonadaceae; genus Pseudomonas; species Pseudomonas sp. NFACC56-3. The sequence continues at coordinate 107,497 of NZ_FMTK01000020.1, read as the reverse complement.
GCGGCTTCCGATGTCCTCGCCGTGCAATTGTTGTTGAAGGACGCTGGCGTGTTGCGGCCGATGCGGGTGGTCCCGCTGTTCGAAACCCTGGCCGACCTGGACAACGCCGGGCCGGTGATCGAGCGGCTGTTGCTGCTGCCCGGCTATCGCTCACGGCTGCAAGGTCCTCAGGAGGTGATGATCGGCTACTCCGACTCGGCCAAGGATGCCGGAACCACGGCGGCGGCCTGGGCACAGTATCGGGCCCAGGAGCGGCTGGTGGACATCTGCCGCGAGCAGCAAGTCGAACTGCTGTTGTTCCACGGGCGTGGCGGCACCGTGGGCCGTGGCGGCGGTCCGGCGCACGCGGCGATCCTGTCCCAGCCACCCGGTTCGGTGGCCGGGCGTTTTCGCACCACCGAGCAAGGCGAAATGATTCGTTTCAAATTCGGCCTGCCGGACATCGCCGAGCAGAACCTCAATCTTTACCTCGCCGCAGTGCTTGAAGCGACGTTGCTGCCACCGCCGCCACCCACGCCGCAGTGGCGAGACTTGATGGATGAACTGGCGGCCGATGGCGTCAGTGCCTATCGCGCCGTGGTGCGGGAGAACCCGCAATTCGTCGAGTACTTCCGCCAGTCCACCCCCGAGCAGGAACTCGGGCGCCTGCCTCTCGGCAGTCGTCCGGCCAAGCGTCGGGCCGGCGGTATCGAAAGTCTGCGGGCGATCCCGTGGATCTTCGGCTGGACCCAGACCCGCCTGATGCTGCCGGCCTGGCTCGGCTGGGAAACCGCGCTGAGCAAGGCCCTGGAGCGCGGCGAAGGTGAGTTGCTGGGGCAGATGCGCGAGCAATGGCCGTTCTTCCGGACCCGCATCGATATGCTGGAGATGGTGCTGGCCAAGGCCGACGCCGATATCGCGCGCTCTTACGACGAGCGTTTAGTGGAACCTGGGCTGCTGCCTTTGGGTGCGCACTTACGCGACCTATTGTCGCAGGCCTGCTCGGTGGTCCTTGGCTTGACCGGTCAGTCGCAGCTACTGGCACATAGCCCAGCCACACTGGAATTCATTCGCCTGCGCAACACCTACCTCGACCCGTTGCACCTGTTGCAGGCCGAACTGTTGGCGCGTTCGCGGCAGCAGGACGTGGCCCAGGGCAGCCCCGTGGAACAGGCGTTGCTGGTGTCTGTGGCGGGGATCGCCGCCGGTTTGCGTAATACCGGCTAACATCAGGCAGCGCACCGAAACGGCTCGTCCGGCGTTGCCGGGCGTTGCCTGCAGGGGAAGGGGGCAGGTCGAGCAGGCGACAGTTTGTTGTTCGGTTGCGACGCTCGCCACCCCCTCCGAAGGTCGTATCGGGCGCGGGTTCCTCCGACTTTCGGCGGCTTGTGTGGGTCGGGCCTGCTGTGTATCTTGATCAGCCTTTGGCCGTTTGGGCGGTCACGATCCTGTTTTTCGAAGATTGGCCCCACGAGGCGAATCCGAGCGTTTTACATAAAAAAATTGAGGAGCACATCGATGCGCGTCATTCTGCTGGGAGCTCCCGGGGCCGGTAAAGGTACTCAGGCAAAGTTCATCACCGAAAAATTCGGTATCCCGCAAATCTCCACTGGCGACATGCTGCGTGCCGCGGTCAAGGCGGGCACTCCACTGGGCGTTCAAGCCAAGAGCATCATGGATGCCGGCGGCCTGGTGTCGGATGACCTGATCATCGCCCTGGTCAAGGATCGCATCGCTCAACCCGACTGCGCCAATGGCTTCCTGTTCGATGGCTTCCCGCGCACCATTCCCCAGGCTGAAGCCCTGGTGACGGCTGGCGTCGAGCTGGATGCGGTGGTTGAAATTGCCGTCGAAGACGAGGAAATCGTCCAGCGCATTGCCGGTCGACGCGTTCATGAGCCTTCCGGTCGCGTTTATCACACCGTCTACAATCCGCCGAAAACCGAAGGCAAGGACGATGTGACAGGTGAAGACCTGGTGCAACGCAAGGACGACACCGAAGAAACCGTGCGTCATCGCCTGTCGGTCTACCATTCCCAGACCAAGCCGCTGGTGAATTTCTACCAGAAACTGTCGGCTGCCAATGGCAAGCCGAAGTACAGCCACATCGAAGGCGTCGGTTCGGTTGAAGCGATCACGGCCAAGGTGCTTGCAGCCTTGAGCTGAAAAGTCTGATTAGCTGCAACAACTACGGCCCGCTTGCGGGCCGTAGTTGTTTATACTGGCGCACTTTTTTCCACCTGATTTACGGACACATCGATGAGCACCTTGCTGGCCCTGGACACCGCGACTGAAGCTTGCTCCGTTGCCTTGCTGCACAACGGCAAGGTCACGAGCCATTACGAGGTGATCCCGCGCCTGCATGCGCAGAAACTGTTGCCGATGATCCAGCGACTGTTGAGCGATGCCGGGACGACCTTGCAGGCGGTGGACGCGATTGCTTTCGGTCGCGGGCCAGGGGCTTTTACTGGCGTGCGCATCGCCATCGGTGTGGTGCAGGGGCTGGCCTTTGCCCTGGAGCGGCCGGTGTTGCCAGTCTCGAACCTGGCGGTACTGGCCCAGCGGGCAATGCGTGAGCACGGCGCCCGCCAGGTGGCGGCGGCCATTGATGCGCGTATGGACGAGGTGTACTGGGGCTGCTACTGCGAAACCGACGGCGAGATGCGCCTGGTCGGTTCTGAGGCGGTATTGCCACCTGAGGCCGCGGCGTTGCCAAGCGGGGCTGACGGTGACTGGTTTGGCGCCGGCACAGGTTGGGGTTACGGCGAGCGCATCGCGGTCAGCCTGACCGGCCAGGACGCCACCCTGTTGCCTCACGCCGAAGACCTGCTGGCCCTGGCCCGTTTCGCCTGGGCACGCGGCGAAGCCATTCCAGCCGATGATGCGCAGCCGGTGTACCTGCGAGACAAGGTTGCAACACCCAAGTCCGAGCGGTAACTCGACAGCGACGGGTATTCAAGCTCCCTCGCCACAAAGTCATTTGCACCTCCAAAAGTCACACCCGGTATTGCCAGTCGTCACTTTTTCGGCCTGTTTTTAAACCTTTTTGACTTTATGTGTTCTAGTTATCACTTGCGCATTTGCGCGGCTGCGAAAGTGCCGCTAAATTGCCATCATTGATACCGAGCATTCTGTTATGCGTATAGACGGCGTTTCATCCCAGTCCTACCCCATCAAGCGTCGGCCTCGTGCGGGTAAAGCCACTGAGCCGGAAAACTTCGATGACATCGACGGTGACCTGGAATTTCCGTCCGAGGAACAATTGGCCGCCCGTGCCGCCAAAGCTTCCGCGCAACGCCTGAGCAATCTTCCCGCCCGTCAGCAAGACATGATTTATCACCGTGCGATGAGCCGCAGTGTCGCCACGGCCCTGGCGAGCTACCTGAGCACCGCCGGTTTCGTCGATTGGGATATGGAAGTGCTGGGACTCGATCTCTACATCTGATGGTCTTGCCTTACTACCTGGGCTGTCCGTCCTGGAGCGAAAACGCCTGGCGCGATTACCTCTATCCCCAGGACGCCAAAAGCACCGACTTTCTCGATCTCTATTCCCAAGTGTTCAATGCCGTGGAAGGCAATACGACCTTCTATGCCAGCCCGTCTGCGGCCACGGTCCAGCGCTGGGCCGACATCATGCCCGAACACTTTCGTTTCACCGCCAAGTTTCCCGGTGACATCAGCCACAATGGCGACTTGCGCGAGCGCCTGACGGCCACCGAAACCTTCCTGCAACTGCTCAGCCCATTGGGCGAGCGCGTCGCGCCGTACTGGCTGCAACTGTCCAAGGCCTTCACCCCGAATCGGTTAGCGGAACTGGCGGGGTTCATCGACGCCTTGCAGCGCCCCTTGGCCGTGGAAGTCCGTCACGATGAGTTCTTTGCCAAGGGCGACGCCGAGCGACGCCTCAATCGTCTGTTGCTCGATCGCGGCGTCGAACGCATCTGCCTCGATCCCCGGGCCTTGTTCAGTTGCACCTCCCTTGATCCCGCCGTGCTTCACGCGCAATCGAAAAAGCCCCGCGTGCCGCCCCGGCCGGCGGCGTTCACCCAATGTCCGCAAGTGCGCTTCATCGGCCATCCGGTGCTGGAAGCCAACGAGCCGTTCCTGACGCCCTGGGTGGAGAAAATCGCCAGTTGGATCGAAGAGGGACGCACGCCCTATATCTTCCTGCACACTGCCGACAACCGGCTGGCGGCCCGGCTCGCGCAACGCTTTCACGAGCGTTTGATGAGTCGACTGCCTGGCTTGCCGGCCCTGCCTGCGCTATATAGAGAGCCCGCCGCCGAGCAACTGGGTTTGCTCTGAGGCCCACTCCTTCTCTGCTCAGGAGCGAACTACATGGATGCGCAAACTCGTCGAGCCCAGGCGTTCAAGGCCTTGCACGAACGCGAAGGGGCCTTTGTCATTCCCAACCCGTGGGATGCCGGTTCGGCCAAGATGCTGGCCAGCCTCGGCTTCGAAGCCTTGGCGACCACCAGTGCCGGTCATGCCTTTTCCTTGGGCCGACCCGATGGCGCGCTGGGCCTGGAGGACACGCTGGCTAACGTACGGGCGATTGTGGCGGCCACTGACCTGCCGGTGGCCGTCGACCTGGAGAACGGTTTTGCCGATGCCCCCGAGGACTGCGCCCGTAACCTGCTCCGTGCGGCGCAGGCCGGTGCGGTGGGCGGTTCGATCGAGGATGCCACGGGGCGCGAAGACAGCCCGATCTATTGCTTCGACCACGCCGTGGCGCGGGTCAAGGCCGCCGCCGAGGCCGTGCGCAGCTTGCCGTATCCCTTCCTGCTGACGGCCCGGGCGGAAAACTTCCTGCACGGCAATCTGGATCTGGATGACACCCTTCGCCGCCTGAAGGCTTTCGCGGACGCGGGGGCCGACGTGCTGTACGCCCCGGGGCTGAGCAGCGCCAAGCAAGTGCTCGCGGTAGTGCAGGCCGTGGCGCCGAAACCGGTGAATGTGCTGATGTCCGGGGCGCTGGACCTGACTGTCGCGCAGTTGAGCGAGTTGGGCGTCAAGCGCATCAGCGTCGGGTCGGCGCTGGCCCTGGCCGCGTATGGCGAGTTCTTCCGCGCCGCCGAGGAAATCCAGCAACAGGGCACGTTCACCTTCACGCGCCGCTCGATGCCGTTCAAGCAGGCCAACCAATTATTCAAGGGTTGATGCCCGAGGCATTGTCGTGCGGTTTTTGAAAGCTCTTGCGATCGTGGCACTGCTCGTTGGCGTTGCCGTGCTGGCGGTATGGCGCGGCTGGCTGTCGCTGCCGCCACAGTGGAACCCCTGGGCGCCCCTGGACGTCAACCTGGCGCCCAATCTGCTGACCCGCTACAAGCTCATGGCCCTGCGCAACGACCCGCAGCTGTGTGACCAGGCCCTCGCCACTTCGGGGCTGCGCACCGCGCGCCAGGCCGACAGTGGCGCCAATACGTCGTGCCCGTTGACCAATGTGTTGAGGGTGCAGGGCGGTGAGGTGGCGCTGAGCAGCAGTTTCCTCGCCAGTTGCCCGCTGGCGGTGGCGTTCGCGCTGTTCGAGCGCCATGGATTGCAGCCGGCGGCGGTGGCGGCCTACGGACAGAGAGTGACGCGGGTCGATCACCTTGGCAGTTTCGCCTGCCGCAACATGTACGGTCGTGAGAGCGGTGCGCGTAGCCAGCACGCCACCGCCAGTGCGTTGGACATCGCCGGGTTTCGCCTGGCCGATGGGCGCACGATCAGCGTGCTCAGGGACTGGCCCAAGGACAATGCCGATGCGCGTTTTCTGCGGCAGGCACGGGATAGCGCCTGCGATATGTTCAGTGTGGTCTTGAGCCCGGATTACAACGCGGCGCACCGCAACCATTTTCATCTGGACGTGGGGCCATGGTGGATCTGTCGCTGATTCAGGCGGCGATGCGCAGGTTCTGCAGCACGATAGGACGCGCCCAGCGGGTGTCGAAGTCCAGTTGTTTCTGCTGTGCCACGAGCTCTTCTTCCGGGAAGGGTGGGAACGGTTTGTCCAGCAGGTCGAGTTCGAACTCGGCGATCGGCAAGTGCAATGGGCGCGGTTGTGGTGCCGGGCCTGGCTCTGGCAGCGGTTGGCCGTTGGCGAGGACGAGTGGGCGAACCCAGTTGCTTTCGAAGGTCTGCTGTTTTTGCTGGGCGGCGATTTCTTCCGGCGGGAAGGGTGGGAAGGGCTTGTCCAGCAGGTCGAGTTCGAATTCGGCGATGGGCAGGAACAGCGGTTCAGGCGGCTTGACCGGGGTTTCGGTCACTTCACAGGTGCGCTGGCTGACGATGTGCGCCAGCAGCTCGGCGCCGAGGGTCGGTTCAACGGCCTCATCGAGGGGCACTGGCTGGTAGCTGCCAGGCGCCGGTGCGTTATCACCCAGTTGATCGGCCAGGGCCCGGGCAAAAAAATCCTGCCACAGGTGACTGACGCCGCTCAGCGCTTGGGTGTTACGCAGGCTGTAATCGCCGTAAGGGGAGATAACGCCTATCGATGTGGATTGAATGTCTGACATTTTTCTCGGTCGACGCTCAGCTCTGGCAAAATGCCGTTCACCGTTGTTATCGGCCGTTTTTGCCGATCCTTAATTTTTTGAGCATGTTTCCATGAGTGAGCAACCCGCGGCCTGCCGCATCCATGTCGAGGCCCTGGCCCCGGCCTTCCAACCGCAGGCCGAACACTGGGCCGAGCGGCTTGGCCTGTCTTTGCAAGTGGACGATGGCGAGTTTGCCTTGCAGGTCGGTGAGCAGGGTTTGCAATTGCAGCAGTTGGGCCCGGATGCACCAGGGCCGGTGCGCGTGGACTTCGTCGAAGGCGGTGCGGCCCACCGGCGCTTGTACGGCGGCGGCAGTGGCCAGATGATCGCCAAGGCGGTCGGCATCGCCCAGGGTGTGCGTCCGCGGGTGCTGGATGCCACGGCCGGGTTGGGCAAGGATGCGTTTGTGCTGGCCAGCCTGGGCTGCGACATGAGCCTGATCGAGCGCCAGCCGTTGATTGGCGCCTTGCTGGAGGATGGCCTGGCCCGTGGGGCCGAGGACTTCGAGGTGGCGCCGATCGTGGCGCGCATGCGTTTGCTCAAGGGCAATTCCATCGAGGTGATGCGCAACTGGGAGGGCGAACCGCCCCAGGTGATCTACCTCGACCCGATGTTCCCTCATCGTGAGAAAACCGCCCTGGTGAAAAAGGAAATGCGCCTGTTCCGCCCGCTGGTGGGCGATGACCCGGACGCTCCGGCACTGCTCGCCGCGGCCCTGGCCCTGGCGACGCACCGGGTGGTGGTCAAGCGCCCGCGCAAAGCCCCGTGCATCGAAGGGCCGAAGCCGAGCCATGGGCTCGACGGCAAATCCAGTCGCTACGACATCTACCCGAAGAAAGCGCTCAAGCCCTGAGACCGGGTCGCCTGCATCGCGAGCAAGCTCGCTCCCACAGGGTTTGATGTACACCACAGATCCAATGTGGGAGCGAGCTTGCTCGCGATGAGGCCCTTCCAGCCTGCGAAAGGCTACCGGTCGAGCTAAGGCCGATAAGCCCGCATGAATAACCCCACCACTTCCTGCACATGAGCCTCGGCCGCTTCCGGTTCCTGAGGTTCGCCGCAGCCAGACAATAACCGGAAATTCGCCGCGCCCTTGATCAGGCAGAAAAAATGCTCGGCGGCATTGCGCGGTTTATCGATGCTCAGGGCACCGCTCTGGTTGACCTTGGTCAGCAGGCGCTCCATGCCTGAGAGCATCCGCTGTGGGCCTGCTTCGTAGAAAATCGTCGACAGCTTCGGGTCCTGGCTACCCAGGGCCATGATCAGCCGATGCAGGTTCAGGGATTCGTCGCTGTTGATCAGTTGGTTGAACCCGCGGGCGATGTTCAACAATACCTCTTCGACCGGAACGCCGTCGGGCCATTCATAAAACAGCGATGGCACTTGCTCTTCGCATTTGGCCATCACGGCAGCGGAGAACAGCGTCTCCTTGTCGTTGAAATGGCTATAGACCGTCAGTTTAGAAACCCCGGCCTCGGTGGCGACGGCGTCCATGCTGGTATTGGCATAACCCAGGCTCAGGAACAGGCGTTTCGCTGCGTCGAGAATGGCCTGGCGCTTGGCCAGGTCCTTGGGGCGACCAGGGCCGCTGGGGGGTGAAGGATTGTTCGACATTTCTTCGCTTTAATACTGGACTGGTGAGTTTGCTATTAATAACATACTCGCCAGTATAATTATTCCAAGCACCATTAGCGAAAGGTCACTCGCCATGTTCCGCTATGCCCTGCCCCTCGCCGTGCCAGTCACCCTGGTTTTTTTATTGTCTGCGTGCGGTCATGACGAGCCGGTGCCCGTCGCCGTGCGCCCGGCCATGGTGGTCAAGCCCGAGCCGTCGGCCCAGGCGATGGACAGTTACCCTGGCGAAGTGCGGGCGCGTTTCGAGCCGGACCTGGCCTTTCGCATTGGCGGCAAGGTGAGCCGACGACTGGTGGAAGAGGGGCAGCGGGTCAAAGCCAATCAACCGTTGGCCGAGCTCGATCCCGAAGACGTGCGCCTGCAATTGGAAGCGACCCGTGCCCAGGTCGCCGCCGCCGAGGCCAACCTGAACCTGGTCCGCGCCGAGCGTGACCGCTACAAGACCTTGATGGAGCGGCAGATGGTCAGCCGCTCCCAGTACGACAACGCTGAAAACCTTTATCGCTCCGGCACCGCGCGGCTCAAGCAGATCAAGGCCGAGTTCGATGTCGCCAACAACCAGGCCAGCTATTCGGTGCTGCGTGCGCCCCAGGATGGCGTGGTGGCACGGCGTTCGGTGGAAGTCGGGCAGGTGGTCTCGGCCGGGCAAACCGTCTTCACCCTGGCCACCGACGGTGAACGTGAGGTGCTGATCAGTCTGCCGGAACAGGGGTTTGGGCGGTTCAAGATCGGCCAGCCGGTCTCGGTCGAACTGTGGAGCCAGCCCGACCAGCGTTTCAGCGGGCGTATTCGCGAACTGTCACCCGCCGCCGACCCCAGGTCCCGTACCTTCGCCGCCCGCGTGGCCTTCACCGCCGGCAGCGTTCCGGCCGAGTTGGGCCAGAGCGCGCGGGTGTTCATCCAGACCGCCGACAATGTGCCACTGTCGGTGCCCTTGTCGGCCCTGACGGCTGAAAACGGCGCGACGTATGTCTGGGTAGTCAACGCCAACAACACCTTGAAAAAAGTTCCGGTGCGGGTCGGCGCCTTCGGCGAAAAGACGGTGCCGGTGCTGGAAGGCCTCAGCCCCGATGACTGGGTGGTGGCTGCCGGCGTGCATGTGCTCCTCGACGGCCAGCAGGTGCGGCCGGTGGATCGCTCCAACCGCGTGGTCAACCTGACGGCCAAGGAGTAATCCGCATGGGTTTCAATCTTTCCGAATGGGCGCTGCGTAACCGCCAGATCGTACTGTTCCTGATGCTGTTGCTGGCCATCGTCGGCGCGCTTTCCTACACCAAGCTTGGCCAGAGCGAAGACCCGCCGTTCACCTTCAAGGCCATGGTCATCCGCACCAACTGGCCAGGCGCCACGGCCGAAGAAGTTTCGCGGCAAGTCACCGAGCGCATCGAAAAGAAGCTGATGGAAACCGGCGACTACGAAAGGATCGTCTCGTTCTCCCGGCCGGGGGAATCCCAAGTGACCTTCATGGCCCGCGACTCCCTGCATTCGGCGCAGATCCCCGAGCTGTGGTACCAGTTGCGCAAGAAGATCGGCGATATCCGCCACACCTTGCCGCCGGGTATCCAGGGGCCGTTCTTCAACGACGAATTCGGGACCACCTTCGGTAATATCTACGCACTGACCGGCGACGGCTTCGACTATGCCGTGCTCAAGGACTACGCCGATCGCATCCAGCTCCAGCTTCAGCGGGTCAAGGACGTGGGCAAGGTCGAGCTGCTCGGCTTGCAGGATGAAAAGATCTGGATCGAATTGTCGAACGTGAAGCTGGCGACCCTCGGCCTGCCCTTGGCCGCGGTCCAGCAGGCGCTTGAGGCGCAGAATACGGTTTCCACCGCGGGTTTCTTCGAAACGGACAGCGAGCGTTTGCAGCTACGGGTTTCGGGGAATTTCCAGACGGTGGAAGAGATCCGCAACTTCCCGATCCGGGTCGGCGATCGTACGTTCCGCATCAGCGACCTGGCGGACGTGCGTCGTGGTTTCAACGACCCGCCAGCGCCACGCATGCGCTTCATGGGCGAGGACGCCATCGGCCTGGCCGTGGCGATGAAGGAAGGCGGGGATATCCTGATTCTGGGCAAGGCCCTTGAAGCCGACTTTGCCCGTATCCAGAACACCCTGCCGGCCGGCATGCAGTTGCGCAAGGTTTCGGACCAGCCGGCGGCGGTGAAGACCGGGGTCGGAGAGTTCGTCCAAGTGCTGGTGGAAGCGCTGACGATTGTGTTGCTGGTGAGTTTCTTCTCCCTGGGGTTGCGCACCGGGATGGTGGTGGCCCTGGCGATCCCGCTGGTGCTGGCGATGACGTTCGCCGCCATGTACTACCTGGGGATCGGCCTGCACAAGATTTCCCTCGGCGCGCTGGTATTGGCCCTGGGACTGCTGGTGGACGACGCGATCATTGCGGTGGAGATGATGGCGATCAAGATGGAGCAGGGCTTCGACCGGATCAAGGCCGCCAGCTTCGCCTGGACCAGCACCGCATTTCCGATGCTCACCGGTACGTTGATCACGGCGGCGGGCTTCTTGCCGATCGCCACCGCGCAATCGGGCACTGGCGAATACACCCGTTCGATTTTCCAGGTGGTGACCCTGGCGTTGCTGGCGTCCTGGGTGGCCGCCGTGGTGTTCGTGCCGTACCTGGGGGAAAGGCTCCTGCCAGACCTGGCGAAAATTCATGCGGCCAAACATGGCACGACTGACGGCCAGACCGACCCTTACGGCACGCCGTTTTATCAGCGCGTCCGGCGGATGGTGGAATGGTGCGTGCGTCGGCGCAAAACCGTCATCCTGCTGACCGTGCTGTTGTTCGTCGGCTCGGTGGTGTTGTTCCGGTTCGTGCCGCAGCAGTTCTTCCCGGCATCGGGGCGGCTGGAGCTGATGGTCGACTTGAAGCTGCAGGAAGGCGCCTCCCTGAGCAATACCGCCGAACAGGTCAAGCGCCTGGAAGCGCTGCTCAAGGACCATGCCGGCATCGACAACTACGTGGCCTACGTCGGCACCGGTTCACCGCGTTTCTATCTACCGCTGGATCAACAACTGCCGGCTTCCAGCTTTGCCCAGTTCGTGGTGCTGGCCAAGACCATCGAAGACCGCGAGCCTTTGCGCAGTTGGTTGATCGCGACCCTGAACGAGCAATTCCCGACCCTGCGCTCGCGGGTCACGCGCCTGGAAAACGGCCCGCCGGTCGGCTATCCGGTGCAGTTCCGCGTCACGGGCGAGCACATCGAAGAAGTCCGGGCCTTGGCGCGGAAAGTGGCGACGAAAGTTCGCGAAAACCCCTACGTGGTCAATGTGCACCTGGATTGGGAAGAGCCGAGCAAGGTGGTGTACCTGAACGTCGACCAGGACCGCGCCCGGGCCCTGGGCGTCAGCACCACCGATCTGGCGAGTTTCCTGCGCAGTTCCCTCACCGGCTCCAGCGTCAGCCAGTATCGGGAAGACAACGAACTGATCGAAATCCTGCTGCGCGGTACGGTGCATGAACGCACCGAGCTGTCGTTGCTGTCGAGCCTGGCGGTGCCAACCGACAACGGCCAGAGCGTGGCCCTGTCGCAGATCGCGACCCTGGAGTACGGCTTCGAAGAGGGTGTGATCTGGCACCGCAATCGCCTGCCGAGCGTGACTGTGCGGGCCGATATCTACGGCAAGGAGCAACCGGCGACCCTGGTCCAGCAGATCTTCCCGACCCTGGAGCCGATTCGTGCCGAACTGCCGGATGGTTATTTGTTGGAGGTGGGCGGTACGGTGGAGGATTCGGCCCGTGGCCAGAAGTCGGTGAATGCCGGTGTGCCGTTGTTCATCGTGGTGGTGCTGACGTTGCTGATGCTGCAACTGCGCAGTTTCTCCCGCACGGCCATGGTGTTTCTCACCGCTCCCCTGGGGTTGATCGGCGTCACGCTGTTTCTGCTGGTGTTCCGCCAGCCGTTCGGCTTCGTCGCCATGCTCGGCACTATCGCGCTGTCGGGGATGATCATGCGTAACTCGGTGATCCTGGTGGACCAGATCGAACAGGACATCAAGGCTGGCCTGACGCCCTGGCAGGCGATCATCGAAGCCACGGTGCGCCGCTTCCGCCCGATTGTGCTCACCGCACTCGCCGCGGTGCTGGCGATGATCCCACTGTCACGCAGCCTGTTCTTCGGGCCGATGGCGGTGGCGATCATGGGCGGCTTGATCGTGGCCACGGCGTTGACGCTGTTGTTCCTGCCGGCGTTGTATGCGGCGTGGTTCAGGGTCAAGAAAACCTGATCAACAGGTGTACACCGAACCTGTGGCGAGGGAGCTTGCTCCCGCTGGGCTGCGCAGCGGCCCCAAGCTTTTGCGGTTGCTGCGCAACCGAGCGGGAGCAAGCTCCCTCGCCACAGGATCGTGGTTTGTCAGCTAGGCAGTGTGCTCATCGCGAGCAAGCTCGCTCCCACAGTTGGTTCGGGTTGGGGCTCAGAGGGTGCCGAAGACTTTCTTCGCCAAACTGGTCGCCGCAGCCGCCGGGTTCTGGCGAATGGTGGCTTCCTGCTTGCCGATCATCTCGAACAACCCATCCAGCGCTTGTTCGGTCACGTAGTTCTCGATGTTGGCGCTCTTGGCATCCAGCACGCCGAGCGTCGCGGCCTGGCCGGCGAAGGCATTGTATTTCTGGGCCAGGCCGACCTTGTCGGTGGCTTGCTTGACGATGGGCAGGAACTTGGCGCGGATCTGCTCGCGGCTGCTCTTGTTCAGGTATTGCGTGGCCGAGTCGTTGCCGCCGCTCAAGATGCCCTTGGCATCGCTCACGCTCATGTTCTTCACGGCATTGACCAGGATCGGCTGGGCCTGGACCACGGCGGCCTCGGCAGCCTGGTTCATGCTGGTTTCCAGTTGATCGACCTGTTCACCCATGCCGAAGGCCTTCATCTTGCTGGCGACTTTGCCCAGCTTGCCTGGCAGTTCGATTTTCACATCCGGGTTGTTGCTGAAGCCGCCGGGTGTACCCAGTTGCTTGACCGCCACCTGTGCGCCTTGGGTCAAGGCATCCTTGAGGCCACCCGTGGCATCTTTTTGCGACAGGTCGCCCAGGGACAGGGCCATGGCATTGGCGCAGATCAACAGGCCCGCGCACAGGCCGGCGAAACGGAGGGTAGAGCGGAGCATGATGGCGTCCTTGAAAAAAGTTGGAAAAAGCAATCAGCGTGCGGCGTTGACGCGGATCTTCAACGGCTGCGGATCCTTGCCATCGAGTTGCACGGCGTGTTGTTCGGTGGAGATGAACATCAACTGGCCGTCCACTTCGATGCGGGCGCTCACGGCATAACGATGGCCGGGCTTGACCTGGGCGGGATCATAACTGAGGTGGAACGGCAGCGGGACCTGGCCTTTGATCGGGCCGCTCTGTTCATCGAGCACCACCGCAGGAGCGTCGGCCAGGGAAACGTCCTGCAGGCTAACGCTCAAGGTGGCGTTGGGCGGCAGGGCGATGCGTTGCAGATAGAAGACTTCGCCGTCGAGGGACGCAGGGCGTGGTGTTGTCGATTGGCAAGCGGCCAGCAAGGCCATGGATGCAAGCAGAGCGAGTTTTTTCATAGGGCAAGCACCTGGCTCGTTGACGCCAGCCACACACAGGCGTCAACGAGCATTTAGCGGATTTGCGTCCAAGCATCCCTGCGTAACGTTGCGGCTCAGGAACCGAACACGGGCGCTTGAACAGTTTCAGCCAGCGATGCTGGCGCCAGGCTCAGGGGGATGTCAACGTGTTGATTGCCGCCATCCCAGGTGAAGGCCTGTTCGGTATCAAGGAAAAGAGCGGTACCACCCTGGTACATCTGCACCTTTACCGAGAGTTTCTCGCCGACGCCCGCCATCTCGGAATTGATCTGGAAGCGATATTGCCAAGGCTGCTGGAGGGCCTCCGTTGAGGCCACGTTGGAGCCTTGGCCACCGCTGGTGCTGATCTGCGCACCGGCGGCATTTCGAACACTGATTTCGGCACGGCCGGCTTCCGGGAGTTGATAGCCTTCGGGCAAACGCAGGGTGAGGGTGATGATGTTCATGTTGAATTCCTTTTCAATACGTCGACATTGACGTGGGCTCATCCTAGAGGCCTGCTCCAAAGTTCTCTGTAGGTCTTTTCTTCGTTTGACGTCGCCTTGGCCGCTGCGCAGCGTCGGAGTACGCCTGTCGATTGACCGATCCACTCACCGGAACCGTTCCATGTCCGGGGTGAGTGATCGGGCAATGTCAAAGGTCTGGGCTGACGGCGGTTTCCGCCGCATCTTCACTGCGATGCAACGCCACCTGGCGAATCGACAGGCGAATCTCCGCTGGCAGCACCCGCTTGGCCGCGCCTTCGGCCAGTTCGCCCAGCAATTCGTGGTAGCTGAGCTTGCCGGCCTCGTCGCGGCGCAGCACATCGAGGTCCAGCATCGTCTGGATGAAGTGGCGGAACAGGCTCTTGTCGAAGAATTCCGGTGCATTCAGGCCATGGAGGATCGACAGGCGCTGGGCCATGACGGTGCAGAGGTCTTCCAGTTCTTCGGCGCTGACGCTGTTCTGACCGCTGTTGAGCAGCAGCGAGACGGTCATGTAGAAGCGCTGCAAGGTCTGGGCGATGCTTTTGGACAGCAGGGTCAGCAGCACGAAGTGCCGTGAACTCGGCGCCGGACGCAGGTACAGGTCGTTTTCGAAACGCAGCAGGCCCTGTTCCACAAACGCGTCGAGCCATTGGTCGACCACGCCGTCCAGCTCTTCCAGCGACCAGCGAATGAACAACTCCGATTGCAGGTACGGGTACAGCGCATGGGTGTAGCGCAGGATCTGTTCGCGGCTCATGCGCGAGCTGCTCTGGAAGAAGCTCGCCAGCAACGCCGGCAGGGCGAAGATGTGCAGCACGTTGTTGCGGTAGTAGGTCATCAGCACCGCGTTCTGCTCGTCCAGGTACAGAATCTTGCCCAGGGCATCGTTCTGTTCCGACAGCAGGTCCATGCCCTTCACGTGTTCGATCAGCGCTTGGCCATCGCCTTCGGGCAGGGTGGTGTGGGGCGAGTACGGGACTTTGCGCAGCAACGCCAGGTACAGGTCGAGCACCCGCGCCATGGCGCGGTCGTCCAGGGCCAGGCGGCTGGTGGACAGCAGCGCCAGGGCGACAAGGTTGACCGGGTTGATGGCCGCGGCCTCGTTCAGGTGCCGGGCCACGCGCTCGCCGAGGCGATGGGTGGTTGCGTTGAGCCAGGCCGGCTTGAATTGCGGGCCCAGTTCCTGTTGGCGCCAACCGGGTTGTTCGCCGTCGAGGAATTCCGCCAGCTTGATCGGTTCGCCGAAGTTCACCGCCACTTGGCCGAAACGCTGCTTGAGGGCGCCGATGACTTTGAAGATGTCGAAGATCGATTCCTTCTTCTTGCTGGCCCCGCGCAGTTCGCCCAGGTAGGTGCGGCCTTCCAGCACCCGCTCATAACCGATGTAGACCGGCACGAACACGATGGGCATGCGCGAGGAGCGCAGGAAGCTGCGCAGGGTGATGGCGAGCATGCCGGTCTTGGGTTGCAGCATTCGTCCGGTGCGCGAGCGACCGCCCTCGACGAAGTACTCCACCGGGAAGCCTTTGGTGAACAGGGTGTGCAGGTATTCGTTGAACACCGCGGTGTAGAGCGGGTTGCCCTTGAAAGTGCGGCGCATGAAGAACGCCCCGCCTCGGCGCAACAGGCCGCCGATCACCGGCATGTTGAGGTTGATGCCGGCGGCGATGTGCGGTGGCGTCAGGCCGTTGCGAAACAGCAGGTACGACAGCAGCAGGTAGTCGATGTGGCTGCGGTGGCACGGTACATAGATGACTTCGTGGCCCTGGGCGACGTTCTGCACGCCTTCGATGTGGTTGACCTTGATGCCGTCATAGATCTTGTTCCAGAACCAGCTCAGCACCACTTCCAGGAAGCGGATCGCGGTGTAGGTGTAGTCCGAAGCGATCTCGTTGCCGTAGCGCAGGGCCTGGGCCTTGGCTTTTTCCGGGGAGATCTTTTCCCGCTCGGCTTCCTCGGCAATCGCCTGCTTGACCAGCGGCTGGTTCAACAGACCCTTGACCAGATTGCGGCGGTGGGAGATGTCGGGGCCGATGACCGCCGCTTTCAAGTTGCGAAAGTGCACCCGCAGGATCCGCTGGGCCATGCGCACGGTGCGTTCGTGGCCCTTGCCGTGTTCGATCAGTTCACGCAGGTGGATCGGTGCGGAGAATTGCACGCGGGTCTTGCGCCCCAGGATCATGATGCTCAACAGGCGGCGCAAGCGCCCGGTGACGGCCCAGCTGTCGGCGAACAACAGCTTCCAGGGGCTGGACTCGCTGTCCGGCGACTGGCCCCAGAACACGCTGACCGGGATGATCTGGGCGTCTTCGGCGGCATTGTGAGTCAGGGCGTCGACCAGCCGCGTCAGGGTGGGGGGCGCGCCACGCTTGTCCTGGCGGCCGAGCCAGTCCGGCGCGGGGGTCAGGTAGAAAAACGCCGCCGGCTCCAGCAGGTTACCCACCGAGACCGGCAGCACCGGACGGGGCAGGCCGGCCTTGGTGCATTCGGTGTCGAGCACCGCCAGGTCGGTGAGCGAAGGGTCTTGCAGGACGTAGAACACCGGACGACTGCGGTCGAGGTTGAGGGTAAAGGACGACTGGTTGATGGTCTCGGAGCGAACCCAGAGGTACAACAGTCGGCGCAGGGTGCCAAACACAAGACGGCGGAACGGGGAGCGGGTCATACGGCTTCTGCATGAGTGGATAAAACCGAGCGGCTGCTCGAGCCCGCTAGTGTGCCGGATTCATCGAAAATCGGCAAAAAAGCGGCGAAGTAAAGTCAGTTGAGAGTTTTCCCGTGTGTCATATACTCGGCAGTTACCGCCCCGGCCTCCCATGGACGGCCAGACAGTGGTGAAAGTGCGTACGGCTTTCCATCGAAAAGTCGACTTATAAGATAAGAATGGGAGTGAGCATCATGGCAGCACGGGAAACCGGCAGTGTGAAGTGGTTCAACGACGCCAAGGGTTACGGCTTTATCCAACGCGAAGGCGGGGTGGATGTGTTTGTGCATTACCGCGCCATCCGCGGTGAAGGCCACCGTTCCCTGACCGAAGGCCAGCAGGTCGAGTACGCGGTCGTGGAAGGGCAGAAGGGCCTGCAGGCTGAGGATGTGGTGGGGTTGTAAGCCGCGCTTGCCGTCACAGTAATCCCTGTGGGAGCGGGCTTGCTCGCGAATACGGTGTATCAGTTACAAGGATATTGCCTGACACACCGCATTCGCGAGCAAGCCCGCTCCCACATTGGGATCTGTTTTAGCATTGCAAGTGGCGTCGGGCCTGGCAATCGCAACAGGCCTACCCAGCTGTCAGGCCGTTTTCCAGGTAATCTCTTCTTCCCCATCGGCGCTGATGCGAATCCAGCGGTCCGCCGATTCTTCCCCTTCTTCCTCCACCCATGACCCAGGCGCGCAGCGCACTTCGACGTTCAGTGCGGCGAAGGCGGCGCGGGCGCAGGCGATGTCGTCTTCCCACGGGGTCTGGTCGCTTTCCAGGTACAGGCTGTTCCATTTGCCCACGGCCTTGGGCAGCCAGGTCACGGGGATGCTGCCGGCCTTGCACTTGTAGGTCTGGCCTTTCTGGACCCAGTCGCTGCACGGGCCCAGGGCCTGGCCGAGCCAGGCGGCGATGGCCTTGTGGTCGACGTCGGCGTCTTTGAGGTAAATCTCGATATCGGGTTGGCGCATGGATGTCCTCGCTGCGGTCTTGAAAAATCCATTCGCGGATTTAACTGGCCCCGAACGGTTGCCCGGGGCCCGGAATCAAAAAAGTTATTGAAGAACGAAATAATCGTAGCGCATCGACACCGTGACCTCGAATGGCTCGGCCTGCTCGATCACGCTGGCGCGGCGTTCGGCGCTGGCGCGCCAACCGTGGGGCGTCATGGCCAGCAGGTTGGCGCGATCCTGGCCGTTGTCGAGGGTCAGCTTGAATTCGAGGGTTTCGCTGTGATCCAGCGCCATGCCCGACGGCACCAGGGCCAGGTGCTTGTCGTCGGTGTAGGCGCGCACTTCGTCGTACAGGCGCTCGCGCAACTCCATCAGGTGGCCGGCGGTAGGGCCGACCTTCATCAGGCCGCCGCCGGGGCTGAGCAGGCGTTTGGCCTCTTGCCAGTCCAGCGGACTGAACACGCTCGCCAGGAACTGGCAGCAGCCGTCCGCCAACGGTACCCGGGCCATGCTGGCGATCAACCAGGTCAGTTGCGGGTTGCGTTTGCAGGCGCGCTTGACCGCCTCGCGGGAAATGTCCAGGGCATAGCCATCGGCATGGGGCAACGCCTCGGCGATCTGCGCGGTGTAGTAACCCTCGCCGCAGCCGATGTCCAGCCAGCGCCCGGGCGCGCGCTCGGCAGCCAGTTCCGCCAGGCGCCGGGCGACCGGGGCGTAGTGCCCGGCGTTGAGAAAGTCGCGGCGGGCTTCGACCATCGCCTGGTTGTCACCGGGGTCGCGGCTGTTCTTGTGCTGCACCGGCAGCAGGTTCAGGTAACCCTGCCGCGCTCGGTCGAAGCGGTGGCCGGTCGGGCACACCACGCCGTTGTCCACCGCGTTCAGCGGTTCACTGCAGATCGGGCAGGCGAGCATCAGGCGAGCAACTTGATCAGCGTCTTGTAGTAGATCTCGGTCAGCACGTCGAGATCGGCAGCCAGCACGCGCTCGTTGACCTGGTGGATGGTCGCGTTGACCGGCCCGAGTTCCACCACTTGCGTGCCCATGGTGGCGATGAAGCGACCGTCGGACGTGCCGCCGCTGGTGGACGCCTGGGTCTCGCGCCCGGTGACATCCCGGATGCTCGACGACACCGCATCGAGCAGCGCGCCCGGTTCGGTGAGGAACGGCAGGCCGGACAAGGCCCAGTCGATGTGCCAGTCCAATTGATGCTTGTCGAGGATGTCGGCGACGCGCTGTTGCAGGCCTTCGACGGTGGACTCGGTGGAGAAGCGGAAGTTGAAGACCGCTTCCAGGTCTCCGGGGATCACGTTGGTCGCGCCGGTGCCGGAATTGAGGTTGGAGATCTGGAAACTGGTGGGCGGGAAGAAGTCGTTGCCGTGGTCCCAGTGCTCGGCGGCCAATTCGGCCAAGGCGGGCGCGGCCAGATGGATCGGGTTCTTCGCCAGGTGTGGATAAGCCACGTGGCCTTGTTTGCCGCGCACAGTCAGTTTTGCGCCGAGGGAGCCGCGCCGGCCGTTCTTGACCACATCGCCCACCAAGGTAGTGCTCGACGGCTCGCCGACGATGCACCAGTCCAGTCGTTCCTGACGGGCCTTGAGGCGTTCGACCACGGCTTTGGTGCCGTGGTGGGCCGGGCCTTCTTCATCGCTGGTGATCAGGAAGGTCAGCGAACCCTTGTGGTCCGGGTAGTCGGCGACGAACCGTTCGGCCGCCACGACCATCGCCGCCAGGCTGCCTTTCATGTCCGCCGCGCCACGGCCGCAGAGCATGCCCTGTTCGTCGATGACCGCATCGAACGGGTCGAGCTGCCAGGCCTTTACCGGACCGGTCGGCACCACATCGGTGTGCCCGGCGAAACACAGCACCGGGCCGTCATGCTTGCCATGGCTGGCCCAGAAGTTATCCACATCCTCGATGCGCATCGGCTCGAGCGTGAAACCCGCGTTGCCCAGGCGCTGCATCATCAGTTTCTGGCAATCGGCATCCACCGGCGTCACGGACGGACGGCGGATCAGGTCGCAGGCGAGTTGCAGGGTCGGCGAGAGGTCGGCGTGGGCCGTCATGGAAAACTCCGGAAACATGGAAAGGAAACACGGGCTCTGTGGGAGCGGGCTTGCTCGCGAAAGCGGTGTATCAGGCGATGCATGAGTGACTGACACACCGCTTTCGCGAGCAAGCCCGCTCCCACAGGTCCTGAGTTCGGCCGTTGGATTGCATTTGGGCCAAGGTTCGCAAAATGGCGGTTATCTTATAGCAAAACGACCACCATGGGCCCAAGTATGCCGACGGTGTGTGACACAGAACCTGTGGGAGCGAGCTTGCTCGCGATGGCGGTGGATCAGTCGATACTCTATTGACTGGACTGACGCCATCGCGAGCAAGCTCGCTCCCACAAGGGAAATAGGTGAGATTCATTTTGCGACCCGCTCGAATTGCCACGACAAAGCCCTATAATGCGCGCCGGTTTTTGGGGTAATGGTCATGAGTACAGAAGATCCACGGTTTGCCGGTATCGCCCGTTTGTATGGCATTGAGGGCCTGGAACGCCTGCGGGCGGCCCATGTGGCGATCGTCGGCGTCGGTGGCGTCGGTTCCTGGGCGGCGGAAGCCATCGCCCGTTGCGGCGTGGGCGAGATTTCGCTGTTCGACCTGGACGATGTCTGCGTCAGCAACGCCAACCGCCAGTTGCACGCCCTGGACAGCACCGTCGGCAAACCCAAGGTCGACGTGATGGCCGAGCGGCTGCGGGGGATCAACCCCGACTGCACGGTGCACGCGGTGGCGGACTTCGTCACCCGCGACACCATGGCCGAGTACATCACGCCGAACATCGACTGCGTGATCGACTGCATCGACAGCGTCAACGCCAAGGCGGCGCTGATCGCCTGGTGCAAGCGCCGCAAGATCCAGATCATCACCACCGGCGGCGCGGGCGGGCAGATCGACCCGACGCTGATCCAGGTCTGTGACCTCAACCGTACATTCAACGATCCACTGGCTTCCAAGGTGCGCTCCACCTTGCGCCGCGACTACGGTTTCTCCCGCACCGTGACCCGCCACTACAGCGTGCCCTGCGTGTTCTCCACCGAACAATTGCGCTACCCGAAGCCGGACGGCAGCATTTGCCTGCAGAAGAGTTTTGTCGGCGACGGCGTCAAGCTCGACTGCGCCGGTGGGTTTGGTGCGGTGATGATGGTCACGGCGACGTTTGGCATGGTCGCGGCGACCAAGGCTGTGGATAAGATCGTGGCGGGTGTGCGGCGACCGACGGACAGGGTCAAGCCTCAGGTTTGAGGGGGCTGATGGCCTCATCGCGAGCAAGCTCGCTCCCACATGGGATCGGGCTGAATGCAGTATTTGCGTACACCAAATCCCCTGTGGGAGCGAGCTTGCTCGCGATGGCGGTTACTGAGTCAACTCAAACATTCGCTTCAACACCGCATTCAAGCCATTGCTACGGGACGGCGACAGCTGCCGCGACAATCCCAGCTGGTTGAACCAATCCGGTAGGTCCACCTGCTGCAACTCGTCAGCGGACAACCCGTTGACCCGCGCCAGCAGCAACGCCACCAACCCACGGATCAACCGCGCATCGCTGCTGGCGCAAAACTGCCAGTGCCCGTCGTGCAAGCGACCCACCAACCACACCTGGCTCTCACAGCCGTGGACAAGGTTGGCCTCGCATTTGTCCTCGTCCCTCAGGGGCGGCAGACGTTCGCCCCATTGCATCAGCAATCGGGCCCGTTGCTCCCAGCCTGACGCGTCCCGGAAGATCTGCAGCGCCGTGGCGGCATCGGCTGGCAGGTTCATCGCAACATCTCCAGGGCTTGGTCGAGGGCTTCGAAGAACCGTTCGATGTCGGCGGAGTCGTTGTACAACGCCAGCGACACGCGGATCGCCCCGGACAGCTTCAAATGCTTGAACAGCGGCATCGCGCAATGATGCCCGGCGCGCACGGCAATGCCTTGTTCGGTCAGCAGGTGCGCCAGGTCGGCGTTGTGGATGCCGTCGACCACGAAACTGACCAGGGCCAGGCGCGGGTTGCCCAGCAGGCGAATGCCGTTGCGGGCCAGCAGGCCATGGAGCAGGTAGTCGTGCAGTGCCGCCTCATGGTCGATGAGCGCTTGCGGATCGAGGGCGGACAGGTAGTCCAGGGTCGCGCCCAAGCCGATCACGCTGGCAATCGGCGGCGTGCCGGCTTCGAAGCCCAGCGGCGCCGGACGGAAGGTGGCGCTGTGGTAATCGGCCTGTTGCACCATTTCGCCGCCGAACTGCCAATGGCGCAGCTTGCCAAGGGCTTCGGTACGGCCGAACAGCACGCCCAACCCGTCGGGGCCATAGAGTTTGTGGCTGGAAAACACGTAAAAGTCGCAGCCCAGCGCTTCCACGTCGTGGCGGCCATGGACCACGCCCTGGGCGCCGTCGATCACCGTCAGCGCGCCTTGGGCCTTGGCCAGCGCCAGCAGCGCCGGCACGGGCTGCCAAGCGCCCAGCACGTTGGATAACTGGCTTACCGCCAGCAAGCGCGTACGGGGGCCGATCAGTTCGGCGGCGGCGCCAGGATCGATCACGCCGTCGGCATCCAGTGGCAACACCACCAGGGTCAACGAACGGCGCTCGGCCAGTTGCTGCCACGGCAACAGGTTGGCGTGGTGTTCCAGGGCGCTGATGACGATCTCATCGCCCGGGTTGAATAAATGTTCCAGCCCGTAGGCCAGTAAGTTCAGCGCCGAAGTGGCGCCGTGGGTGAAGACCACCTGCCCGCAGTTTCCGGCATTGAGCCATTGCGAAGCCTTGAGGCGGCTGTCCTCGAACGCCTGGGTGGCATGGGCGCCCGGCAAATGTTGCGCACGGTGCACGTTGGCCGCGCCGTTGGTGTAGTAATGCGTCAGGGCATCCAATAGTGCTTGGGGTTTTTGCGTGGTGGCGGCGTTGTCCAGGTAGGTCTGGCCTTGCCGTTGCAGGGCGGCGATGGCCGGGAAATCGGCACGCCAGGGGGATTGGATCAACATGCTTTCGGGCCCTGCTGGAGTTACGCCGGACCTTGTGGGAGCGGGCTTTATTGTGGGAGCCGAGCTTGCTCGCGATGGCAGCGACACGGTTTAACTGCAAGACCGCGTCATCGTTCATCGCGAGCAAGTTCGGCTCCCACAAGGGCTCGCCCCCACAGGTGGTGGTGTGAAGCTTAGTTGTGGGCGTGCAGTGCTTCGTTCAGCTCGATGGCCGACTTATGCGTCTTGCATTCCACCGCGCCGGTCTCGGAATTGCGGCGGAACAACAGGTCGGGTTGGCCGGCCAGGTCGCGAGCCTTGACCACTTTCACCAGTTGGTTGTTTTCGTCCAGCAGGGCGACTTTGGTGCCGGCGGTCACGTACAGGCCCGACTCCACGGTGTTGCGGTCGCCCAACGGAATGCCGATGCCGGCGTTGGCGCCGATCAGGCAGCCTTCGCCCACCTTGATCACGATGTTGCCGCCGCCCGACAGGGTGCCCATGGTCGAGCAGCCGCCGCCCAGGTCCGAACCTTTGCCGACGAACACGCCCGCCGAGACACGGCCTTCGATCATGCCCGGGCCTTCGGTGCCGGCGTTGAAATTGACGAAACCTTCGTGCATGACCGTGGTGCCTTCGCCCACATAGGCGCCCAGGCGGATGCGCGCGGCGTCGGCGATGCGCACGCCCGCCGGGACCACGTAATCGGTCATTTTCGGGAACTTGTCCACCGAGAATACTTCCAGCAGTTCGCCACGCAGGCGGGCTTCGAGCTGGTGCTCGGCCAGTTCGGCCAGGTCGATCGCACCCTGGCTGGTCCAGGCCACGTTCGGCAGCAGAGGGAAAATGCCGGCCAGGTTCAGGCCGTGGGGCTTGACCAGGCGATGGGACAACAGGTGCAGCTTGAGGTAGGCCTCAGGGGTGGAACTCAGTTGGGCATCTTCGGCCAACAGAGTGGCGACCAGCGGCTTGTGGCTTTCAGCCAGGCGGGTCAGCAGGGCCGCTTGTGCGGCATCGACGCCCTTGAGGGCCTCAGCCAGTTGCGAGGCCTGGGCGGTGGTGAAGGTGATGGCCTGGTTGCCCTCGCTGTAGCCAAGGATCGGCGCGATAGCCGCGACGATCTCAGCCGACGGCTTGAGCAGCGGCTGTGCGTAGAACACTTCCAGCCAGGCGCCTTGACGGTTTTGGGTGCCGACGCCGAAGGCCAGGCTGAACAGGGTAGTGGACATGAAATTACCTCTACAAAATGGACTGGGCAGGCTTACTTGATCTCTGCCGCATAAATATCTGGCTTGAAGCCAATCAGGGTTCGGTCACCGAGATCGAGCACCGGGCGCTTGATCATCGAGGGTTGGGCGAGCATCAGTTCGATGGCTTTCGTCTGGTCGAGATCGGCTTTGCGTTCGTCGTCGAGTTTGCGAAAGGTCGTACCGGCACGGTTCAACACCACTTGCCAGCCATGCTCGTTGCACCATTGGGTCAGGTGTTCACGGTCGATGCCGGCGGTCTTGTAGTCGTGAAAGTCGTAGTGCACAGCGTGATCATCGAGCCAGGTGCGCGCTTTTTTCATCGTATCGCAGGCTTTGATGCCGAAAAGCCGTAAGTGCTTGTTTTCCTTGGGCATGAATGCTCCCCCCCAAAACGTTCCCGGTATCGTCCTGAAAATCAGCGGACGATTATGCCACGTCGTTTCTTTCAGTGCCTTGACTGTCGCGACGGATCGGACGAGACGGAACCGATACGAAATAGGTGACCACACAGCACAAGTAAACCCACCACTTGTACGCACAAGAGACCCTCCCATGAATTCCATCTCTCTGACACCGTCCCATCCACCGGCATATCAAACTGAAGGAACACCCCCGCCCCATTCAACGACATTGACCATCGGGACCGCTGCGTCCGTCCCGATCGGCCCTGTCACGGCTGAACAGGACCTGGCAAATCGGACGGGTGCAATCAAGGCCCAGCTCACCCGGGTATTCGAGCCGCATATGAACGGTGCCAATCGCCAGGCCTTCGAAGCACTGATCGACGATCGTTCGCGTACCTTGGCCAATGACGGGGAAACCGCGGAAAGCGTCGACGCGGTACTGGCCAAAGGCGCGCGGCTGGATCGCGCGTCCCAGGGCACTGTTGGATTCCTTCGTTCGGTTCCCTTCGGCGCGGCGTCCATCGCGCTGGACTTCGCCCCGGCGCTGACCGGCAATGGCTCGATTACCGCTCCATTGGCGCTGTCGTCGATTTCCGGCCTGGTCAGCAGCGCCGCCGACACGGTCGGCAATGGCCTGATCAAGCGTGCTACTAGCAACACCCAGTGGCTGGTTGCCGAAAGTGCCGATCTGGAGCCGGTCATGCGGGAGCCCGCCCGGGCGGTGAAGCCGAGCCTGATGACCCGCGCTATCGAAGGCAGCCTGACTTTCCAGACCTTCACCGCGCGAAACGTGTTGCGCACGGTCATCCAGCCCGTCGTGACGATGGCCGTCGATGCGCAAACGGGCAGCAGGGTGGACTCTGTGATAGCTGCCGTCGGTTCTCCGATTTCAGGCATGGCCGCCTATGACTTGCAACATTCCATCGATAAAGCCCAACACCGGGTTGGCCCGGAATACCTGTTAGGGCGTCAAGACTGGCATCAGCGTTACAAGGACCTCAAGAATTATGGCGTAGGGAGGGCTGCGGTGGGCATTGCGAAGCGGGTCGGCAAACTGCCGCTGGACGTGATGCGCGATGGCAGCAAATCGCTGCAAGACTTGGTTACGCCGACTGGCTTGGTCAGTGGTCTCGGAGCGTTGGCCGGCGGTATTACGGCGATCGGCATGGCCCAGACCGCCGCTGTCAACGCCGCCAGGCGCGCCGGGATTTCGCCTGCGGGTGTTGCGGCGATTGGCAAGGCGACGGTTACGGCGACGATGGCCCCGGTGGTCGCCGCCTGGGTGACAACGGGAGTAGTGACCCAGCCGTTGGCGGACGAGGCTAGCGCCGCGCTGGACAGGCTATTAGGCGATTCCGCTCATCCGGATGAGCTGCAGGGAATGTTGCCCTTGGCCGAAATATCGGCGGCCGAACAGATCGAAGATCGCGACAATGAGGGTGACGGCGTCGATGTTGTCTCGGGCCGCTCGACCCTCAATGCCGCTGAGCGAGCTGTTTAGCTTCGGATAGTCGCCGGATAGTCGCCGGTCGCTCCTGCCACGTGGAGGTTAGGAGCGGCCAAGGCGACTGCGCATTGACGCCGTTGAGGTGCGACCAATGTGCAACGGCAGCGGTTCACCTTGGCGGTTAATATGGCACTTCACCGGCCAACTGTTGCCGCAGATGTGTATGGCTGTCATTGGAAGTCCGTTATGCAAAGCGCTTATACCGTCCTGATCCTGTTGATGCTGGTAGGCGTGTCGCGCCTGATCGGACGGTTGATCCCGCTGCCGTTGCCCCTGGTACAGATCGGCGCCGGTGCTGTGCTGGCCTGGCCGTCCCTGGGCCTGCACGTGGCCCTTGATCCTGAGTTGTTCCTGTTTCTGTTCCTGCCACCGCTGCTGTTCTCCGACGGTTGGCGCATGCCCAAACGCGAGTTGTGGCGCTTGCGCGGGCCGATCCTGACGCTGGCGGTGGGGCTGGTGTTGTTCACGGTGGTGGGTGCCGGTTATTTCATTCATTGGCTGCTGCCAAGTATCCCGTTGCCGGTGGCCTTCGCCCTGGCCGCGGTGCTGTCGCCGACCGATGCGGTGGCGGTGTCGGCGATTGCCCGCGACCGTCTGCCCGCGCCGTTGATGCACATGCTCCAGGGCGAGGCGCTGATGAACGATGCGTCGGGCCTGGTGACCTTCAAGTTTGCCCTGGCGGCGGCCATCACCGGGGTCTTTTCCCTGGCCAGCGCGAGCCTGACGTTCGTATTGGTGGCGGTCGGCGGCCTGCTGGTCGGCGTGGCCCTGAGTTGGCTGATGGGCCGGCTGCGGGCGTGGATGATTGCCCAGGGCTGGGACGATCCGGCCACCCATGTGGTGTTCATGTTGCTGCTGCCGTTTGCCGCCTATGTGCTGGCTGAGCGCTTGGGCGCCTCGGGCATTCTCTCGGCAGTGGCGGCGGGGATGATGCAGAGCTGGCTCGACCTGCTGCCGCGCCAGACCGGCACGCGGCTGCTCAATCGCAGTGTCTGGTCGCTGTTGGAGTTCGCCTTCAACGGGTTGATCTTCCTGCTGCTGGGCTTGCAACTGCCGGACATCATCAAGGCGGTGACCCACCTCGAGACCACGCTCTGGCCGACGTTGTTCTACCGTTGCCTGGATGTAGTGGCGATTTTCCTGGTGCTGCTGGTACTGCGGTTTGTCTGGGTGCAAAGCATCTGGCGCTTGTCCGGGCTGTTGCGACGCTGGCGTGGCCAGGGCGAACTGACCCCGATGCCGACCGCACGTTCTTGTTGGTTGCTGACTTTCGGTGGCGTGCGCGGCGCGGTGACACTGGCGGGTGTGCTGTCGGTGCCGATGCTGTTGGACGCGGGCGAGGCGTTTCCCGAGCGGGACCTGCTGATCTTCATCGCCGCCGGGGTGATTCTGCTGTCGCTGATCGCGGCGTGCATCGCCTTGCCGTTGCTGCTGCGGGGCATCGAAAAGAGCCCTGATGACAAACGTCGCAACGAAGTCCGCGAGGCCTGGCGCAAAACCGCTGAAGCGGCGATCCATGCGCTGGAAGTGGAAGAACCGACCGAGGCGGGCAGTCCGCCGGATGCGGCCCAGGCGGCGTTGGCGACCGAGGTCAAGGCACGGCTGATGTCCGAGTATCGCCACCAGCTCGACGTGTTCAACGACTCCGCCGAGGCCCAGGCGCTGGCGTTCGAAATGGACCTGCTGGAGCGCCGGCTGCGCTTGAAGGCTTTTCGGGCGCAGCGGCTGGAATTGTATCGCCTCAGCCGTCATCACCAGATCGGCGATGATGTGCTGCGTGAGGTGCTGGGGGAGTTGGATCTGGCGGAGGCGAATTTGGGGTTGGGGAAATAATATCGGCCTCATCGCCCGAAGAGTCTGGGGGCGACCACAAACTCTATGGACATACCTTGCGATGGGTAAAGTCAAATACGAATGGTGGGCGATCCTGTGCTGCTATTTTTGGATTGCTTCAGCCGACGGATCTAGAATCTTGAGCAGCATCTGATCGTGTTCCGCACGCGTTGCCTGGATCGGCTGCTTTAACTGCCCTAGCTCTCCCTGCTCAAGGAGTTCAATTTCGCGAACAATCTTGGCGGGGTTTTGCGTGCCGGAGAGGGTGCCTCCGTAAAGATTTGCAGCCAGCAACAAGCTGTAACGCCCAGGAACCGATTTCTCAAGCCGATGTGCTTTACGAACTCACCCAGGTCGACCTCTGGTATGTCTTTCTCCGGTTGAGGTCATTTCTTGTCCTTGCTGGTTTGAAAAAGCCCGGCGGGCCGGGCCAGTATCAGGCAACTTTTACTGGCTTTATCAGGCTTTCTGCTGGGATGCCGAACATATCGTGAAGCTTCCAGATCATGGGTAGAGTTAACGAGCGTTTACGGTTGAGCACCTCGTATACGCGGTTCGTTTTTCCGATAGCGGGAGCCAGATCGGCCGCGGTGAGTCCGGATTGCTCCATGCGAAACTTGATGGCTTCGATTGGATCAGGCAGATCAACCGGGAAGTTCTTGGTTTCGTAGGCCTCGATCAGGGTGACCATGACTTCAAAAGCATCGCCTTCCGGGGTGCCAAGTTCAGGCTCATTCTCGAACAGAGGAGAGATCTCTTTGAGAGCTACCCGGTATTCTTCATCGGTGCGGATTGGGCGAATGTTCATAATGATTACTCCATTTCCACGGTGTTTGCGTCGATTTTGTCGTACTGCTGGTGAGTCCCGACAAACTTGATGTACACAGCGCCGAAGCGGTAGGCAATGGCGACCACGAGACGGTAGTCGTTACCCTTGATGTTGAATACCACGCGGCGACTCTTGAGAATGCTTGCGTTACCGTATTGTGCCTTGATGTCGCTTGGGTTGGTCCATGCGGCCTGCTTGGCATCGTCAAGCCAAGCTTTAAACTGCTGCTCGGAGTCTGGGTATTTCTCCCAGAAGGTTTTCAGATGGCTGATGGCGATAATTCTCATGGGTGAGAATATAGTCCCATGGTGGGACTTGCGCAAGCTTTCACAAGCAAAAGCTTGCAGCCCTGCGGATCTTGGATACGATCTTCGACCCCGTAGCGAGTGTCTCGAGCATGGCAGATCTGGCCTTTTTCGAGCCTTTCCGCTTTGAAGAAACCAGTCTGTTCCTCGCGCTCTTCAGTCGTTTTAAAAATGATGGTTAGTGTGCCGTATTGGGGACATTAGCCTTGCTTGTCACACGGGACCAATCCTTACCCTCATAAAAAGCAAAGCCGCCCGAAGGCGGCTTCAATCGACACGCAGTTGAGCTTGATTTGCCCTTCTGCGCCGCTGGGTCAACCTCGAGAGGGACCCAGACTCCTGCCAGCTTCGCTGGTGACGGGGGCGATCATGGCTACTGGTATTAGCGAATTCAAGCCAGCTTGCGCGCTCTAAACAGCGTTGCCTGGGATGTGTCGACGTACTGAGCCAACGAAATCAATGGTTTCGCTTATCGCAGTACGTTTTGTTTCTTTTCTTGTCTGAGCAATCGATTGTGGTCTGTCAGACGCACCGAAGTTTCCGACAAGTTTTTAAGGTTGTCCGTCGGAAGCGAGGGCTCTAGCCTCTGGGTGTCGCTGCCAATTCAGCGACCGGACGTGAGAATCCGAACATTCCCTAGGAGCACATGCTTCTGCGCTATGTAAGCGCAGGGCTTCCAATACTTCAGCTCTAGGTAGCAGTTTCATGACCAAAGAATCTCAAACCTCACCCAAACCTGCCTCCACGTTCCCCTACGGCGACTACGCCCCCGAAAAGCTGCAAGAAGCCGCTGATCGTGCGCTGGATCATTACCTCAAGCCTGACGACAGCGAGTCAGACCCCAAGCCTTCGGTACAGTTGTTCACCGTCTCGGACAGCGTTGATACCGAAGCCCTGCTAGCCAACCTCAGCGAAACCCTGGCTTCGGCCAATGCGATGCTCAGCGACCTGGCGTTTGGCCTGGACGGCTCGCGGCGGCATGTAGCCTTGGGAGTGGCGCAGATGATTGAGCTGGGGATGTTGTTGGCGAATAAGTGCCTGGATCGGGTAGAGCTTCGGACTTGATGCAATAAGTGCCGGCCTCATCGCGAGCAAGCTCGCTCCCACAGGAGGCAGGTGTCGATCACAAGTTTTGTGTACAACACCCGTCCACTGTGGGAGCGAGCTTGCTCGCGATAAATCGAAAGGCAAACACAAAAATCCCGAACACTGGACCTGTGGCGAGGGAATTTAGCGAAACGTCGCACCGCCCCGTTGGGCTGCGCAGCAGCCCTAAAATCTGGCGCCTCGGTGTGTCAGGCAGATTGAGTGGACTGCTTTGGGGCTGCTTCGCAGCCCAGCGGGGATAAATCCCCTCGCCACAACAGCATTTATGCGTGAGCCCCTTCCTGCTCAGGAACCAGCCGCACTTCCACTCTCTGACCCAGCGCACGTGCTGCGCTGGCAAGCGTTGCCAGTGTCATTCCTGCATCGTTCTGATCCAGCGCACGATCAACAGCAGTGCGACTGGTGTGCATTCGTTGTGCCAAGGCCTTTTTGGTCACTTTCTGAAGCTTCATGGCTTCGGCAATCTGCCAGGCAATAACGCGTTTGAGCGCAGCGGCGGAAACTTCTTCGGCGATGCCTTGCTCGGCGAGGAAATCGTCAAAATCCGATCCAATATGCTTGTTCATTTGCGGTACCTCATAATCTTGCTTTGCGCTGCTTGGCGGTTGCCATGTCGGTGGCTGGCGTTTTTTGACTTTTCTTGATGAAGCCGTGGAGTAGAACCATATCGGAGCCCACCACGGTGAAGAGAACACGGGCAATCGTATCTCCAAGGTCAATCCTGACCTCCCATAGCCCAGTGTCCAGCTTGCGAACCACCGGCATACCTATCGGCCAACCAATTTGAACTGTCTTGATGTCAGTTCCGATCATCCGTCTGTGCTCGCGAGGCAGGTCAGTCAACCATTCGCGAACGGGTTCATTCCCAGCGTCTGTGCGGAAAAAACGTACGTTCAGTATGGGGGCAATATCAACCATGAATGAAGTGTACCGAAATAGGTGCATTGCGCAACCTAGGCATCACTGAGGATTTGTACAGGGAGAGGTGATGGCCGGTACGGATGTTGCTGTTGGGGCCGCTACGCAGCCCAGCGGGAGCAAGCTCCCTCGCCACAACAGCGATCCACTTCAGTCCGATACAGCCATCAACCTCGACGCTGGATGAACGCGCGGATCCGCTCCGCCGCTTCCACGCATTCGGCCAATGGCGCAACCAGGGCCATGCGCACACGCCCGGCGCCCGGGTTGACGCCATCCACATCGCGGGACAGGTAGGAGCCCGGCACCACGGTCACGTGTTCCTGTTCGAACAGGTCGCGGCAGAACACTGCATCATCGCCGGCTACATTCGGCCACAAGTAGAAGCTGCCATCAGGACGCTGTACGTCCAGCACCGGGCTGAGGATTTCCAGCACGGCGTCGAACTTCTCCCGGTACAGCGCGCGGTTGGCCCGTACGTGCACTTCGTCGTTCCACGCCGCGATGCTCGCCAGTTGGGTCTGAACCGGCATCGCGCAGCCGTGATAGGTGCGGTACAGCAGGAAACCCTTGAGGATGTCCGCGTCGCCGGCGACGAAACCGGAGCGCAGGCCGGGCAGGTTGGAGCGTTTGGACAGGCTGTGGAACACCACGCAGCGCTTGAAATCCTTTCGCCCCAGTTCGACGCAGGCGCTGAGCAGCCCTGGCGGCGGGGTCTGTTCGTCGAAGTACAGTTCGCTGTAGCACTCGTCCGCCGCGATCACGAAGTCATGCTCATCGGCCAGGGCGATGAGTTTTTTCAGCACGTCCACCGGGATCAGCGCGCCGGTCGGGTTGCCCGGGGAACACAGGAACAGGATCTGGCAGCGTTTCCAGATGTCCGGCGAGACAGCATCGAAATCCGGGTTGAAACCGTTCGCGTCCAGGCACGGCAGGTAGTGCGGCTTGGCCCCGGCCAGGAACGCCGCCCCTTCGTAGATCTGGTAGAACGGGTTCGGGCTGACCACCAGGGCATCGTCGCCTCGGTTGACCACGGTCTGGGTGAAGGCGAACAAGGCTTCACGGGTGCCATTGACCGGCAGCACATGGCGCGCCGGGTCCAGCCAGCCGTTCGGCACGCTGAAGCGACGCTCGCACCAGCCGGTGATGGCTTCACGCAGTTCCGGGATGCCGAGGGTGGTCGGGTACACGGCCATTTTTTCCAGATTGCTGGCCAGGGCTTCAGCCACGAAGCTGGGCGAGCGATGCTTGGGTTCGCCGATGGACAATGCGATGGGGCGTTTGTCGGGGTTGGGCGTGACGCTGCCGAGCAGGGCGCGGAGCTTTTCGAACGGGTAGGGCTGCAACTGGTTCAAAGCGTTATTCATCGGGGGCCTCGTTCAATGTGGGAGCGGGCTTGCTCGCGAAAGCGGTGGGTCAGTGAATGATTATGCTGACTGACCCACCGCTTTCGCGAGCAAGCCCGCTCCCACAGCGGGAAATTTGTTCGTTCAGATGCTGATGCGTGTCAGGTGAGCATCGGGTTCCTGGTTGACGCTCAGGTGCCGGACGATGGCCTCCTGCAGGCGGCTGCACAGTTGCGGATCGGACAGCGGCTGGTTGTGAGCGTCGGTGATGAAAAACACGTCTTCTACCCGTTCGCCGAGGGTGGCGATCTTGGCGTTTTGCAGCGACAGATCGAACTCCAGGAAAATATGGCCGATCCGCGCCAGCAGGCCCGGGCGGTCCGGGGCGCTGAGTTCCAGCACGGTGACCTGGCGCTGGGCGTCGTTGTGGATTGTCACCTGGGGCGCAAACGCAAAATGCTTGAGTTGGCGCGGCACCCGGCGCTGGATGATGGTCGGGTAGTCCGCCGGGTTGCGCAGGGCTTCGGTGAGGCCGTCGCGGATCTGCTTGACCCGCGCCGGGTTGTCGCCAATCGAGTCGCCGTCGGTGTCGAGCACGATGTAGGTGTCGAGGGTGAACTGGCTGCTGGAGGTAATGACCCGGGCGTCATGGATGTTGAGGTTGAGCTGGTCCATCGCCGCCACGGTCACGGCGAAGAAGTCGTGCTGGTCCGGCGCGTAGATGAAGATCTGTGTGCCGCCCTCGAACTCGCGCTGGGTGGTTTCCTTGATCAGCACCAGCGGCCCGCCATCGGCCGGTTGCTGCAGGATCGCGTCGCTGTGCCAGGCCACGTCGCCGGCGGTGTGGCGCAGGAAATAGTCATCGCCCAATTGCGACCAGAGCTGCTCGACATCGTCCGGATCGGTGCCGCCGCGCACCAGGATATCCAGGGCCGCGCTTTGGGTACGACGGATCTGTTCTTCGCGGTCCACCGGGTTTTCCAGGCCACGGCGCAAGGCCCGCTTGGTCTCGGTGTAGAGCTGGCGCAACAGGCTGGCGCGCCAGGAATTCCACAGGCTCGGGTTGGTGGCGTTGATGTCGGCCACGGTCAGCACGTAGAGGTAATCCAGGCGCGTTTCATCGCCGACGATCTGGGCGAAGTCATGGATCACCTGCGGGTCGGACAAGTCCTTGCGCTGGGCGGTGGTGGACATCACCAGGTGGTTCTGCACCAGCCAGACGATCAGTCGGCTGTCCCACAGGGGCAGTTGATGGCGCTGGCAGAACGCCTCGGCATCCACCGCGCCGATTTCGGAGTGGTCACCGTGGCGGCCCTTGCCAATGTCGTGGTACAGCCCGGCCATGTAGATCAGCTCGGGCTTGGGCAGCTTGCCCATGAGCTTGCTGGCCAGCGGGAATTTCTCTGACACCTGGGTGTATTGCAACTTACGCAGGTGCTTGATCAGGTTCAGGGTGTGGGCATCGACCGTATAGATGTGGAACAGGTCGTGCTGCATCTGTCCGACGATGAAGCCGAACTCCGGCAAATAGCGCCCGAGAATCCCGTAACGGTTCATTCGGCGCAGGTTGCGGTGCACGCCGATCCTGCACTTGAACAGCTCGATGAACAGGCTGGTGTTGCGGATGTCGTGGCGGAAATCTTCATCGATCAGATGACGGTTTTCCCGTAGCAGGCGGATGGTGTCGGCGCGTACGCCCTTGATTTCCGGCTGCTGGGCCATGAGCACGAAGATCTCGAGCATGGCGAAGGGCGTGCGGCGGAACACGTTGGCGTTGCGCGCTTCGATGTAGCCGTCATGCAATTGGAAGCGTGAGTTGATCGGCTGCGGCGGCTCTTCGTCTTCGGGGGCGAGGATGACTTCCTCGAAGTGCTGGATGATCAGTTCGCTGAGCTGGGCGATGCTCATCACCACGCGGTAGTACTGCTGCATGAAGTTTTCGATGGACTGTTTGGCATCCTGCCCTTCGAAACCCAACAGGCCGGCGATGGAGCGTTGGTGATCGAACAGCAGGCGGTCTTCGGAGCGCCCGGCGAGCATGTGCAGGGCGTAGCGGACCTTCCACAGGAATTCCTGGGACGAGGCCAGCAAGGCGTTTTCGCTTTCCACCAGGAAACCTTCGCCGGCCAGGGCGCGCAGGTTCAGCGTGCCGTACTGGCGACGGGCGACCCACAGGATCGTCTGGATGTCCCGCAGCCCGCCGGGCGAGCCCTTGACGTTGGGTTCCAGGTTGTATTCGGTGTCGTTGTACTTGTGGTGACGGGCCTTCTGCTCGGCGTGCTTGGCCAGGAAGAAGTCTTTGCTCGGCCACATGTGCTCTGTGCTGGTGACATCGAGCATGCGCTGGCGCAGGCGCTCGGGGCCGGCGATGGTGCGGCTTTCCATCAGGTTGGTGATCACCGTCAGGTCGGCGCGGGCCTCCTCGGCGCATTCCTGCACCGAGCGCACGCTCTGGCCGACTTCCAGGCCGATGTCCCACAGCAGCGTCAGGAACCGCTCGATGGAATCGCGGAAAACTTCGTGATCGGCGCTGTCCAGCAGGATCAGCAAATCGATGTCGGAGTAAGGGTGCAGCTCCCCGCGCCCATAGCCGCCCACCGCCACCAGGGCGATGTCGGCGTCTTCGCTCCAATCGAACTGCTCCCAGGCCTTT
Source organism: Pseudomonas sp. NFACC56-3 (assembly GCF_900100025.1). Taxonomy (NCBI): domain Bacteria; kingdom Pseudomonadati; phylum Pseudomonadota; class Gammaproteobacteria; order Pseudomonadales; family Pseudomonadaceae; genus Pseudomonas; species Pseudomonas sp. NFACC56-3. Next base: position 72,533 of record NZ_FMTK01000020.1, on the reverse strand, counting down.
TGCAGGATGTTATCGACGAACCAGGCGCGGTCCTCGATCAGCCGGCGAATGTCCCGGCCATTGCGAAAGCGCTGGTCGAGCACTTCGTGGGCCTGGCGGATCGCCTTCTTGAACGCCGAGATGGGGCTTGCCTTCAGGGCCAGTTCAGCCTGGAACTGGCCGCGGTCGAAGAGTTCGGGATCCACCTGCGGCATTGAATGGCTTTCCTTTCTATCTATATCTATCGGGTCTGTAGGCTGGGTTCGGATCAGGCGGAAACGCGCGCGATGGTGTCATCGCTACGCAGGGTGAAGATTTCATAGCCGGTCTCAGTGACCAGCAGGGTGTGTTCCCACTGGGCCGACAGCTTGCGGTCCTTGGTGATGGCGGTCCAGCCGTCGCCCAGCACCTTGGTGTCGGCGCGGCCCTGGTTGATCATCGGCTCGATGGTGAAGGTCATGCCCGCCTGCAGCTCCATGCCGGTGCCGGCACGGCCGTAGTGCAGGATCTGCGGTTCTTCGTGGAACACCTTGCCGATGCCGTGGCCGCAGAACTCGCGCACCACCGAGAAGCCGTTCTTCTGCGCGTGCTTCTGGATCACTTCGCCGATGTCTCCCAGGCGGCAGCCCGGTTTCACCAGTTCGATGGCCATGTACATGCATTCCTGGGTCACCTTGGACAGGCGCTGGGCCCACTCCGGCACGTTGCCGACATGGAACATGCGGCTGGTGTCACCGTGATAGCCGTCCTTGATGACGGTGACGTCGATGTTCAGGGTGTCACCATCCTTCAACGGTTTTTCGTTGGGGATGCCGTGGCAGACCACGTGGTTGATCGAGGTACAGATCGACTTCGGGAAGCCTTTATAGTTGAGCGGGGCCGGGATGGCCTTCTGCTCGTTGACGATGTAGTCGTGGCAGATGCGGTCCAGCTCTTCGGTGGTCACGCCCGGCTTGACGTAGTCGGCGATCATCTCCAGCACTTCGGCGGCGAGTTTGCCGGCGACACGCATTTTGGCGATGTCCTCGGGTGTCTTGAGGGTAACGGTCATACAGGCTCTCTCTGCGCCCGACGGCGCTGTTCAAAACGAAATGGGCGGCGGATGATGACCAGCGCGGCCCTGAAAACGCGATTCTAACAGACCATCGGGGCAAAGCGCTCCCGGCCTGGAACTCTGTGGCGAGAGCGAGTGGGAGCAAAGCTTGCTCGCGATAGCGGTAGACCAGTCGACACCGTTGTAGACTGACCTGCCCCAATCGCGAGCAAGCTTTGCTCCCACAATTCCCTCGCCACAGAGGTTTTCAGAATCCGTGTTCCGTTTTCGCCCTTGCTGTGGTATAAAATGCGCCGCTTTCCGGGGATGACCCCGTAAGCTTAAATCCACACACGTGTCGACACGATGACCTGGGTGCCTTCGGTTTATATAGCCGCTGGTTGGTCATTGGGATACGTGGAGGCCAAACCCGACTTATCAAGGAACTATCATGTCCCAAGTCAACATGCGCGATATGCTGAAGGCCGGTGTGCACTTCGGTCACCAGACCCGTTACTGGAACCCGAAAATGGGCAAGTACATTTTCGGCGCGCGTAACAAGATCCACATCATCAACCTTGAAAAAACCCTGCCGATGTTCAACGAAGCACTGACCTTCGTAGAGCGCCTGGCCCAGGGCAAAAACAAGATTCTGTTCGTCGGCACCAAGCGTTCCGCTGGCAAGATCGTTGCCGAAGAAGCGGCACGTTGCGGTTCGCCGTACGTCGATCACCGCTGGTTGGGCGGCATGCTGACCAACTTCAAGACCATTCGCGCTTCCATCAAGCGTCTGCGTGACCTTGAAGTCCAGTCCGAAGACGGTACTTTCGCCAAGCTGACCAAGAAAGAAGCGCTGATGCGCACTCGCGATCTTGAGAAGCTGGACCGCTCCCTGGGCGGTATCAAGGACATGGGCGGTCTGCCTGACGCACTGTTCGTGATCGACGTTGATCACGAGCGCATCGCGATCACCGAAGCCAACAAGCTGGGTATCCCGGTCATCGGCGTTGTCGATACCAACAGCAGCCCGGAAGGCGTTGACTACATCATCCCAGGCAACGATGACGCCATCCGCGCCATCCAGCTGTACATGGGTTCGATGGCTGACGCTGTGATCCGTGGTCGCAACAACGTGAATGGCGGCACCGAAGTCTTCGCTGAAGAAGCTCCGGCAGCAGCCGCTGAGTAATTGACGCCCCTGGCGTTGACTCAGTAAGCAAAAAGGGGGCTTGGCCCCCTTTTTGCCACCTCGAAAACCCTTTGCCGCCAGCGCAGTGACCTGTTTGTAACCTGCCGCGGCCTATAAGCAATGGTTTTCCAGGAAGAATTGAACGCCCGTTCGGTCGGGTGGAATGGTTGAAAACCTATCCAAGAGGATTTTGAAATGGCAGAGATTACTGCAGCGTTGGTCAAAGAACTGCGCGAGCGTACCGGCGAAGGCATGATGGACTGCAAGAAGGCCTTGACCAAGGCTGGCGGCGACATCGAGAAAGCCATTGATGACATGCGTGCTTCGGGCGCCATCAAGGCCGCCAAGAAAGCTGGCAACGTCGCCGCTGAAGGCGCCATCGCCATCAAGGACGACGGCAAGGCCGCCGTTCTGCTGGAAGTCAACTCCCAGACCGACTTCCTGGCTCTGCAGGATGACTTCAAGGCATTCGTCGCTGCCAGCGTCGAGAAGGCCTTCGCTGACAAACTGACCGACGCAGCCCCGCTGATCGAAGCCCAGGAAGAAGCACGCCTGGTACTGGTCGGCAAGACTGGCGAGAACGTCAACATCCGTCGCCTGGTTCGCGTTGAAGGTGACGTGGTCGGTACCTACCTGCACGGCAACAAGATCGGTGTTGCGGTTGTCCTGAAGGGCGGCGACACCGAGCTGGCGAAAGACATCGCCATGCACGTGGCTGCTACCAACCCTGAGTTCCTGCTGCCTACGGACGTTTCGGCTGAAGCGATCGAGCGCGAGAAGGGCGTCTTCCTGCAGCTGAACGAAGAGAAGCTCAAAGGCAAGCCTGCTGAAATCGCAGAAAAAATGGTCAGCGGCCGTATCTCCAAGTTCCTGGCCGAAGCCAGCCTGGTTGAGCAGGCTTTCGTCAAGAATCCGGAAGTCAAGGTCGGCGACCTGGCGAAGAAAGCCGGTGCTGAAATCGTTTCGTTCACCTACTTCAAAGTAGGCGAAGGCATCGAGAAGCCGGTTGATGACTTCGCTGCTGAAGTTGCTGCCCAGGTAGCTGCTGCCAGCAAGCAATAAGACGGTTTTCATAACTGTCGCCCTGAAGAGGCTGCCCGCTTAACGCGCGCAGCCTCTTTTCGGATGGGGATGCCGATTTTTATTGGTTTCCTGTCGGAACTGGCTTACAAAGCCGTGTTCCGATGGCGCTGTGTCAGCGTCGAGCTAGAGTGAACGCAGGCTGCAAACAGCTTGCAAAGAATTTTTTGAACACATACGCCGCAGGAGAGATTCGCAATGGCTCAGCAGGGCAGTGGTTATCAGGCTCGCTATAAACGCATTCTACTCAAGCTTAGCGGCGAGGCCCTGATGGGCTCGGAAGAGTTCGGGATCGATCCGAAAGTGCTGGATCGCATGGCCCTGGAAGTGGGCCAGTTGGTCGGGATTGGCGTTCAGGTCGGCCTGGTCATCGGCGGCGGCAACCTGTTCCGCGGTGCGGCGCTGAGCGCGGCCGGCATGGATCGGGTCACGGGCGACCACATGGGCATGCTGGCCACTGTGATGAACGCCCTGGCTATGCGCGATGCGCTGGAGCGTGCCAATATCTCGGCCATCGTGATGTCGGCCATTTCCATGGTTGGCGTGACCGATCACTACGACCGCCGCAAAGCCATGCGCCACCTCAACGCCAAGGAAGTGGTGATTTTTGCCGCCGGTACCGGTAATCCGTTCTTCACCACGGATTCGGCCGCTTGCCTGCGAGCGATCGAGATCGATGCCGATGTCGTGCTCAAGGCAACCAAGGTCGATGGCGTCTATACCGCTGACCCGTTCAAAGACCCGCATGCCGAGAAGTTCGATCATCTGACCTACGATGAAGTGCTGGATCGCAAGCTGGGTGTCATGGACCTGACGGCTATCTGCCTGTGCCGCGACCACAAGATGCCGCTGCGCGTCTTTAACATGAACAAGCCCGGTGCCCTGTTGAATATCGTCCATGGCGGCGCCGAAGGAACACTGATCGAGGAAGTTCAACAATGATCAACGAAATCAAGAAAGACGCTGAACAGCGCATGCAGAAATCCCTGGAGTCCCTGGCGCACAACTTCGGTCGCATTCGTACCGGCCAGGCGCACCCCAGCATCCTGGAAGGCGTCATGGTGCCTTACTACGGCGCCGACACGCCGATCAAGCAGGTGGCCAACATCACCGTCAAGGACGCCCGTACCCTGCAAGTCGTGGCCTTCGAGCGCAACATGCTCGCAGCCGTGGACAAGGCCATCGGCAGTGCCGGCCTGAACCTGAACCCGACCAACCTGGGTGAATTGCTGCTGATCTCCATGCCGGCCCTGACTGAAGAAACCCGTCGTGGTTTCACCAAGCAGGCTCGCGATGTGGCTGAAGACGCTCGCGTTGCGGTGCGCAACATCCGTCGCGATGCCAACAGCCAGCTCAAGGATCTGGTCAAGGAAAAGGAAATCAGCGAAGACGAAGAGCGTCGCGCCACTGGCGAAATCGACGACCTGACCAAGAAGTACGTGGCTAAGATCGACGCGGATTTGGCGCAGAAAGAAAAAGACCTGATGGCCGTATAAGGGTCTCGTTTTCATGGAAAAGACCAAGCAGGCCGTGCCGTTCGCGGTTCCGCGCCACGTGGCGATCATCATGGACGGCAACAACCGCTGGGCCAAGAAACGCTTTATGCCTGGCGTCGCCGGGCACAAGGCGGGGGTCGATGCGGTTCGTGCGGTCATCGAGGTGTGCGCCGAGGCGGGGGTCGAGGTGCTGACCCTGTTCGCCTTCTCCAGCGAAAACTGGCAGCGGCCGGCCGATGAAGTCAGCGCCTTGATGGACTTGTTCCTCAAGGCCCTGCGTCGTGAGGCCAAGCGCCTCAACGACAACAAGATCAGCTTGCGCATCATTGGTGATCGCTCGCGCTTCCATCCTGAATTGCAGGCTGCGATGCGCGAGGCCGAGGCCGCGACGGCGGGCACCAATCGGTTCGTCCTGCAGATCGCCGCCAACTACGGCGGCCAGTGGGACATTGCCCAGGCTGCCCAGCGGCTGGCGCGGGAAGTCCAGGCCGGACACTTGCGCCCGGAAGACATCACCCCTGAGCTGTTGCAGACCTGCCTGGCGACCGGTGACCTGCCATTGCCGGACCTGTGCATCCGTACCGGTGGCGAGCATCGCATCAGCAACTTCCTGCTCTGGCAGTTGGCTTATGCCGAGCTGTACTTCTCCGACCTGTTCTGGCCGGACTTCAAACACGAAGCCATGCGCACCGCACTGGCCGATTTCGCTTCCCGTCAGCGTCGCTTCGGTAAAACGAGCGAGCAGATCGAAGCTGGAGCCCGGGTTTAATGCTTAAACAACGAATCATCACCGCCTTGATCCTGTTGCCTATCGCCCTGGCTGGTTTCTTCCTGCTCGAAGGTGGCAGCTTTGCGCTGTTCATCGGGCTGGTCGTGACCTTGGGCGCGTGGGAGTGGGCGCGGCTGGCGGGTTTTCCTGCGCAGGCGGCGCGCGTGACCTATGCGACGGCCGTGGCGGCCATGCTGTTCATCATGTATGTGGTGCCCGGCCTCGCGCCTTGGGTGCTGGGTGCCTCGGTGCTGTGGTGGGCGACGGCGACCTTCCTGGTCCTGACCTATCCACGGACGACGCATCATTGGGCCAATACGGCGACCAAGCTGGTGATCGGTCTGTTGATCCTGCTGCCGGCCTGGCAGGGGCTGATCTGGATCAAGCAAGGCCCGTTGGGCAACTGGCAGATCATGGCCGTGATGGTGCTGGTCTGGGGGGCCGACGTTGGCGCCTACTTCTCCGGTCGGGCCTTCGGCAAGCGCAAGCTCGCGCCGAAAGTCAGCCCTGGCAAGAGCTGGGAAGGGGTCTATGGTGGCTTGGCCTTGAGCCTGGTGATCACCACGGTAGTCGGTTTCGTGCGGGACTGGACGGTCGCGCAACTGTTCATGGGCCTTATTGGCGCCGCCCTGATCGTATTTGTGTCGGTGGTCGGCGACCTGACCGAAAGCATGTTCAAGCGTCAGTCCGGGATCAAGGACAGCAGTAACCTGTTGCCCGGTCACGGTGGTGTGCTGGATCGCATCGACAGCCTGACTGCCGCGATCCCGATCTTTGCCGTGCTGTTGTGGATGGCGGCATCGTGAGTCGCCCCCAGCAGATCACTGTCCTTGGTGCGACCGGTTCGATTGGCCTCAGTACGCTGGACGTCATTGGCCGACATCCGGAGCGCTACCAGGTGTTCGCCCTCAGCGGCTTCACGCGTTTGAGCGAATTGCTGGCGTTGTGCATTCGCCACACGCCGCGGTTTGCCGTGGTACCTGAGGTTGGCGTGGCGCGGGCGTTGCAGGACGATCTGCGCGCAGCCAGCCTGCAAACCCGTGTGCTGGTGGGGGAGGAGGGGCTCTGCCAAGTGGCTGCCGACCCTGAAGTCGACGCCGTGATGGCGGCGATCGTCGGTGCGGCGGGCCTGCGTCCGACCCTGGCGGCGGTGGAGGCCGGCAAGAAGATCCTGCTGGCCAATAAAGAGGCGCTGGTGATGTCCGGCGCGCTGTTCATGCAAGCTGTACGCAAGAGCGGCTCGGTGCTGCTGCCGATCGACAGCGAGCACAACGCGATTTTTCAATGCATGCCGCGGGATTTCTCCCGTGGTCTCGGTGCGGTGGGTGTCCGGCGGATTTTGCTGACAGCCTCCGGTGGTCCGTTCCGGCAGACGCCGCTGGAAGAATTGGCGCATGTTTCACCCGAACAGGCCTGTGCCCATCCGAACTGGTCCATGGGGCGCAAGATTTCCGTGGATTCGGCCAGCATGATGAACAAGGGCCTGGAACTGATCGAGGCCTGTTGGCTGTTTGATGCCAAGCCGTCGCAGGTCGAGGTGGTGATTCACCCCCAGAGCGTGATTCACTCCCTGGTGGACTACGTCGACGGGTCCGTGCTGGCCCAGTTGGGGAACCCGGACATGCGCACCCCGATCGCCAATGCCCTGGCCTGGCCGGAGCGTATCGATTCGGGCGTTGCGCCGCTGGACCTGTTCGCTGTCGCTCGCCTGGACTTCCAGGCGCCCGATGAGCAGCGCTTCCCCTGCCTGCGCCTGGCGCGCCAGGCGGCCGAGGCGGGCAACAGTGCGCCGGCCATGTTGAACGCTGCCAATGAGGTGGCCGTTGCCGCGTTTCTCGATGGACGTGTCCGTTACCTCGAGATCGCGAGTATCATCGAGGAAGTCTTGAATCTCGAGGCCGTGGTTTCGGTCGATGACCTCGATACAGTATTTACGGCGGATGCCAGGGCTCGTGAGTTGGCGGGCCAATGGCTGCAGCGCCACGGGCGTTGAAGCTGCGATACGTTAGCCAGGGTTGCCCTGGACAGGATTGCGGAGAAAACAGATGAGCGCGCTCTATATGATTGTCGGCACCCTGGTTGCCTTGGGGGTGTTGGTCACTTTTCACGAATTCGGTCATTTCTGGGTTGCGCGTCGCTGTGGCGTCAAGGTCCTGCGTTTTTCCGTGGGCTTTGGCATGCCATTGCTGCGCTGGCACGACAAGAAAGGCACCGAGTTCGTCGTGGCGGCCATCCCGTTGGGGGGCTACGTCAAGATGCTCGACGAGCGCGAAGGCGAAGTCCCGGTCGATCAGCTCGATCAATCCTTCAATCGCAAGACCGTCCGTCAGCGTATTGCCATCGTCGCGGCGGGGCCGATTGCCAACTTCCTGCTGGCCATGGTGTTTTTCTGGGGCCTGGCCATGCTGGGCAGCGAACAGGTGCGCCCGGTCATCGGTGGGGTAGAGGCCGGTAGCGTTGCCGCCCGTGCCGGGCTGGGTGCCGGGCAGGAAATCGTCGCCATCGATGGCGAGCCGACATCGGGCTGGGCGGCGGTCAATCTGCAGTTGGTGCGTCGCCTGGGTGAGAGCGGTTCGTTGCAATTGATGGTGCGTGAGCAAGGCTCCACAGTGGATTCGCCTCGCGAACTCATTTTGGACAACTGGCTCAAGGGCGCGGACGAGCCGGATCCGATCCGCTCCCTGGGGATCCGGCCGTGGCGTCCGGCCTTGCCGCCGATCCTCGCCGAACTCGACCCGAAAGGCCCGGCCCAGACGGCAGGTCTGAAGACCGGCGATCGGTTGCTGGCCCTCGACGGCCAGCCGGTCAGCGACTGGCAGCAGGTGGTCGATTCGGTTCGTGTACGTCCTGATACCAAAATTGTGCTGCGCATCGAGCGCGACGGTGCTCCAATCGACGTCCCGGTAACCCTGGCCGCCCGTGGCGAGAGCAAGGCGCCGACCGGTTACCTGGGGGCGGGCGTCAAGGCGGTCGACTGGCCACCGGAAATGATCCGCGAGGTCAGTTTCGGCCCGGTGGCGGCGATTGGCGAGGGTGCGCGTCGTACCTGGACCATGAGCATCCTGACGCTGGACTCGCTCAAGAAAATGTTGTTCGGCGAGCTCTCGGTAAAAAACTTGAGTGGACCGATAACCATTGCTAAAGTGGCGGGCGCTTCTGCCCAGTCGGGCGTCGCTGATTTCCTGAATTTCCTTGCTTATCTGAGCATTAGCCTGGGGGTTCTGAATTTGCTGCCCATTCCGGTACTGGATGGGGGGCATCTGCTGTTTTATCTGATCGAGTGGGCGCGTGGTCGTCCCTTGTCGGATCGGGTGCAAGGTTGGGGGATACAGATCGGCATCAGCTTGGTGGTCGGGGTCATGTTGCTTGCCCTCGTCAACGATCTGGGTCGTCTGTAACGCTTCGCTGAATTGCGAATCTGCCGCATTTTGCGGCAGTTTGTTTATTGCCAGTTGGAATAAGAAAGGACTTCATGAAACGTCTGCTGCTAACTGCGGTTCTCACCGTATTGATGATCGCCGAAGTTCACGCCGAGTCCTTCACTATCTCTGATATTCGCGTCAATGGCCTCCAGCGGGTCTCCGCGGGTAGCGTCTTTGGTGCCTTGCCGTTGAACGTCGGCGAGCAGGCGGATGATCGGCGCCTGGTGGAATCCACGCGTGCGCTGTTCAAGACCGGCTTCTTTCAAGATATCCAGCTGGGCCGTGACGGCAATGTCCTGGTCATCACGGTAGTCGAGCGCCCGTCGGTCGCCAGTATCGAGATCGAAGGCAACAAGGCGATCTCCACTGAAGACCTGATGAAGGGCCTCAAGCAGTCCGGCCTGGCCGAAGGCGAGATCTTCCAGCGCGCCACCCTCGAAGGCGTGCGTAACGAGCTGCAGCGCCAGTACGTTGCCCAGGGCCGCTACTCGGCCACCGTCGACACCGAAGTGGTGCCGCAGCCGCGCAACCGCGTCGGCTTGAAGGTCAACATCAACGAAGGCACCGTGGCGGCCATCCAGCACATCAACGTGGTGGGCAACACGGTTTTCCCGGATGAAGACTTGATCGACCTGTTCGAACTCAAGACCACCAACTGGCTGTCGTTCTTCAAGAACGACGACAAGTACGCCCGTGAAAAACTCTCCGGTGACCTGGAGCGCCTGCGCTCCTACTACCTGGACCGTGGCTACATCAACATGGACATCGCTTCGACCCAGGTGTCCATCACCCCGGACAAGAAGCACGTCTACATCACCGTCAACGTCAACGAAGGCGAGAAGTACACCGTTCGTGACGTCAAGCTCAGCGGTGACCTGAAGGTTCCCGAGGACCAGGTCAAGTCGTTGCTGCTGGTGCAGAAGGGCCAGGTGTTCTCGCGCAAGCTGATGACCACCACCTCCGAGCTGATCACCCGCCGCCTGGGTAACGAGGGCTACACCTTCGCCAACGTCAACGGCGTGCCGCAGCCACACGATGAAGACCACACTGTCGACATCACCTTCGCCGTGGACCCGGGCAAGCGTGCCTACGTCAACCGCATCAATTTCCGTGGCAACACCAAGTCCGAGGACGAAGTGCTGCGCCGTGAAATGCGCCAGATGGAAGGTGGCTGGGCGTCGACCTACCTGATCGACCAGTCCAAGACCCGCCTGGAGCGCCTGGGCTTCTTCAAGGAAGTCAACGTCGAGACGCCGGCCGTGCCGGGTGTCGATGACCAGGTCGATGTGAACTACAGCGTCGAAGAGCAGGCTTCCGGCTCGATCACCGCCAGCGTCGGTTTCGCCCAGAGCGCCGGCCTGATCCTCGGTGGTTCCATTACCCAGAACAACTTCCTGGGTACCGGTAACAAGGTCAGCATCGGCTTGACCCGCAGTGAATACCAGACCCGCTACAACTTCGGTTACGTGGACCCCTACTGGACCGCTGATGGTGTGAGCCTGGGCTACAACGCCTTCTATCGCACCACCGACTACGACGAGCTCGACTCCGATATCTCCAGCTATGCGGTGGACAGCTACGGTGTCGGCGCCAACATCGGCTATCCGATCAGCGAGACCTCGCGCCTGACCTTCGGCCTCACCGCCCAGCAGGACAAGATCAACACCGGTCGCTACACCGTCGACGAGATCTTCGACTTCGTTAACAAGGAAGGCGACAGCTACCTGAACTTCAAGGCATCCGCCGGCTGGTCCGAGTCGACCCTGAACAAGGGCGTGCTGGCGACCCGTGGTCATTCCCAGAGCCTGGTACTGGAAACGACTACGCCAGGCAGTGACCTGTCGTTCTTCAAACTCGACTACCGTGGCCAGTTGTTCCAGCCACTGTCCGATAACTACACCATGCGCCTGCACACCGAGCTGGGCTATGGTGACGGCTACGGCTCGACCGATGGCCTGCCGTTCTACGAGAACTACTACGCCGGTGGTTTCAACTCGGTACGTGGCTTCAAGGACAGTACCCTGGGCCCGCGCAGTACGCCGAGCCGAGGCAACAATCCAGGTACCATTGCCGACCCGGACCAGGATCCGCTTCCGTTCGGTGGCAACGTCCTTATCCAGGGTGGTCTGGAAGTCCTCTTCCCGATGCCGTTCGTCAAGGATCAGCGTTCCCTGCGTACCTCGGTATTCTGGGACGTGGGTAACGTATTCGACTCCAAGTGCAGCGACACTACCAACGCCAACGGCACCAGGTCCGATACTCAGTGCAACGACATCAGCCTGAGCAACATGGCCAGTTCCGTCGGTGTGGGCGTGACCTGGGTCACCGCGCTGGGTCCCTTGAGCTTCGCATTGGCGATGCCGATCAAGAAACCGGATGACGCTGAAACCCAAGTGTTCCAATTCTCCCTCGGCCAGACGTTCTAAGCGTCTGACCCAAGATAACGACAATGGATTTTGTAGGAGTGCATCGTGCGTAAGTTGACTCAATTGGTTCTCCTGGCGACCGTACTGGTCGCAGGTCCGGCTTTTGCCGACATGAAGATTGCCGTGCTGAATTATCAGATGGCCCTGCTGGAATCCGACGCGGCGAAGAAATACGCCGTGGATGCCGAGAAGAAATTCGGTCCGCAACTGACCAAGCTCAAAGGCCTGGAAAGCAGTGCCAAGGGCATCCAGGATCGTCTGGTCGCCGGTGGCGACAAGATGGCCCAGGGCGAGCGCGAGCGGCTGGAGCTTGAATTCAAGCAAAAGGCCCGTGACTTCCAGTTCCAGTCCAAGGAACTGAACGAAGCGAAAGCTGTTGCCGACCGCGAAATGCTCAAGCAACTCAAACCGAAACTCGATAGCGCGGTGGAAGAAGTCATCAAGAAAGGTGGTTTTGACCTGGTGTTCGAGCGTGGCGCAGTGATCGATGTCAAGCCTCAATACGACATCACGCGCCAAGTGATCGAGCGCATGAATCAGCTGAAGTAATCCATGACAGCGACTATCAAGCTCGGCCAGTTGGCCGAGTTCCTCGGCGCCACCCTGCGTGGCGACCCGGAGAAGACAATTACTGGGCTAGCCACTTTGCAAGAGGCTGGCCCAGCTCAGTTGAGCTTTCTGGCAAACCCTCAATACCGCAAGTACCTGGTCGACAGCCGGGCGGCCGCCCTGTTGCTCAAGGCCGCTGATGCCGATGGGTTTGCCGGCGATGCCCTGATCGTGCCCGATCCGTACCTGGCGTATGCCCGCATTTCCCATCTGTTCGATCCCAAGCCGACATCGGCCGCCGGTATCCATCCCAGTGCCGTGATCGCCGCAGATGCCGTGGTGGACCCTACCGCCAGCGTCGGCCCGTTCGTGGTCATCGAAAGCGCGGCCCGAATTGGTGCCGGCGTCACGCTGGGCGCCCATTGCTTCATTGGCGCACGCAGCGAGATCGGCGAAGGCGGCTGGCTGGCGCCACGGGTCACCCTGTATCACGATGTGCGCATCGGCAAGCGGGTGGTGATCCAGTCCGGCGCCGTGCTGGGTGGCGAAGGGTTCGGTTTTGCCAACGAGAAAGGCATCTGGCAGAAGATCGCCCAGATCGGTGGTGTCACCATCGGCGATGACGTGGAGATCGGCGTCAACACCGCGATCGACCGCGGTGCCCTGGCCGACACGGTCATCGGCAATGGCGTCAAGCTCGACAACCAGATCCAGATCGCCCACAACGTCCAGGTCGGTGACCACACCGCCATGGCCGCCTGCGTGGGCATCTCTGGCAGCACCAAGATCGGCAAGCACTGCATGCTCGCCGGTGGCGTGGGCCTGGTGGGTCATATCGACATCTGTGACAACGTATTCCTGACCGGGATGACCATGGTGACCCACTCGATTACCGAGCCGGGCGCCTATTCTTCCGGCACAGCCATGCAACCGGCAGCCGAATGGCGCAAGAGCGCGGCGCGTATCCGCCAGCTCGACGACATCGCGCGGCGCCTCAAGCAGGTGGAAAAGCGTGTAGGGGACGTGACCCCTGGCGGTAATGCTTCATCAGATGGCTGATACCATTTCCATATCAAGTGTGCACAGCCGTTAGGGCATCTTGATTTGCTAGCGGAGTGCGCGTCACTCGTGCGCTTCCAATCTTTACATAGGCTTCCCCCCGAAATGATGGACATCAACGAGATTCGCGAATACCTGCCTCACCGTTACCCGTTCCTGCTGGTGGATCGGGTGGTGGACCTGGACGTTGAAGGCAAGCGCATTCGCGCCTATAAGAATGTCAGCATCAACGAGCCGTTCTTCAATGGTCACTTCCCCGCGCATCCCATCATGCCGGGCGTATTGATCATCGAGGCGATGGCCCAGGCTGCCGGGATCCTTGGTTTCAAAATGCTCGACGTCAAGCCTGCCGACGGCACGCTCTATTACTTCGTCGGCTCCGACAAGCTGCGCTTCCGCCAGCCGGTCACCCCGGGCGATCAGTTGATCCTCGAAGCCAAGTTCATCAGTTGCAAGCGCCAGATCTGGAAATTCGAATGCCAGGCTTCGGTCGACGGCAAGCCAGTCTGCTCCGCTGAAATCATCTGTGCGGAACGCAAACTATGAGTTTGATTGACCCTCGCGCAATCATCGATCCGACGGCCGTCCTGGCCGCCGATGTCGAGGTCGGCCCGTGGTCGATTGTCGGCGCAGGTGTGGAAATCGGCGAGGGTACGGTGATCGGTCCCCACGTAATTCTCAAGGGACCGACCCGGATTGGTCGGCACAATCGCATCTACCAGTTTTCTTCGGTAGGCGAGGACACGCCCGATCTCAAGTACAAAGGTGAAGAAACCCGTCTGGTCATTGGCGATCACAACGTGATCCGCGAAGGCGTGACGATTCACCGTGGCACTGTTCAGGATCGTTCCGAAACGACCCTGGGCGACCACAACCTGATTATGGCTTACGCACACATCGGCCATGACAGCGTGATTGGCAACCATTGCATCCTGGTCAACAACACCGCGTTGGCCGGCCATGTGCACGTGGACGATTGGGCGATCCTGTCCGGGTTCACCCTGGTGCACCAGTATTGCCATATCGGCGCCCACAGCTTCTCTGGCATGGGCACCGCCATTGGCAAGGACGTCCCTGCCTATGTCACGGTGTTCGGCAACCCGGCGGAAGCCCGCAGCATGAACTTCGAAGGCATGCGCCGTCGTGGTTTCAGCGAAGAGGCGATTACGGCCCTGCGTCGCGCCTACAAGGTGGTGTACCGCCAGGGCCTGACCGTCGAGCAGGCGCTCGCCGAACTGGCCGAGGCGTCGGCGCAACACCCGGAAGTCGCGATCTTCCGCGACTCCATCCAGTCTTCGACCCGCGGCATCACTCGCTGACCATGGCTAACGTGCGCGTTGCACTGGTGGCGGGAGAGGCTTCCGGTGACATTCTGGGTGCGGGTCTGATGCGAGCGCTCAAGGCGCAGCACCCTGCGGTGGAATTCATCGGGGTCGGTGGGCCATTGATGCAGGCCGAAGGCCTGATCTCCTATTTTCCGATGGAGCGCCTGTCGGTGATGGGCCTGGTGGAAGTGCTCGGTCGCCTGCGCGAGCTGCTGGCCCGGCGCAAGAAACTGATCCAGACCCTGATCGAAGAAAAACCGGATGTGTTCATCGGCATCGATGCGCCGGATTTCACCCTCACTATCGAACTCAAATTGCGTCAGGCCGGGATCAAGACCGTGCACTACGTCAGCCCGTCGGTCTGGGCCTGGCGGCAGAAGCGAGTGCTGAAGATCCGCGAAGGCTGCGACCTGATGCTGACGCTGCTGCCGTTCGAGGCCAGGTTCTACGAAGAGAAGGGCGTGCCGGTGCGGTTTGTCGGGCACACCCTGGCCGATACCATTCCCCTGGAGGCCGACCGCGAGGCGGCTCGCCAGGCGTTGGGCTTGCCCGACGGGCCGCTGGTGGCCTTGATGCCCGGTAGCCGGGGCGGCGAGGTGAGTCGCCTGGGTGGCTTGTTCTTCGACGCCGCCGAACGCCTTCGGGCGATGCGTCCTGATGTGCGTTTTGTCCTGCCGTGTGCCAGTCCTCAGCGTCGCGTCCAGCTGGAAGCCCTGCTGGTCGGTCGCGATTTGCCGGTGACGTTGCTCGACGGCCGTTCCCATGACGCGTTGGCGGCCTGTGATGCGGTGTTGATTGCTTCCGGCACTGCTACCCTTGAGGCATTGTTGTATAAACGCCCGATGGTGGTCGCCTATCGCCTGGCGCCGCTGACGTTCTGGATTCTCAAGCGCATGGTCAAGAGTCCCTACGTGTCCTTGCCGAACCTGCTGGCCCAACGCCTGTTGGTGCCGGAGCTGCTGCAGGACGATGCGACCGCCGAGGCGCTGGCCACCACGCTCTCGCCCTTGATCGACGGCGGCGAGGAACAGACGCGGGGCTTTGACGAAATTCACCGTACCCTGCGTCGCGATGCCTCCAACCAGGCGGCTGACGCGGTACTGACCCTGATCGGCGCAAAACCATGAGCAACGTAAAGCTACAGATGGGCCTGGACTTCAACCTGGTCGCCGAAGTGGAAGAGCTGGTGGCTGGTGTCGATGAAGTGGGGCGCGGCCCATTGTGCGGCGCGGTGGTGACGGCGGCGGTGATTCTCGACCCGAACCGGCCGATCCTGGGGCTCAATGACTCGAAGAAGCTCACACAAGCCCGTCGCGAAACACTCTACGACGAAATCTGCGAGAAAGCCCTGAGCTGGTGCATCGCCCGGGCCGAAGTCGAAGAAATCGATGAGCTCAATATCCTGCACGCCACCATGCTCGCCATGCAGCGTGCGGTGCAGGGCCTGCACATCACGCCGAAGTTGGCGATGATCGATGGCAATCGCTGCCCGAAACTGTCTATGCGCGCCGAAGCGGTCATCCAGGGCGACGGTAAGGTGCCGGCCATCGCGGCGGCCTCGATCCTGGCGAAGGTCAGCCGTGACCGGGAAATGAGCGCCTTCGAGTTGATCTACCCGGGCTACGGCATCGGCAGCCACAAGGGCTACCCGACCCCCGTTCATCTGGAAGCCCTGGCGCGCCTGGGACCAACGCCGATCCACCGGCGCTCGTTCGCCCCGGTGCGGCTGGCTTATGAAGCTCGTGAAGGCTTGATCGAAAGCGAGGGATTCACCTGATTCATTGTGGCGAGGGCGCTTGCTCCCGCTTGGGTGCGAAGCGCCCATAAGAAGGGGGCTGCTGCGCAGCCCAGCGGGAGCAAGCTCCCTCGCCACGGATTCAATCACTTCAATGAGCGGTATGGGTTGCAGGCTGATGTTTTACCCAAGGCCCGGTACAATCCGGGCCTTGTTGTTTTCATGACTTAACGCAGGATCACTATGCCGGCTTCATTCGTTCATCTACGCCTGCACACTGAATACTCCCTGGTCGACGGTCTGGTGCGGATCAAGCCCCTGGTCAAGACCCTGGTGGGCATGAACATGCCTGCCGTGGCGGTTACCGACCAGAACAACATGTGCTCGCTGGTCAAGTTCTACAAGGCCGCCATGGGCGCCGGGATCAAGCCGATCTGTGGCGCCGACCTGTGGCTGTCGAACAAGGACCCGGACGCGCCGCTGAGCCGTATCAGCCTGTTGGTGATGAACGGCGTGGGTTATCGCAACCTCACCGAGCTGATCTCCCGCGGCTTTATCGATGGCCAGCGCAACGGCTCGATCATCATCGAGCGCGAGTGGGTGGCCGAGGCCAGCGAAGGGCTGATCATGCTGTCGGCGGCCAAGGAAGGTGAAATCGGCCTGGCCCTGCTCAGTGGCAGTCCCGACGAAGCCGAGACCCTGGCCCGTGACTGGATGGCGGTGTTCCCGGACCGCTTCTACATCGAGGTGCAGCGCACCAACCGTCCCAATGACGAAGAGCACCTGCATGCCGCCGTGGCCCTGGCCGACAGGATCGGCGCGCCGCTGGTGGCGACCAACGACGTGCGGTTCATCAAGCAGGAAGATTTCGAAGCCCACGAAACGCGGGTCTGCATCGGTGAGGGCCGTGCCCTCGACGACCCGCGTCGGTCGAAGAACTACAGCGACCAGCAATACCTCAAGAGCGCCGAGGAAATGGCCGAGTTGTTCAGCGACTTGCCCGAGGCGCTGGAAAACACTGTCGAGATCGCCAAGCGCTGCAACATCGAAGTGAAGCTGGGCAAGCACTTCCTGCCCAACTTCCCGATTCCCGATGGCATGACCATCGACGAATATTTCCGCAAAGTCTCCTTCGACGGCCTCGAAGAACGCCTCCGCGTCCTGTTGCCCAAGGACACCACCGAAGATTACGAAGCCAAGCGCCAGGTCTATGTCGATCGGTTGAATTTCGAGCTGGATATCATCATCCAGATGGGTTTTCCCGGTTACTTCCTGATCGTGATGGACTTCATCCAGTGGGCCAAGAACAACGGCGTGCCGGTGGGCCCTGGCCGTGGATCGGGTGCCGGGTCGCTGGTGGCCTATGTGCAGAAGATCACCGACCTCGACCCGCTGGAATATGACCTGCTGTTCGAACGTTTCCTCAACCCGGAACGGGTATCCATGCCCGACTTCGACGTCGACTTCTGCATGGACGGCCGCGACCGGGTCATCGACTATGTCGCCGAGAAATACGGCCGCAACGCGGTAAGCCAGATCATCACCTTCGGTTCCATGGCCGCCAAGGCGGTGGTGCGTGACGTGGCGCGGGTGCAGGGCAAGTCCTACGGTCTGGCGGATCGCCTGTCGAAGATGATTCCGTTCGAAGTCGGCATGACCCTGGAGAAGGCCTATGAGCAGGAAGAAATCCTGCGGGACTTCATCAAGGTCGACGAAGAGGCCGCGGAAATCTGGGAGATGGCCCGCAAGCTCGAAGGCGTGGTGCGTAACGTCGGCAAGCACGCCGGGGGCGTGGTCATCGCGCCGACCAAGCTGACGGACTTCTCGCCGATCTATTGCGATGAAGAAGGCGACGGCCTGGTGACCCAGTTCGACAAGGACGACGTCGAGGCGGCGGGCCTGGTGAAGTTCGACTTCCTCGGCCTGCGGACCCTGACGATCATCGACTGGGCGCTGAAAACCATCAACCGCGACCGGGCCAAGGTTGGTGAAGAGCCGCTGGACATTGCCTTCATCCCGCTGGATGACAAGCCGACCTACAGCCTGTTGCAAAAAGCCGAAACCACGGCGGTGTTCCAGCTTGAATCCCGGGGCATGAAGGAGCTGATCAAGAAGCTCAAGCCCGACTGCCTGGAAGACCTGATCGCACTGGTGGCCCTGTTCCGTCCGGGGCCCCTGCAATCGGGCATGGTGGATGACTTCATCAACCGTAAGCACGGTCGCGCCGAGCTGGCGTACCCGCACCCGGATTATCAGTACGACGGCCTCAAGCCAGTGCTGGCCCCGACCTACGGCATCATCCTGTACCAGGAACAGGTGATGCAGATTGCCCAGGTGATGGCCGGCTACACCCTCGGCGGCGCGGACATGCTGCGTCGAGCCATGGGTAAGAAAAAACCCGAGGAAATGGCCAAGCAGCGCGGCGGTTTCATCGAAGGTTGCGCGAACAACGGCATCGATGCGGACCTGGCGGGCAACATCTTCGACCTGGTGGAAAAATTCGCCGGCTACGGCTTCAACAAATCCCACTCCGCCGCCTATGGCCTGGTGTCGTACCAGACCGCATGGTTGAAAGCCCATTACCCGGCGCCATTCATGGCCGCGGTACTGTCGGCGGATATGCACAACACCGACAAGGTCGTGACCTTGATCGAAGAAGTGCGGACCATGAAGCTGCGCCTCGACGCACCGGACGTGAACGCTTCGGAGTTCAAGTTCACGGTGAATGACGAAGGCCGCATCATCTATGGCCTCGGTGCGATCAAGGGCGTGGGCGAGGGGCCGGTGGAAGCCATCACCGAAGCGCGCCAGGACGGGCCGTTCAAGGACCTGTTCGATTTCTGCGCGCGGGTCGATCTCAAGCGCATCAACAAGCGCACCCTCGACGGCTTGATCCGCAGTGGCGCCCTGGACCGGCTCGGGCCTTACTTCCAGGATGAGCCCAAGGCCTACCAGGCCAACATCGATCGCAACCGCGCGGTGTTGCTGGCGGCGATGGAGGAGGCGATCAAGGCCGCCGAACAGACCGCCCGTACCCACGACAGCGGCCACGCCGACCTGTTTGGCGGGCTGTTCGTCGAGGAGGACGCCGATGTCTACGGCAACCATCGCAAGGCCAAGGAACTGACCCTCAAGGAACGCCTCAAGGGTGAAAAAGACACCCTGGGCCTGTACCTCACCGGTCACCCGATCGACGAATACGAAGGCGAGATCCGCCGCTTCGCCCGCCAGCGCATCATTGACCTCAAGCCGGCGCGCGACACTCAGACGGTCGCCGGCATGATCATCGCTTTGCGGGTGATGAAGAACAAAAAGGGCGACAAGATGGGTTTCATCACCCTCGACGACCGCTCCGGGCGCATCGAGGCGTCACTCTTCGCCGATGCGTTCCATTCTGCGCAGTCGCTGTTGCAGACCGATGCGATGGTGGTGGTGGAAGGCGAAGTCAGCAACGATGACTTCTCCGGTGGCCTGCGGTTGCGGGTCAAGCGGGTGATGAGCATGGAAGATGCCCGTACCAACCTGGCAGAGAGCCTACGCCTGAAGTTGCAGACCCAGGACCTCAAGGGCGATCAGCTACGCTGGTTGGGCGAATTGTTCAAGCGCCATCGCGGTGCCTGTCCGATCACCATGGAGTACGTACGCCCCGATGCCAAGGCCGTGTTGCAGTTCGGCGAAGGCTGGCGGATCGATCCGGCGGATGCGTTGATTCAAGCCTTGCGTGACCAGTTCGGCAAAGACAACGTCTTCCTCCAATACCGTTGACGGCCAGGGGCCACTGTTGAAACCGGAAAGCTCCTGATCTCGACCCGAATTTTTAATCTCGACCTGAACGCGCCTCTCCCTTAAGGTAGGCGCGAATAGACAACCGGCCGGCCCAAGCTCTCTTGGACGTCGACCCAAGACGGACGCCTATGAACCCGAATTTTCTTGATTTCGAACAGCCGATCGCCGACCTGCAAGCCAAGATCGAAGAGTTGCGCTTGGTCGGTAATGACAATTCGCTGAATATCGGCGATGAAATCTCTCGTCTGCAGGACAAAAGCCGCACGCTGACCGAGGACATCTTCGGCAAGCTGACCAGCTGGCAGATCGCTCGCCTGGCACGTCACCCGCGTCGTCCCTACACTCTGGACTACATCGAGCACATCTTTACCGAGTTCGATGAGCTGCATGGCGACCGTCACTTCTCCGACGACGCCGCGATCGTCGGCGGCGTTGCCCGCCTGGACGAGCAGCCGGTGATGGTTATCGGCCATCAGAAAGGCCGCGAAGTCCGCGAGAAGGTGCGCCGCAACTTCGGCATGCCGCGTCCGGAAGGCTACCGCAAGGCGTGCCGCCTGATGGAGATGGCCGAGCGCTTCAAGATGCCGATCCTGACCTTCATCGACACCCCGGGCGCCTACCCGGGCATCGACGCCGAAGAGCGCAACCAGAGCGAAGCGATTGCCTGGAACCTGCGCGTCATGGCACGCCTGAAAACCCCGATCATCGCCACCGTGATTGGCGAAGGCGGTTCCGGCGGTGCGTTGGCCATCGGTGTCTGCGACCAGTTGAACATGCTGCAGTATTCCACTTATGCGGTGATCTCGCCGGAAGGCTGCGCCTCGATCCTGTGGAAAACGGCCGAGAAGGCGCCGGATGCCGCCGAGGCCATGGGTATTACCGCTGAGCGTCTCAAGGGCCTGGGCATCGTCGACAAAGTGATCAACGAGCCCGTGGGCGGCGCCCACCGCGACCCGGCTGCGGCGGCGGCACTGATCCGCGCCGAGCTGAGTTCCCAGCTGTCGATGCTCAAGAAGTTCGACAACGACGCGCTGCTGGCCCGTCGCTACGAGCGGTTGATGAGCTACGGTCTCTGATCTGACCAAGCTTCCAGCAGTTGTGTGGGGAGCCAGTGTGGGAGCGGGCTTGCTCGCGAAAGCGGTTTAACATTCAACCCATGTGTTGACTGATTCACCGCCTTCGCGAGCAAGCCCGCTCCCACATTTGATTTGTGCCAAGGCTGATACCCATGAACACAAGCATCGACCTGCC
Source organism: Pseudomonas sp. NFACC56-3 (assembly GCF_900100025.1). Taxonomy (NCBI): domain Bacteria; kingdom Pseudomonadati; phylum Pseudomonadota; class Gammaproteobacteria; order Pseudomonadales; family Pseudomonadaceae; genus Pseudomonas; species Pseudomonas sp. NFACC56-3. Next base: position 51,434 of record NZ_FMTK01000020.1, on the reverse strand, counting down.
AACCTGGCTCCTCACACAGCTATCCCCCTGGCGCAACGCCGCCACCTGGCGCATCGCCTTCTCCGGCGGCCTCGACTCCACCGTCCTGCTGCACCTGCTCGCGACCCTTTCACGACACCACGCCCTGCCCGCGCTGAGTGCTATCCATGTGCATCACGGCCTTCAGGCAGTGGCCGAGGCGTGGCCGGATCATTGCCGTTCGGTCTGTGCGGCCCTTGGTGTGCCGCTGGACGTGGTGAATGTGCACGTGCGCCCTGGCGCCAGTATCGAGCGTGCCGCCCGGGAGGCGCGTTATGGCGCGTTCGTGGCGGCCCTCCAGGGCAATGAAGTGCTGCTCACCGCCCAGCATCGGGATGACCAGGCCGAAACCTTGTTGTTTCGCCTGTTGCGGGGGGCAGGGGTGAGGGGCCTGGCGGCGATGCCACGGCAGCGGCCTTTGGGCCTGGGGCATCTGCTGCGGCCCTTGCTCGAGGTGCCCCGTGCCGAGCTGCAAGCCTATGCGACGCAACAGGGCTTGAGCTGGATCGACGACCCGTCCAACGATGATCACCGGTACGCGCGCAACTACCTGCGCCAGCGGGTTTTTCCAATGCTGGCCGAGCACTGGCCGCAAGCCTCGGCGACCCTGGCCCGAAGTGCTGCGCACATGGGCGAAGCCCAAGGCTTGCTGGACGACTTGGCGCGGATCGACTTGGCCCAGGCCGCGACGCCAGCTGCGTTCGACTGGCTTGGGCTGCAATCGCTGGTGCTGGCGCCGTTGCGGGCGTTGTCGCCGGCCCGTCAGCGCAACGCATTGAGCCACTGGCTGGCGCCACTGACCCTGCTGCCCGACAGTGATCACTGGGCCGGCTGGGACTCGTTGCGCGATGCCGCGGACGATGCCCGGCCTATCTGGCGCCTGGCCGGCGGCGAGCTGCACCGGGCCGCCGGGCGGGTCTGGTGGTTATCCGACCACTGGCTATGTTCGCTGCCAGGCCCCGTCGACTGGGCGGATCCGGCGCTGCCGCTGCCCTTGCCGGGCAACGGTCGGGTGGCGCTTATCGGCCAGCCGCCTGCGGGGCCGCTTAGCGTGCGCTATCGTCAAGGCGGCGAGGTGCTGGCGTTAGCGGGTCGTGGTCATCGTGATCTCAAGCGTTTGCTCAATGAAAAGGGCGTGCCGGCGTTCGTTCGCGGTCGATTGCCGCTGCTTTATCAAGGCGAGCAATTGCTGGCGGTGGCCAACCTGGCCGGGCTCGATGCGCAAGCGGGTGGCAGCTGGCGATTGATCTGGACGCCAGGAAACCAAGATCTGGGTTTGAGCTGAAAGGGGCTTTCCGGTAGACTACGCTCCCTTCTTGATACAACTTCTGTGGATTCGCCTGAATTGCAGGAGTTGCCGATTACCAAGCAGTCTTTGCTGGGCGATTCCAAAAAATGTGTAGCGAGCAACGTACCGGTGATTTCACTTCCGGTCTGTCCCAACGCGGCGGTTTTTTTGAAAGGTGCACTGTGATTAATGCAGGTGATCGGGGGCTTCGGCCTTCCTTCGCTTTCCCCGGCGGCTCGGACCGCTTTAACGCAGACTTCTAGGGTTTTTCATGACGCGCTACATATTCGTCACGGGCGGTGTTGTTTCTTCATTGGGGAAAGGCATTGCCTCGGCTTCATTGGCGGCCATCCTGGAGGCGCGGGGACTTAAGGTCACCATGCTCAAGCTGGACCCGTACATCAACGTCGACCCGGGCACCATGAGCCCGTTCCAGCACGGTGAAGTGTTCGTCACCCACGACGGCGCCGAGACCGACCTGGACCTGGGCCACTACGAGCGGTTCATCCGCACGACCATGACCCAGAACAACAACTTCACCACCGGCCGTGTCTACGAACACGTGCTGCGCAAGGAGCGTCGTGGTGACTACCTGGGCGCGACCATCCAGGTCATCCCGCACATCACCGACGAAATCAAGCGCCGCATCATCAAGGGTGCCGGCGACGCCGACGTGGCGATGGTCGAAATCGGCGGGACCGTGGGCGATATCGAGTCCCAGCCGTTCCTCGAAGCCATCCGCCAGTTGCGTTTCGAAATCGGCGCCAAGCGCGCGATGCTGATGCACCTGACCCTGGTTCCGTACATCGCCACCGCCGGCGAAACCAAGACCAAGCCGACCCAGCACTCGGTCAAGGAACTGCGCTCCATCGGCCTGCAGCCGGACGTGCTGATCTGCCGCTCCGACCACCCGATCGACATCTCGTCGCGTCGCAAGATCGCCCAGTTCACCAACGTTGAAGAGCGCGCGGTCATCGGCCTGGAAGACGCCGACACCATCTACAAGATCCCGGGCATCCTGCACTCCCAGGGCCTGGACGATTTCGTCGTCGAGCGCTTCGGCCTGCAATGCGCCAGCGCCGACCTGTCCGAATGGGACGCCGTGGTCGATGCCAAGCTCAATCCGGAACACGAAGTCACCATCGCGATGGTCGGCAAGTACATGGAACTGCTGGACGCCTACAAGTCGCTGATCGAGGCGATGAGTCACGCCGGTATCAGCAACCGCACCAAGGTCAACCTGCGCTACATCGATTCCGAAGACATCGAGAACCAGGGCACTGGCCTGCTCGAAGGCGCCGATGCGATCCTCGTGCCGGGCGGCTTCGGCCTGCGGGGCGTGGAAGGCAAGATCACCGCCGTGCAATACGCTCGCGAAAACAAGGTGCCTTACCTGGGGATCTGCCTGGGCATGCAAGTGGCGGTCATCGAGTTCGCCCGTAACGTGCTGGGCTGGAAAGACGCCAACTCCACCGAGTTCGATCGCGCCAGCGGCCATCCGGTCGTGGGCCTGATCACCGAGTGGGAAGATGCCACCGGCGCCGTGGAAGTGCGCACCGAAAGCTCGGACCTGGGCGGCACCATGCGTCTGGGCGCCCAGGAATGCCTGCTCGAAGCCGGCTCCAAGGTGCACGATTGCTATGCCAAGGATGTGATCGTCGAGCGTCACCGTCATCGCTACGAAGTGAACAACAACCTGCTGCCGCAACTGATTGAGGCCGGCCTGAAAATCTCCGGTCGTTCCGGTGACGGCGCGCTGGTGGAAGTGGTCGAGTCCCCGGACCATCCATGGTTCGTCGCCTGTCAGTTCCACCCCGAGTTCACCTCCACGCCTCGGGACGGTCATCCGCTGTTCAGCGGTTTCGTGAAGGCCGCATTGGCTCAACACCAGAAAAAGGCATAAGACGATGGCCCAGAAGATCATCCGCGTCGGCGACATCGAGATTGCCAACGACAAGCCCATGGTGCTGTTCGGCGGCATGAACGTGCTGGAAAGCCGCGACATGGCGATGCAGGTCTGCGAGGAGTACGTGAAGGTGACCCAGAAACTGGGTATCCCTTACGTATTCAAGGCCAGTTTCGACAAGGCCAACCGTTCGTCCGTGACGTCCTACCGTGGCCCGGGCCTGGAAGAAGGCATGCGGATCTTCCAGGACATCAAGCAAGCCTTTGGCGTGCCGATCATCACCGACGTCCACGAGCCTGCCCAGGCCGCGGTCGTCGCCGAGGTCTGCGACATCATCCAGTTGCCGGCTTTCCTGTCGCGCCAGACCGACCTGGTGGTGGCGATGGCCAAGACCGGTGCGGTGATCAACATCAAGAAAGCCCAGTTCCTCGCGCCCCAGGAAATGAAACACATCCTGAGCAAGTGCGAAGAGGCCGGCAATGACCAGTTGATCCTCTGCGAGCGTGGCTCGAGCTTTGGCTATAACAACCTGGTGGTGGACATGCTCGGCTTCGGCATCATGAAGCAGTTCGAGTACCCGGTGTTCTTCGACGTGACCCACGCCTTGCAGATGCCCGGTGGTCGCTCCGATTCCGCTGGCGGTCGTCGCGCCCAGGTCACCGACCTGGCCAAGGCGGGCATGAGCCAGTCCCTGGCCGGCCTGTTCCTCGAGGCCCACCCCGATCCGGACAACGCCAAGTGCGACGGCCCTTGTGCCTTGCGCTTGAACAAGCTGGAACCTTTCCTGTCTCAGCTCAAGGCATTGGACGAGCTGGTCAAGGGTTTTCCGACGATAGAAACCGCGTAACGCGGTTTTCTCCGGTAAAGTACCGCTCGATTATCGCTCTGGCCCGCTGGCCGCACTGCTCTTGTGGGAGCATGGCTTGCGACGGTGTCCTTCAGGGCTCATCGTCGGCAAGCCTTGCTCCTTGTGGCGAGGGAGCTTGCTCCCGCTGGAGCGCGAAGCGCTCCCCATCCAGGCTCTAGGCTGCATCGCAGCTGAGCGTGAGCAAGTTTTCTGCAACGTTCTAGTCAACTTTGGAGTGTTTACAACAATGGCAAAAATCGTCGACATCAAAGGTCGTGAAGTTCTCGACTCCCGTGGCAACCCCACTGTTGAAGCGGACGTGCTTCTCGACAACGGTATCATCGGCAGCGCCTGCGCGCCGTCCGGTGCTTCCACTGGCTCGCGCGAAGCGCTGGAGCTGCGTGATGGCGACAAGAGCCGTTACCTGGGCAAGGGCGTGCTCAAAGCCGTCGCCAACATCAACGGGCCGATCCGTGAACTGTTGCTGGGCAAGGACCCTGCCGACCAGAAAGCCCTCGATCACGCGATGATCAAGCTCGACGGTACCGAGAACAAAGCCTCCCTGGGCGCCAACGCGATTCTCGCTGTGTCCCTGGCCGCTGCCAAGGCCGCTGCCCAGGACCAGGACCTGCCACTGTACGCGCACATCGCCAACCTCAACGGTACCCCGGGTGTCTACTCGATGCCGGTGCCGATGATGAACATCATCAACGGCGGCGAGCATGCCGATAACAACGTCGACATCCAGGAGTTCATGGTGCAGCCAGTTGGCGCCAAGACCTTCTCCGAAGGCCTGCGCATGGGCACCGAGATTTTCCATCACCTCAAGGCCGTGCTGAAGGCCCGTGGCCTGAGCACTGCCGTTGGCGACGAAGGCGGTTTCGCACCGAACCTGGCCTCCAACGAAGACGCGCTGAAAGTGATCTCCGAAGCCGTGGCCAACGCTGGCTACAAGCTGGGTACCGACGTGACCCTGGCCCTGGACTGCGCCGCCAGTGAGTTCTTCGAAGACGGCAAGTACAACCTGTCCGGCGAAGGCCAGGTGTTCACCGCCGAAGGTTTCGCCGACTACCTCAAGGGCCTGACCGAACGTTATCCGATCATCTCCATCGAAGACGGTCTGGACGAGTCCGACTGGGCTGGCTGGAAAATTCTCACCGACAAGATCGGCGAGAAGACCCAGCTGGTGGGTGACGACCTGTTCGTGACCAACACCAAGATCCTGAAAGAAGGCATCGACAAGAAGATCGCCAACTCGATCCTGATCAAGTTCAACCAGATCGGCACCCTGACCGAAACCCTGGAAGCCATCCAGATGGCCAAGGCCGCCGGCTATACCGCCGTGATCTCCCACCGCTCCGGTGAAACCGAAGACTCGACCATTGCCGACCTGGCCGTGGGCACTGCGGCGGGCCAGATCAAGACCGGTTCGCTGTGCCGTTCCGACCGTGTTTCCAAGTACAACCAATTGCTGCGTATCGAAGAGCAATTGAATGGCAAGGCCAAGTACAACGGTCGCGCCGAGTTTCGCGGTTAAGCGGTAAATGGTAAAAAGACAGCGGCTTAGGTCGGAAAAGTCGCCATGGCGGTGCTTTTCCCTCTAATCTGATGCCTTATCAAGCACAAGCCTGGTTCTTCCAGGCTTCGTGCTATCAGACGCTTCAAAGTTTGGCATGGCGGTCTTTTTTCACTGGATACCTGATATTCGATGCGCAGTCCCAATTGGTTGTTTCTTGTCTTGCTCCTGTTGCTGGCCGGCCTGCAGTACCGCCTGTGGGTGGGCAATGGCAGCTTGGCGCAAGTGGCCGACCTGACTCAGCAAATTGCCGACCAACACGCCGAAAACGAGGCGCTGCTGGAGCGTAATCGGGTGATGGACGCCGAAGTCACAGAGTTGAAAAAAGGCATGGAGACCGTTGAAGAGCGGGCTCGACATGAGCTGGGCATGGTCAAGGAGGGCGAAACCCTCTACCAGTTGGCCCAATGAGCATGCGTTTGCCGGCCTTCTGGGCCGTGATTCCTGCCGCGGGCGTTGGCGCCCGGATGGCCGCCGACCGTCCCAAGCAATACCTGCAACTGGGCGGACGCACCATTCTCGAACACAGCCTCGGCTGTTTCCTCGACCATCCCACCGTCAAGGGTGTGGTGGTCAGTCTTGCACACGATGATCCTTACTGGCCGACCCTGGCCTGCGCCAGCGACACACGCATCCAGCGTGTCGACGGTGGCGAGCAACGTTCCGATTCAGTGCTCAATGCCTTGCTGCATCTGCACGGGCAGGGCGCTGACGATCACGATTGGGTGTTGGTCCACGATGCCGCACGGCCCAACCTGAGCCGGGACGACCTGGACACACTGCTCAGCGAGTTGGCGAACGACCCGGTCGGCGGCCTGCTGGCCGTTCCGGCGCGCGACACCCTCAAGCGCGTCGACAAGCATGGCCGCGTGCTGGAAACCGTTGATCGCAGCGTGATCTGGCAAGCCTATACGCCGCAGATGTTCCGCCTCGGCGCCTTGCATCGGGCGTTGGCTGACAGCCTGGTGGCGGATGCGGTAATCACCGACGAAGCGTCCGCCCTGGAATGGGCGGGGCAGGCGCCTCGGTTGATTGAAGGGCGGGCGGATAACATCAAGGTCACTCGGCCGGAAGATTTGGAGTGGTTGCGGCGTCACTGGGCTGGCCGTCGCTGATCAACTTCTGATCAATTCCAATACCGTGCCGCGCCCTTCGCGAGCAAGCCCGCTCCCACACTCGATCTCGGTTGTTCAAAAAACAGGTATCCACTGAGGCCAAGTGTGGGAGCGGGCTTGCCCGCGAAGGCGATAGCCCAGGCGCCGGATAAACCACGGACAGAAACCGGTCGAGCCTAACCCCGATATTCCGGCCGCTCAGCCAACCCTTCCTTCAAGTAATCCACCAACTTGCGCACCTTCGGCGACAGATGCCGCTGCTGTGGATACAACGCCCACACCGCCGTATTCGGCGGCTGATGGGCTTCCAACAGCGAGATCAACGCACCGCTGTGCAAATGCTCCAGCACGTAATAATCCGGCAACTGACACAGCCCCACGCCTTGCAGCGCCGCATCGAGCACCGCTTGCCCACTGTTGCAGCGCCAGTTTCCCTGCACCCGTTGGGAAAATTCCCGACCGTTCTGTTCCAGTTGCCAGATGTCGGAGCTGCCGATCAGGCAATTGTGGCGGCTCAGTTCCGACACGCTGTGGGGCCGGCCGTAGCGTTCCAGGTAAGAAGGGGAGGCGCACAAGTACATGCGCCGGGGGGCCAGGCGCGTGGCGACGAGGCGGGAGTCCTGCAAGCGACCCAGGCGAATCGCCAGGTCCAGGCTCTCATGCACCAGATCCAGCGGGCGATTGCTCAGCTCGATGTCGACCCGCAACTGCGGGTAGAGCCCCATGAACCGCGTCACCAGTGGCACGATAAACCGTTCGCCATAGGCCACGGCACAGGTCATGCGGAGCATGCCCTTGGGTTCGCTGGTCAGGTCGCCGACGGCTCGCAGTGCTTCTTCGCGTCCATCCTGCAGACGCTGGCAATGTTGCAAAAAAGTTTGTCCGGCTTCGGTCAGGGTCACCCGGCGGGTGCTGCGGTACAGCAAGCGTGTCTGTAGACGCTCTTCGAGCCGTACGATTTGTCGACTGATATGGGAGGACGAAACCCCGAGACGCTCGGCGGCGGCGGTGAATTGGCTGCATTCGGCCACGGCCACAAATTCGTCGATGCCTTCCCAGCGGTTATCGGACATGAAGGATTATCCCTGTGCAGCAATAATGTTTTGCTTTTGGCTGGATTATTCATTGTCCGGCGGAGGATTACACTCCCGGTCTTGTCTTTATTTGCTGGAGTACCCGAATGATCAAGTCGCGCGCTGCCGTTGCCTTCGAGGCCAAGAAACCCCTGGAAATCGTTGAAGTCGACGTCGCCATGCCCAAGGCGGGCGAGGTGCTGTTGCGCGTGGTGGCTTCCGGTGTCTGCCACACCGACGCCTACACCCTGTCGGGCGCCGACCCGGAAGGGATCTTCCCGTCGATCCTGGGTCATGAAGGCGGTGCCATTGTCGAAGCCATCGGCGAGGGCGTGACCTCGGTGGCGGTGGGTGACCATGTGATCCCGCTGTACACGCCGGAGTGCGGCCAGTGCAAATTCTGTAAGTCGGGCAAGACCAACCTCTGCCAGGCGATTCGCGCCACCCAGGGCAAAGGCCTGATGCCGGATGGCACTTCGCGTTTTTCCTACAAGGGCGAGACGATTTTCCACTACATGGGCACGTCGACGTTCTCCGAGTACACCGTGCTGCCGGAAATCTCCATCGCGAAGATTCCAAAAGAAGCGCCGCTGGAAAAAGTCTGCCTGCTGGGTTGTGGTGTCACCACGGGCATCGGCGCGGTACTCAACACCGCCAAGGTCAAGCCGGGTGACACCGTGGCGATCTTCGGCCTGGGCGGCATCGGCCTGTCGGCCGTGATCGGCGCCGTGAAGGCCAAGGCCGCGCGGATCATCGCCATCGACATCAACCCGGCCAAGTTCGAAATCGCCAAGCAACTGGGCGCCACCGATTGCGTCAACCCGAAAGATTTCGACCGTCCGATCCAGGAAGTCATCGTCGACATGACCGATGGCGGCGTGGACTTCTCCTTCGAATGCATCGGCAATGTGCAGTTGATGCGCGCCGCGCTGGAATGCTGCCACAAGGGCTGGGGCGAGTCGGTGATCATCGGCGTGGCCGGGGCCGGGCAGGAAATCGCTACCCGTCCATTCCAGTTGGTGACCGGGCGCGTCTGGCGCGGTTCGGCCTTTGGCGGCGTGCGCGGGCGCAGCGAATTGCCAAGCTACGTGGAAATGGCCGAGAAGGGCGAGATCCCGCTGGATACCTTCATTACCCACACCATGGGCCTGGAAGATATCAACAAGGCGTTCGACCTGATGCATGAAGGCAAGAGCATCCGCACCGTTATCCATTTCTGAGGTCGGTCATGAGTCTGGAAAACATTTCTTGCCAGAAAAGCTTCGGCGGCTGGCACAAACGCTACCGGCACCGTTCCGAGGTGCTCGGTTGTGACATGGTGTTTGCCGTGTACCTGCCACCGCAAGCCGAGCAGGGCGGCAAGTTGCCGGTGCTGTATTGGCTGTCCGGGCTGACCTGCACCGACGAGAACTTCATGCAAAAGGCCGGCGCCCAGCGCATGGCCGCCGAGCTGGGCCTGATCATCGTCGCGCCGGACACCAGCCCTCGTGGTGCCGACGTGCCGGGCGATCCGGACAATGCCTGGGACTTCGGCCTGGGGGCGGGCTTTTATCTGAACGCCACGCAGGATCCGTGGGCGCGGCACTATCGGATGCATGACTACGTGGTGCAGGAATTGCCGGCGCTGGTCGAAGCGCATTTCCCGGCTTCGGACAAACGCGGCATCAGTGGCCACTCCATGGGCGGCCACGGTGCGCTGGTCTGCGCCCTTCGCAACCCGGGGCGTTACCGTTCGGTGTCGGCCTTTTCGCCGATCAACAATCCAATGGATTGCCCATGGGGCCAGAAGGCGTTCTCCCGTTACTTGGGGGAAGACCGCTCGAAATGGCGGGAATGGGATGCCTGTGCATTGATTGCCGAGGCGCAGGAGAAGTTGCCATTGCTGGTGGATCAGGGCGATCGCGATGATTTCCTGGCCAACCAGCTCAAGCCCGAAGCCTTGCAACAGGCGGCCAAGTCCGCCGGCCATCCGTTGGAGCTGCGCCTGCAACCGGGCTACGACCACAGTTACTTCTTCATCGCCAGCTTCATTGACGACCACTTGCAGCATCATGCGCGCGCTCTAAACGCCTAATGCAGGTAGAATCACGCCCTGACAAAAATCGGGGCGTTTTTTTATGCGTATTGGCCACGGCTACGATGTTCACCGTTTCGCTGAAGGCGACTTCATTACTCTGGGCGGCGTGCGGATCGCACACGGCTTCGGGCTGCTCGCGCATTCTGACGGTGATGTCCTGCTGCATGCCTTGAGCGATGCCTTGCTCGGCGCCGCGGCGCTGGGTGACATCGGCAAGCACTTCCCCGACACCGACCCGCAATTCAAGGGCGCCGACAGCCGCGTGCTGCTGCGCCATGTGGTCGCGCTGATCCATGCCAAGGGCTGGAAAGTCGGCAACGTCGACAACACCATTGTCGCCCAGGCGCCCAAGATGGCGCCGCACATCGAGTCGATGCGTCGCCTGATCGCCGAGGATCTTCAAGTTGAGCTGGACCAAGTGAACGTCAAGGCCACCACCACCGAAAAGCTTGGCTTCGTCGGCCGTGAAGAAGGCATCGCCGTCCATTCCGTTGCCTTGTTGCTGCGCCCATGACCGAACTGGAACTGTTGGGGCCGCGTGCCTACGGCCCATCGCTGGGCAGCGCGGTCCTCAAGGCCACTGCTGAAGATTTCCAGGTCGACGAAGTGCTCGATATCCCGTTGACCGGCGATGGCGAGCATTTGTGGATCTGGGTGGAAAAGCGTGGCCTGAACACTGAAGAGGCCGCCCGGCGCATCGCCAAGGCCGCCGGCGTGCCGTTGCGCACCGTCAGTTACGCCGGGCTCAAGGACCGCCAGGCCCTGACCCGCCAATGGTTCAGTGTCCAATTGCCAGGCAAGGCCGATCCGGACTTGTCAGCGGCAGAAAACGACACGCTGAAGATCCTCAAGACCGGCCGGCATCGACGCAAGCTGCAACGCGGCGCGCACTCGGCCAATGGCTTCACCCTGCGCCTGACCCAGTTCAAGGGGGACGTGGCCGCCATCGAGGCGCGGCTGCAACAGATCATGCGCCAGGGCATCCCCAATTATTTCGGCGCCCAGCGGTTCGGCCATGACGGCGGCAATGTCGCCGATGCCCGTGCCTGGGCCGCGCGCAAGGCCTTGCCGGAACAGCGCAACGTGCGCTCGCGACTGTTGTCCACCGCCCGCAGTTTCCTGTTCAACCGGGTGCTGGCGGCGCGGGTCGCCGATGGCACCTGGCAGCAGGCGCAGGTCGGCGACTTGCTGGCCTTCACCGACAGCCGCAGTTTTTTCCCGGCCGGTGAGGCTGAATGCAGCGATCCACGCCTGGCGATCCTCGATCTGCACCCGACCGGGCCGCAGTGGGGCGAGGGGCCATCGCCTGCCGCCGGCGCGACCTTTGCGTTGGAACAGGCCATCGCCGAGGGCGAGGCCGATCTGCGGGACTGGTTGATAAACGCGGGAATGAGTCACGAACGTCGCATCCTGCGACTGCCCATTGGCGGGCTGTCGTGGCATTATCCCCAGCCTGACATTCTGCAATTGGAATTCGTCCTGCCGGCCGGATGTTTCGCCACTGTCTTGGTGCGCGAACTCGTCGATCTGGTGCCGGTGGGGCAGACGGACAGCCCATGCGTATTCTGATTTCTAACGACGACGGGGTGACAGCACCCGGTCTTGCCGCGCTTTATGCTGCGCTGGCGGATTTTGCCGAGTGCGTGGTCATCGCTCCGGACCAGGACAAAAGCGGCGCCAGCAGCTCGCTGACGCTCGACCGTCCGTTGCACCCCTGCTATCTGGATAACGGTTTCATCAGCCTCAACGGGACCCCGACCGATTGCGTGCACCTGGGGATCAACGGGTTGCTGGAACGAGCACCGGACATGGTGGTGTCGGGCATCAACCTGGGCGCTAACCTGGGGGATGACGTGCTTTATTCCGGGACAGTCGCCGCGGCCCTGGAAGGTCGCTTCCTGGGGAAAACATCGTTTGCCTTTTCCTTTGTCTCACGCCAGGTCGACAACTTGCCGACCGCCGCCTACTTCGCCCGTAAATTGGTCGAAGCCCATGGTGCGCTGGACCTGCCGCCACGTACGGTGTTGAACGTGAATATCCCGAATCTGCCACTCGATCATATCCGTGGCATCCAGCTCACGCGCCTGGGCCACCGCGCCCGCGCTGCCAGGCCCATGCACGTGGTCGACCCACGCGGCAAGGCCGGCTACTGGATCGCCGCCGCCGGGGATGCCGAGGACGGCGGGCCGGGCACCGACTTCCATGCGGTGATGCAGGGTTATGTCTCGATCACGCCGTTGCAGTTGGACCGTACCTTCAATGACGCCTTTCGAAGTCTCGATGGCTGGCTGGAGGGGCTGAGCTGATGGCTCGTGAGCAAGACGATATGATGCGCCGCGGGATTGGCATGACCTCCCAGCGGACCCGTGAACGACTGATCCAGCGTCTTTACGAAGAGGGGCTGTCCAACGCCCAGGTGTTGGAGGTGATTCGCCGCACGCCGCGGCACCTGTTCGTCGATGAAGCCCTGGCCCATCGCGCCTATGAAGACACGGCGTTGCCCATCGGCCACAACCAGACCATTTCCCAGCCGTACATGGTGGCCCGCATGAGCGAGTTGCTGCTCGAGGCCGGGCCGCTGGACAAGGTGTTGGAGATCGGCACCGGCTCGGGTTACCAGACAGCGGTGTTGTCGCAACTGGTCGAGCGGGTGTTTTCCGTCGAGCGGATCAAGGTGCTGCAGGATCGCGCCAAGGAACGCCTGGTGGAGCTGAACCTGCGCAACGTGGTGTTTCGTTGGGGCGATGGCTGGGAAGGGTGGCCGGCCTTGGCACCCTACAACGGCATCATCGTGACCGCCGTGGCCACCGACGTGCCCCAGGCCCTGCTGGACCAGCTCGCCCCTGGTGGACGGCTGGTCATTCCCGTGGGCGCCGGTGAAGTCCAGCAACTGATGCTGATCGTGCGCGAAGAACACGGTTTTTCGCGACACGTCCTGGGAGCGGTTCGGTTCGTGCCGTTGCTCAATGGACCGTTGGCCTGAGCATTTATAAACAGGCGCTGAATTCCGTGGCCACGCCTGTGTCTTACAGCGGCACCGATTCGCTGAACAGAGCCCAATGGCGTCGAGCAAACGTGTGCGGCGGCGCGTTGCGCTTCATTAATAGAGGCGCAGTCGTTGCCAGCTATATTTGTATGAACGCTGCCTGGACAGGCAGCCTCCAATTTTTCAGCCACCACAAAGGGAGCGGCGGGTGAGTCTCACAGTCATTGCGCAGCGTATGGGTATCACGAGCTTTCGGCGCCTGGTGACTGGCCTTGTCTTGAGCACTTTGCTGGTCGGTTGTTCCAGTACGCCGTCGAGCAATGTCCGGGTTGTCGATCGCAACAGCGCAACACCTCAACGTCCTACGGTAACGACCGGCCAATATGTAGTCCGTCGCGGCGATACGCTGTTTTCCATCGCTTTTCGCTACGGCTGGGACTACAAGGCCCTCGCGGCGCGCAACAACATTCCTGCGCCTTATACGATTCACCCCGGTCAGACGATTCGCTTCGATGGCCGTAGCGGTTCAACGCCTACCGCGGTGGTGACGCAGTCGGGTTCGACGGCTTCGTCGTCGAGCAAAACCACTGTCATTCGCCGGCCGGCGGGGTCTGGCACAGCAGTAATACCGTCCGTCGCGAGCAAACCGGCCCCTGCTCCGATGCCTCCTGCGGGTCCCGCCCCGACTGGCTGGGGATGGCCTTCTAATGGCGTTCTCATTGGAAAATTCTCTTCAAACGGTAGTTTGAATAAAGGAATTGATATCGCCGGGGATTTGGGACAGCCTGTTTTAGCCGCGTCTGATGGCACGGTTGTGTACGCCGGGAGTGGTTTGAGGGGCTACGGCGAACTCGTGATCATCAAACACAGCGATACCTACGTCAGTGCCTACGGTCACAACCGCAGGCTGTTGGTTCGGGAGGGGCAGCAGGTCAAGGTCGGACAGACAATTGCCGAAATGGGATCAACGGGAACGGACCGGGTGAAACTGCACTTTGAGATTCGCCGACAAGGTAAACCAGTCGATCCGCTGCAATTCCTGCCACGTCGTTGATTTGATTGTCAGCCTGTTCCGTCACGTAGAGGGAACAGGCTCCAGCGTTGCCAAGGATAAAGGCGTCGCTTGAGCTTGAGGTCGAACTCACCAAAGGACTATAACAATGGCTCTCAGTAAAGAAGTGCCGGAGTTTGACATCGACGATGAGGTTCTCCTTATGGAGACCGGCATCGCTATGGATTCGATGTCGAATGATGAAGGGGCGACTCCACCTTCCGTTCGTGCCAAATCCAGACACTCCGCTTCACTTAAACAACATAAGTACATCGATTACACCCGGGCGCTCGACGCCACCCAGTTGTACCTCAATGAAATCGGTTTCTCGCCACTGCTCTCCCCCGAGGAAGAAGTTCATTTTGCGCGGCTGTCGCAAAGTGGCGACCCGGCCGGTCGAAAACGCATGATTGAAAGCAACTTGCGCCTGGTGGTGAAAATCGCCCGACGCTACGTCAATCGTGGGCTTTCGCTGCTGGACCTGATCGAAGAAGGCAACCTGGGCCTGATTCGCGCCGTCGAGAAATTCGACCCCGAGCGCGGCTTCCGCTTCTCGACCTACGCCACCTGGTGGATCCGCCAGACCATCGAACGGGCGATCATGAACCAGACCCGGACGATCCGGTTGCCGATTCATGTGGTCAAGGAACTGAACGTCTACCTGCGGGCCGCCCGCGAGTTGACCCAGAAACTCGACCATGAGCCTTCACCCGAAGAAATCGCCAACCTGCTGGAAAAACCGGTGGGTGAGGTCAAGCGCATGCTTGGGCTCAACGAGCGAGTCTCCTCGGTGGACGTTTCCCTGGGGCCGGACTCGGATAAAACCTTGCTGGACACCCTCACCGATGATCGACCTACCGATCCATGCGAGCTGTTGCAGGACGATGACCTGTCCCAGAGCATCGACCAGTGGCTCTCGGAGCTGACCGACAAGCAACGGGAAGTGGTGATCCGCCGCTTCGGCTTGCGGGGGCATGAAAGCAGCACCCTTGAAGATGTAGGCCTGGAAATTGGTTTGACCCGTGAACGGGTCAGGCAGATCCAGGTGGAAGGCCTCAAGCGTCTGCGAGAGATCCTGGAGAAGAACGGCTTGTCGAGCGAGTCGTTGTTTCAATGACCTGAGTGCAGCGCAGCAAGAAAAGCCCCGACTGGTTCGGGGCTTTTCCGTTTCCGAAGGGGTGTTTTTTCCAGGGTCGCTCTATTTGTAGGTTCGACTTGTAAGCCTTTGCCTAGTGTTACGTAAGTGATCGGTTCCTCATTGGCGGGACAGACAGCTATAAGTCTCGTGATTTTTTTGTAATTATCTGATTTATAAAGTCTTTTATTTTGTGAATGTGGTGTGACAGAGCAAGCCACCTGTATCAGCCGCGTTGCACTCGCCTGGGAAAATACTAATATCAGTCCTGTGTCGACGGACAGACACACCCGTCAAGGACGATGGGGAAGGAAGGACATCGCAGGACGCGATTCATCAGGACGATGAATAGGATTAAAGGGATTAGGGAAAAAATGTGGGCGGGTCAAACCGCCCCTTTTTTTGCCTGCGATTTCTTGAATCCGGAAAAGCAAAAAGGCCCGCAAGGGGCCTTTTCAGCGAACGATGGGTAATCAGCGTTCCAGGTCTGCGATCTTGCCAGCCTTGCCATCCCAGTCTGCGGCGTCTGGCAGCGGGTCTTTTCTCTCGGTGATGTTCGGCCAGATATCCGCCAGTTCAGCGTTCAGCTCGATGAAATTCTCCATGCCGGCCGGCACTTCGTCTTCCGAGAAAATGGCTTGCGCCGGGCATTCTGGTTCACACAGGGCGCAGTCGATGCACTCATCCGGGTGAATGACCAGGAAGTTCGGGCCTTCGTAGAAGCAGTCCACCGGACAGACTTCTACACAATCGGTGTACTTGCACTTGATGCAGTTGTCGGTGACGACGAAGGTCATTTCTAATTCTCTCCTCAGGCGGCGGCAGCGGAACCCGTTCACGGTGGGCTCGCCAGGTTCGGGAGCGATAGTCTGCAGACCAGGCTAATTGCCTGCAGCATCCCAAACCGCGCGAGATTCTAACAGCTTGAAAGCCTGTGCGTTAGATCCGTGTCTTCAATGTATAGAGTAAATCCAGCGCCCGGCGTGGGGTCAGGTCGTCCAGATCGAGTTTGGCCAACTCGTCGAGCACCGGATGTGGCAGGCTGGCGAACAGGTCGCTTTGCTGCGGTGCGGCCGGTTTGCCCTTGGTCGGGCGTGGCGCTTCGTGGGGCAGGCTGGTGGTTTCCAGGCGGCTCAGGTGCTCACGGGCACGGCTGATCACTTCGCTCGGTACGCCGGCCAGTTGCGCCACCGCCAGGCCGTAGCTCTGGCTGGCCGGGCCGGGCAGCACATGGTGCAGGAACACGATACGCTCGTTGTGCTCGGTGGCGTTGAGGTGCACGTTGGCCACCAGCGGCTGGCTTTCCGGCAACACCGTCAGCTCGAAGTAGTGGGTGGCGAACAGCGTGTAGGCCCGCAGGTGCGCCAACCGTTCGGCCGCCGCCCAGGCCAGGGACAAGCCGTCGAAGGTGCTGGTGCCACGTCCGACTTCGTCCATCAGCACCAGGCTGCGTTCGGTGGCGTTGTGCAGGATGTTCGCGGTTTCGCTCATTTCCACCATGAAGGTCGAGCGCCCGCCGGCCAGGTCGTCGCTGGAGCCGATCCGGGTGAAAATCCGGTCCACCAGGGACAACTCGCAACTGGCCGCCGGGACGAAACTGCCGATGTGGGCCAGCAGCACGATCAACGCGGTCTGGCGCATGTAGGTGGATTTACCGCCCATGTTCGGACCGGTGATCACCAGCATGCGGGTGTTGTCGTCCAGGCTCAGGTCGTTGGCCACGAACGGCGTGGTCAGGACCTGCTCGACCACCGGGTGACGCCCCTGGCTGATGCGCATGCACGGCTCGCTGACGAAGCGCGGGCAGTTCAGGTCCAGGTTCAAGGCACGTTCGGCCAGGTTGCTCAGCACGTCCAGTTCCGCCAGGGCACCGGCGGTGTCCTGCAACGGTGGCAATTGGCTGATCAGGTCTTCGAGCAATGCTTCGTAGAGCATCTTTTCCCGGGCCAGGGCGCGGCTCTTGGCTGACAGCGCCTTGTCTTCGAACGCCTTGAGTTCCGGGGTGATGAAACGCTCGGCGCCCTTGAGGGTCTGGCGGCGAACATAATCGGCCGGGGCTTGCTCGGCCTGCTTGCTCGGCAGCTCGATGAAGTAACCGTGGATGCGGTTGTAGCCGACCTTGAGGTTGGCCAGGCCGGTGCGGGCTTTTTCCCGGGCTTCGAGGTCGATCAGGAACTGTCCGGCGTTTTCGCTCAGCGCTTGCAACTCGTCGAGTTCGGCGTCGTAGCCGGTTTTCAGCACGCCACCGTCGCGGATCACCGCCGGCGGGTTGTCGATAATGGCCTTTTCCAGCAGCGCGGCCAGCTCTGGATAAGTGCTGGTGGTGCGCGCCAGTTGTTGCAGGTGCGGCGCTTCGAGGTCGGTCATCGCCACTTGCAGTTCGGGCAAGGCACCGAGGGCATCGCGCAGGCGCGCCAAGTCACGGGGACGGGCGTTGCGCAGGCCGATACGGGCGAGGATTCGCTCGATGTCACCGATTTCCTTGAGCTGCGGTTGCAACTGCTCGAAGCGATAACGATCCAGCAGGCAGGTAATGGAGGATTGACGCGCCAGCAGCACGGTCAGGTCCCGCAGCGGCCGATTCAACCAGCGGGTCAGCAGGCGGCTACCCATGGCGGTCTGGCAGCGATCGACCACCGATTGCAACGTGTTGTCGCGCCCGCCGGCCAGGTTGGTGTCCAGTTCCAGGTTGCGGCGGCTCGCGCCGTCCAGTACCACGGTGTCATCCAGGCGTTCGTGACGCAGGCTGCGCAAGTGGGGCAGGGCGGTGCGCTGGGTTTCCTTGGCGTAGGCCAGCAGGCAACCGGCCGCGCCAATGGCCAAGGTCAGGTTCTCGCAGCCGAAGCCCTTGAGGTCCTGGGTGGAGAACTGCTGGCAGAGACTTTTCAGCGCCGAATCCCGCTCGAAATCCCACGGCGCCCGACGTCGCACGCCACGGCGTTTTTCTGCCGGCAGGTCTTTGGGCCAGTCATCGGGGATCAGCAGTTCCACCGGGTTGACCCGCTCCAGCTCCGCCAGCAGGTTTTCCCAGCCCTTGATTTCCAGCACCGAGAAATTGCCGCTGGTGATGTCCAGCACCGCCAGGCCGAACAGGCGTTCATCGCCCAGCACCGCGGCGATCAGGTTGTCCCGGCGTTCATCCAGCAAGGCCTCGTCACTGACCGTACCCGGGGTGATGATCCGCACGACTTGGCGTTCCACGGGGCCCTTGCTGGTGGCCGGGTCGCCGACTTGCTCGCAGATCACCACGGATTCGCCGAGCTTGACCAGCTTCGCCAGGTAACCTTCCGCCGCGTGGTAAGGAATCCCACACATCGGAATCGCCATGCCCGCCGATTGCCCACGCGCCGTCAGGGTAATGTCCAACAGCTTGGCGGCCTTCTTCGCATCCTCGTAGAAGATCTCGTAGAAGTCGCCCATGCGGTAGAACATCAGCTGGTCGGGGTGCTGGTTCTTCAGGCGCCAGTATTGTTGCATCATGGGCGTGTGGGAGGACAGGTCGTTCACGGCTGTATTCATGGGTGTCAGGCAAGCTCGTTGAAAGGTGTGGGGCAAAAGGAGGGGCATTGGCCCGGCTTTTCCGCGATGGGCGCAAGGTTAACATGGGTGGTCGGGGGGGACCCAGGCGCGAGTGGTTTTTAGGATTGGGTGAATATCCGTTGTTGCGGTAATGGCTGCTGACGGTTCCGCTCTTACAGCGGCTCACTTTGAGAAGCCTGCGCGGCCCGGCGAAAAGTAAGCAAAACGCTCATGCCCCACCACTCGGTGCCTCGCCTAGGCTCGGCATGCCTGAACGAAGGCATTGCTCCGTGGGCCGCCGCGAAGGGCCATTCATGGCCCAGCGCGGCTAACCCGGCATCCATGCCGGGTTGCCCACTGCGCAATACCTTCGTTCAGCCAGCGTGGTTAATGGGGCGCCGAGATCAACGTCCACCGCGAGGCGGCCTGATAGCCGACCTGTTTCTCCGGTTGTACCCCGATCCAACTGTGGGAGCGAGCTTGCTCGCGATGACGGCTGCCAATACTACTTAGTTGTAATTGGACTACCGCTATCGCGAGCAAGCTCGCTCCCACAATGATTACTCGGGCTTCTCTTAGAAGGCCTACCTCACTTCAACCACATCCAACGCCCGATTCGCCAGCAACTGGCCCAACTCAATCATCTGCTGGACCCCCAACGCGATATGCCGTCGCGAGCCCTCCAGGTCGAATGCCAGGTCACTGACCATGGCATTGGCCGAGGCCAGGGTTTCGCTGAGGTTGGCGAGCAGGCATTCGGCGTCGATGTCGGGGGCGATGATGAAAAGGGTGACGGGGGTGTCGCAGGTTTCTTTGTCGGCTTTCGGCTTGAGGTAATAGTCCAGGGCGCGGGTGGCCGCGTCATCGAGTTTCTTGGTGTTGACCGACTGGCTGCGGGAGATGTGATCGTCTGGGGGATTTGGAGTGTTCTTCGGCATTGTATGGATCCTTGAAGTTGAGCCTCCACTCACTCGCGACTAAACGAGGGGCGGCAGCTGTACGCAGGTTAGTCGACCGGGGATCCAAGAAACCGGCGCGCCCGAGGGCGCCCTGCGCACAGCTACCATCAAGTGCAGGAATAGGAGTACCTGACTGAATGGAGCAATGAGCACCTTGGAATACCGAGCGACTAAACCCGATCACTGATGGGCAGTGACGAGAATCAAAGTACCGATGGGATCCAAGGTGGACAAGCCGGCGGATTCTGGCGCAGTTGTAGGCAGAGGCGCAAGGCGATGTAGCCTGGTGTCGCAGATTTGAAGGACGGGGGCGGAGCCTTTTCCTATGGGAGTGTAGGGCGATTCCGTGGCGAGGGAGCTTGCTCCCGCTGGGCTGCGCAGCAGACCCTTTTTGTGGGCGCTTCGCACCCAAGCGGGAGCAAGCTCCCTCGCCACAATGAATGCAAAAGGCTTGAAATTGCATATTTATGCAAAACAGCATTTGTCTTCTGCGAAAAGAACAAGCACTATGCGCGTTATGCAAAAACGCAACGTTTCTACCGTATTAAGAGCATTGCTCGATCAGCACGGGATCTCCCCCACGGAGCTTCACCGGCGTACCGGCGTGCCTCAGTCCACCCTCTCGCGGATTCTCAGCGGCAAGATCGTCGACCCTTCGGATAAACACATCTCGAAGATCGCCGAATATTTTGCCGTGAGTACCGATCAGTTGCGCGGGCGCGCGGACGTTGCGCCCGCTGTCAATGTTCGCCGCGATGAGCCGCATTCCGAACTCAAGGACATAAGCCTGTGGGACGATGAAACACCCGTCGAAGAAGACGAAGTGTCGGTCCCTTTTCTGCGCGAGGTTGAATTGGCTGCTGGATCAGGAAGATTCGTCATCGAGGAAAGCGAGCGCTCAAGCCTGCGCTTCGGCAAGCGTAGCCTGCGGCATAACGGCGTGCAGTTCGACCAGGCCAAGTGCGTGACGGTGCGCGGCAACAGCATGTTGCCGGTGCTGCGCGACGGTGCCACGGTCGGGGTGAACGCCGGCAAATGCGGGATCGGCGACATCGTCGACGGTGACCTCTACGCCATCAATCACAACGGCCAACTGCGGGTGAAGCAGCTTTATCGCCTGCCCACCGGTATCCGCCTGCGCAGCTTCAACCGCGACGAGCATCCGGATGAGGACTACACGTTCCAGGAAATGCAGGACGAGCAAATCGTCATCCTCGGTCACGTCTTCTGGTGGGGCATGTACGCCCGTTAACCCCTCCGCTGTCAGATAAAAACCCGCCGCCGTGCGGGTTTTTTTTCGCCTCCCGAAAACTCGCAGCCCCGTATTTATAAGGGCTCCATGCATTTGCGCATTCCAAGTGCATAAATAAATGCATTTACGCATTGACTGTATATGCATCCATGCATATTCTGTGTCCAAGCCGCTCGACAAAGCGGCTGGCAACAAAGCTCTTTAGTTCCACCAACAGGCAGCGATGAATCGGCCTTAACGGTTCAGAGGGTTGGCAACTGACCCGGGTGTGCAGCGTAAAGCACCAGAAGCAGTTATCCGGCGGGCAGGGACCGCGGTCGGAGGAACAATTTGAATGGATCCGTACCGCGCCAGCCGCGCCGAAAGATCAAGCGCATTACTGAAAAGCCTGGGCAACCGGGCTTTTTGGAATGCCTGCACCGTGAGGTGCGTTCAACCACATCACCGCCGCCAATGGAGGGCTTTCAATGTTGAAGGATTTCAGATGCGGTCACTGCAAACGACTTCTGGCCCGCGTGGGCGAGAACACCGAACTCCAGATCAAATGCTCCCGATGTGGGACGTTGAATCATGTGAAGGCCGTTGAGCCTCGAGTGAGCGCCGGCGAGCGAACAGCGTGCGGAGGAGACCCTGCACTCCGTGCTCAATGACATCCATCGAGGTAAGAAAAATGAAATTGCTCAAAAAAATCCTACTGGCGACTGCGTTTCTGTCGTCCTTCGTAACCCTGAACACTTGGGCTGATACGGCCATGTCGTGGAACCTGGCCCGGGACATGTACCTGATGACCGAAGCCGCACCGGCCGGTTCGCCATGGTCGTTCATGCAAAACAAATCGGGGGTGAATGCCTCGGCCAACTACACGCTCATGCCTACGTTCCAGGCGGGGACATGCAATGGCCAGCCAACCACCTGCTGGCAGGACAGTGCTACGGGAGCCTGGATTTTAATTCCCCACGCAAACGTCACCTTCACGGGTTCAGGCACCAGTTTTGTATTCAAGCAGGGCGACGTAGCCACACATCCCGGCACCAACAGCCAGAGCATCTTCCGCTGGGCCAGTCCTGTCACCGGCAACATCAACGTGCTGGGTCGGGTCAACGACCTGCATAACGCCTGCGGGGATGGGATTGGCTGGTCGCTGAACCTGGGTGACACCGTGCTCCAGTCCGGAAGCCTGGCAAACGGCGGCAGCACTACGTTTATGTTGAATAGCGTAGCGGTTACGCCGACGTCTTCGCTTTATCTGGTCATCGACAGGAAGTCCGACAACTCCTGCGACTCGACCAGCATCGACATGCTCATCACTCGATAAGCGCGATGGGTCCCCTCAACTTCAATCCCTCACTCCCCAGGAAACGAGACATGACAAACGAGCAACAAGCGTTGCTGGACATGCCGATCTGGCTGGTCATCGTGCTCGCCCTGGTGGGCGGGGTGTCCGGCGAGATGTGGCGCGCCGACAAGGAGGGGGCCCGTGGCTGGCCGTTGCTGCGCCGCGTGGTCCTGCGCTCCGGTGCCTGCGTGGTCTGCGGGGTTTCGGCAACCATGCTGTTGTATGCCCTCGGCATGTCGATCTGGAGCGCTTGCGCCCTGGGTTGCCTGACCGCCATGGCCGGTGCCGATGTGGCGATCGGTCTTTACGAGCGCTGGGTCGCCAAGCGGATCGGCGTTTGCGAAGTGCCACCGCGGGACCTTCCGCCCGACCAGCAGTGAATCGACAGCGCTGATCCATACAAAAGGAGGCGATCAATGCCTGCCCTTATCGAAAAACCGTCGCAGTTGTTCTCGGCCATTGCCCAGACGCTGCGCGCCATTTATCCCACCTTGAAAGTCGGTAGCCCTCAGGCGTTCGATGGCACCGACGACCAACCCTGGGTGCTGATTGCCATTGAGCGCGATGCGTCAGGCAACCGCGCCAATGATGGGCGTATCGCCCATGTCCTGACGGTTTCCCTGCAAGTGGTCATGGCCGTTCCAGGCTGGGAGGCCTGCGATCTGGCCGGTGAATTGAAGCACCTGGTCGTGGATAACCGCTGGGGCCTGTCGGGCGATCAATGCGATCTGCCCACGGAGATCGATGGCCTCGCCTCCACATTCATCCACGAAGCACGGGCGTACACCGCCTGGACCCTTTCCTTCAACCAAACCCTGTACCTCGGCCCGACGCTGCTGGAGGACCCGTTGGGCATCCCGAAATTTGCCCGTACCTGGGAAGTGTCGAACATCGACGACCCGGATCAATACACCGCACTCGAGGGCTGAGCCATGTTCGATGGGCTGTTACGGATGCATCTGGGGCCGATCATCGAGCGTCTGGCACAGATGGAAACCGAGCTGGAAGACCTGCATCGGCGTGCGGAGAGTTTCTGCCGCATCGGCGTTTGCCAGGAAGTCGATGCGGCCAGCAATACCTGCAAAGTCAGCCATGGCGGGTTGCTGACACCGGCGATCCGCTTTTTCAATCCGAGCGCCGGCGCCCAGAGCGAGTCGCGGATTCCGTCCGTGGGCGAGCAGTGTCTGCTGCTGAACCATGGCGGCGGCGAGAGCGGCGGGCAGGCGGTGGCGTTGTTCGGCCTCAACGGCGGTCAGTTCCCGCCCGTCTCGACCCAGGCCTCGCTGACGCGGCGCCTCTATCAGGACGGTACGGAAAACGGCTACGACCATGCCAGCCATGTCCTGCACTGGCAAAACGGCCCGGCGGCGTTCAGCGGTTCCCGTGAAGCCCTCCAACTGAACATCGGCCCGTCGCGATTGGCGATGACAGCCGAGGCCATCGAATTGCAAGTCGGCGCCGTCGGTATCCGGCTCGACGCTTCCGGTGTGCACCTGAGCGGCCCGGTGGTGGATCACCAGGGACGCGTCATCAGTACCGCATAAGAGATTTCCTCATGATTGGAATCGATCGAAATACCGGCGCCACGGTCGACGACTGGCTGCAGTTCGTGCAGCGCGCCACCCGTGCATTGACCACGCCGTTGGGCACTCGCCAGAAGCGCCCGTTGTATGGCTGCGCACTCACGCAGTTGCTGGGGCAGAACCTCGGCGACGACCTGCTGATCCTCGCCCAGAGCCACGCGGCCCAAGCGTTCTACAACCCGGACAACGGCATCGATGATTTCGAGCCGCAGGTCATTGTCGCCAGCCGGCACGGTGCCGGATTGCTGCTGCGTTTCGCCGGCACCTGGAAAAACCGCAAACAGACTTTCGAGGTGGTGACATGAGCATGTTGATACCCGGCCAGAACCAACTGGCCGAACCGGCCATCGTCACCGTCGAAGCATTCGAGGACCTTCTCGCGGAGTTCAAGACCTTTGTGGTCGAGTACGTCGCGGCACGCTCTCCCGCCAGCGCGGCGAAGCTGGTGGACAGCCTCGAAAACGAAAGCGAACTGCTGACCCTGGCCCTTGAGGCGTTCTGCGTCCGGCTGCAAACCCACGAACGCAAATACAACGCCCGCATCAAGCAGATGCTGGCGTGGTGGGCCACCGGGACCAACCTCGATGCTCGCCTGGCGGACATGGGGCTCGAACGTCAGTTGCTCGATGCGGGCGATCCGGCGGCTTTCCCGCCCATCGCCCCGGTCTACGAGAGCGACGATGACGCTCGCTTGCGTTACTACCTGGCGCCCCATGCTCCGGCGGCGGGCTCGCGCATGCAGTATCGGCGGGAGATCTTCACCCTCGGCGAACGGCCAGTGGTGAAGGTAGACAGTGCCGCTGGCGGTGTCGTGAACGTGACCTACACGTTCGATCCGGATGGTCTCGCCGCGCAAGTCAAGGACGGCAACGGACGCCGGACGGCACCGGGCGAAGTCACGGTCACGGTGCTTTCCCGCGAGGGCGACGGCACACCATCCGAAGCGCTGCTGAACGGTGTTCGCCAGCACTTCGCCCGGCCTGATGTACGGCCGGAAACCGATCTGGTCATCGTGCAGGCCGCGCAAATCAAACCCTACAAAATCCGCGTCGTGGCGAAGATCAACGCCGGCCCGGATTCAGGCTTGACCCAGGTTGCCGCCGAACAGCAATTGCGGGAATACGCCGAGGCGTGTCATCGACTGGAAGGTCGGGTGGACCCGAGCTGGATCGACTATACGCTGCACAGTGCCGGCGCGGTTCAGCTGGAGATTCTCGAACCGCTCCAGCCGATCGTGACGACGGCTTTTCAAGCCCCGTATTGCACAGGCGTTGAGGTCGAGGTGGAGACGTTATGACTGACGACACACCCCGCCTGAGCCTGCTGCCGATCAACAGTTCGCCATTGGAACGGGCGCTGGATCTCGGTTTCGCCCGGCTGCTCGAACGCATCGATCCGCCGTTTCCCGAGCTGATGAATGCAGATGAAACCCCGCCCATCTTCTTGCCTTACTTGGCCGCGGATCGGGGTGTCAGCGAATGGGATGCGCAAGCCAGCGACCAGGAAAAACGTTTAACGGTTTCATTGTCCTGGCAGATCCAGCGCCAGGCCGGTACTCGCCAGGCTTTGAACCACGCCGTCGAATCTCTGGGGTTCACACCTCAGGTTACTGCTTGGTACGAACAGCACCCTCGCGCTCACCCCTACACCTTTGATGTGCAAGCCATCATCGGCCAAAGCTGGGCCAGTGGTGATCACAATCGGCTGATACAGCGAATCAATGCAGCCAAGAGCGAGCGCGACCAGGCCACCATCACTCTCGTGCATCAAACGAGCGGAGGACTCGCAGCAACCGCAGTCATGCACAGCCCGTTGAGCGAGGGAGAGCTGTTTCTGTGCGGGACGCTGCCCATGCTCGAACTCGACGCGCGGCTTGCCAATATCGGGGTTTTCCAACCCTACATCATTAACGATTACGACCTCAGGGCGCAGCCATGACAGAAGATATAACGCGCTTGGTTCGCTTCACTTCCGCCGGCTTGGCGGAGGTGTTGCAGGCAAAGAACCAAGGTTTGAAAGGTGAAATCACTCACATCGGTGCCGGCACCGCCCGCTACGATCCAAATGGATCGGAAACAGCGCTTCGCAATGAACGGCAGCGCGTGGCGATTGTGGATTACGAAGACCTTGATCCCGGGCAACTGAGAATGGCCGCGCTGTTCGACGGAGCAGATGAATACGAGATCGGTGAGTTCGGATTTTATCTGTCAACTGGGACGTTGCTGGCGGTCTATTCGGTGGCTGGAAAGTTGCTGACCTACAAGGCGGCCGCGGCCCGTGTACTGCAAAAGTTCACGCTTGATATTTCGCCATTACCGGCGCAAAGCGTCACGGTGGTCGTCGGGTCTGACAATCTGAACATCCTGTTGAGCGAGGAAATTGCCACCGTAGCGACTGCCAATATCGACAACATGGCACGGCATGTCGGCTTGCTGTTTCGGGTAATGACGCTTGAAGTCGCCAAATAAATCAATAGCACAAGGAGTTTGACAACGTGAGCCTGGAAACCACTATCGCGTCGCTGGTGACAGCGGCCAACAATTTGACCACAGTGGTCAATGGGAAGATCGGCAGTATCAACACGACCATGGCCACGGCTTTGGCCCAGTTCAATGAGTGGCGAAGCCTGAAGGATGTTGAAGGAGATCCAACTGCGCTTGGCACGATTCGTCGCAACGTGTTGCAAGGGCATGTCTACGGGACTGGCGGCGTCTATGGCGCCACGGCACAAGGTGATTTTGTATCGACTAACTTGGGTGCCAGCGCGAACGTGTACATGCATTTCAGAGTGCCGCTGAACATCAATGTCCACTCGGAAATGTTCTGGTTCAACATCAAGGGTTACAGCTACGGCACAGCAAAAATAATCGACGAAACCTTGGTGGGGTATTGCTATCAGCCCACGCGGGTCCTGCAAAGTGTTTCGACTTTCGGGAACATGACGCCAGCTGTGTATGTCGATACCAACGGCAATATTGTCATGCGAATTCTGATTCCCAATATTTACTACACCACTGTGCGTATCGACACGATGCGAGTGGGCAATGGCCGATTGTTCAATCTGGGCGACTTGAGCACCAAATTGTCCTTGGCCGAAACCGTTGTCTTCAGTTAAGGAACGAACATGTCTGATACATCCAACGCGGATCATCTTGATATTCCGCTCGCTATACCGTCGCATGAAATCGAGTGGGCAGCCATTCGCACCCGCCGCAATCAGCTTTTGCGAGATACGGACTTTACCCAACTGCCGGATTATCCCGTGACAGAAGCGCAGCGGGCTGAGGTCAAGGCTTACCGTCAGACCTTGCGTGATATTCCCGAGGCGATCGAGGACCCGTCCAAGTTTGTCTGGCCTGTGATGCCAGCTTTCATCAAGTAAACCCTAACCGCGACAGCGGTTTTTTTTCGCCTGCAGTAAGCCCCGTGATTGGGGCTTTGTGTTTTTCGCGTCTGGAGAACCCGTAGATGCCCATTCGTAAGCAATACACCGTGTTGCTGCCATTCCCCATCGGTGGTGGCCATTGGTCGAGCGTCGGCCAGGAACTCGATCTGCTGGATGTCGAGGCCAATGCCTTGCGCAGTGCCGGTCGTCTTGAACTGAGCAGCGCCCTGGCGGCGCACGAACCGGCTGTCGACACGCAAGCCATCCCCACCAAACCGGCCAAAAAGGCCACCACCAAGAAGGCTGAATAACCATGGCTGAGGTTTTGAACTTCGAGCACAACGGCATTACCGTCAATGCCACTGAATCTCCCGAGGCCATGGGTGGCCTGGGTGACAACGTCATCGGGCTGGTCGGCACCGCGCCGAATGCCAACCCGCTGATTCCGAAAAACACCCCGTTCCGTATCAACAGCTTCACCACCCAGGCCCAGCTGGACCCGACCGGTGCCGAAGCGGGGACGTTGTTCCACGCCGTCTACCAGATCCTCAAAGTGGTCAAGGTGCCGGTGTACGTGGTCATCGTCGAAGAGGGCGCCACGCTGGCCGACACG
The DNA here is from genome assembly GCF_900100025.1 of Pseudomonas sp. NFACC56-3. Classification (NCBI taxonomy): domain Bacteria; kingdom Pseudomonadati; phylum Pseudomonadota; class Gammaproteobacteria; order Pseudomonadales; family Pseudomonadaceae; genus Pseudomonas; species Pseudomonas sp. NFACC56-3. The sequence goes on along the minus strand of NZ_FMTK01000020.1, from coordinate 23,715 downwards.
CAGAACAACGTGATCGGCGGTATCGAGGCGCAGACCGGGCGCAAGCTGGGCTTGGCCGCGTTGAGTGGGGTCGCTGAAGACCTGACCATCATCGGTGCGCCAGGCTTCACCGGCACCAAGGCCGTGGCCAGAGAGTTCGCCTCGTTCGGCAAGCGCATCAAGGCCCGTGTAGTGCTCGATGGCAAGGACGTCGCGGTCGCCGACCAGGTGACCTACAGCCAGGAACTGGGCGGCGCGGACCTCGGTTTCGACCGTTGCCTGGTGGTGCACAACATGCCAGCGGTGTACTCCAAGGCTGCGAAGAAAAACGTCTTCCTGGCGCCGTCGAGCCTGGCCATCGCCGCCCTGGCCAAGGTCAAGCAATGGGAGAGCCCGGGCAACCAGGTCACCTACGCCGAAGACGTTTCCCGCACCGTCGAATACAACATCCTCGACACCTCCACCGAAGGCGATCTGCTCAACCGCTACGGCGTCAGCTACTACGCCCGGACCATCCTCGGCGGCTTCTCGCTGCTGGGCAACCGTTCCATCACCGGCAAGTTCATCAGCTACGTCGGCCTGGAAGATGCCATCAGCCGCAAGCTGGTGAAGGCCGGCCAGAAGGCCATGGCCAAGAACCTGACCAAGTCGTTCATGGACCAGGAAGTCAAGCGCATCAACGACTGGCTGCAAACCCTGGTCGCCGACGAAACCATTCCCGGCGGTAGCGTGTACCTGCACCCGGAATTGAACAGCGTCGAGAAGTACAAGAATGGCACCTGGTACGTGGTCATCGACTACGGCCGCTACGCGCCGAACGAACACATGATTTATCAACTCAACGCCCGCGATGAAATCATCGAGCAGTTCCTGGAGGATGTTCTCTAATGTTTACCAACCGCGTAAGACAGGCCATCGCGGCCACCCTGCAGGGCCTGCCGTTGTCGGCGACCGTGGAAGATTTCACCCCGCCGAAGATCGAATTCGAGATGGAAGAGATGCGTGGCGGCCGTTTCATTGGCGAGGAGATGGCCAAGGCCGGCAAAGCGCTGACGGCCAAGCTGACGCTGCAAGGCCTCGGTCCGGAAGTCATGCTGGCGCTGGGCGTGAGCGTGGGCGACGACATCCTGCTGAACGTGCGTGAAGCCGGCCAGGATCAGGACGGCAACACCTGGTTCACCTACCACACGGTGGGCGGCAAGTTGAAGTCCCTTGAGGAAACCACGCTGAAGATGAACGAGAAGCCCAAGACCATCCTCGATCTGTCCTGCCGCACCTACAACCGCCTGGAAAACGGCGTCCCGGTGATCGACATCGACGTACGCACCCAGAAGTTCGTGCTCAACGGCGTCGACATCCTCGGCGATGCTCGCCGTGCGGTGTTGTTGCCTTAATCACCGCAGTACTCGCAATGCCGGTCAGTTAAACGCAGTCCCTGTGGGAGCGGGCTTGCTCGCGAATGCGCCAGCACATCCAACATTAATGTTGCCTGACCCACCGCTTTCGCGAGCAAGCCCGCTCCCACAGGGGAATCCGCCCAGCCAGAGATTTGCGATTACTGCCCCGTGTTGCGCCTTCCCAGTATTCATCAAGGAACTGATTCCATGTCCTGGACGCCTCCCGTTCATGTCTTGCTGTCGCCGATCACCGGTGACGACGAAACACAGATCGAGCAACTTCCCCTCAAGCCGCTGTACTACGCCGCGCAAAAAGATGCCCTGGCCCGCGCTGGCGATGACGAAGACGATCAGTTCTTCGAACTGGCCAAACTGGCCACGGGGCTGTCGGTCAAGGAACTCGACCAGCTCAAGCGCCCGGACTACGTGAGCATTGCGCAATACGTGCATGAAATGTCCACCCTTCCGACGTCCCACTTCCTGGAACAGGTGGCCGGCGCACCCGCCGACCCTGACCAGGTACAGCTGCTGCAACCGCTCGACGTCGCGGGGCGCAGCATGACTTCGCTGACCCTGGAAATGCCAGTGCTGCGTGCCACCAAGGCGATGAAAAAACTGAAAACGGCCAAGGAACGCGCCGAGTTCATCACCGCCCATTGCGCCGGTCTGATGATTCCCGATCTCGACCGGCTGACCGTGCCCGACTGGACCCAGTTGCAGGTGCGCATCGACGATTTTTTAAACAAACCGGCGGACTTCTTTCGGAGCGCGACATCGAAGTGATCCTCGATGTGGTGCCGCTCATTTACTCGGTAAGTGAGGCGGAAATCCTGGAGTGGGACGCCGGCAAGGCCTTGCGCCGCTACGACATCGCGATCGCTCGCCTTGGCGTGAAACAGGAGTAGAGCGGGATGGCGGACGATAGATATTCGCTCAAATACGCAGCCTTCAATGAGAATGGGTTGGCGTTCGGTAATACCAGCCTCACCAGTGGCGTGTCGGCGCAAGGCGCGTTCGCCAGGGATCAACTGGCGAGCCTCGATCTGGCGCTGGAAACACTCGGGCTCAAGCTCGGTCTGCTGACCACCGCGATCGAGTCGCTGACTGTGAAGCTGTCGGCGCAACGATTGTTCTCCCAAACGATGGGCGCCGACGCCAAGGGCGAGTCGGCCAGTGAGCCAAAGGGCAAGCCGAGTGGCGGTATTGAACCACCGGCGCTGCTCAAACCCGCGATAGCGATGGATTCGGCCATGGCCGATCTGAAAAAGGCCACCCAATTCGGCCCGCGCCAGATTCAACAGGTGGCTGAGTCCACCCAACAGATCGCCACCGCACCGTTGGTGGCGGCCAGGGGCACCACGGCGGTTGAAGTGGTGAGGATGCAAAGCCTGGCGGCGGGGAAGGGCATCGGTAGTGACGTGCACGATCCCTCGGAGCGACAGTTGGCGCTGTCGCGTTTTGCCTCGGATGCTGGCGTCACTGCGACGGCGTTCGATATGCCGGCCATGAAGGCCGCCGAAATGCTGGCCGACTGGCGCATCTCCATGAAGCTCAACGGCGGCGAAGCCTTTGATTTGGCGGATGCCGCCAACCAGTTGGGCAAGCTACCCAATGGTGCGAAACCGGCTGAGATCGGCGCGGTCTTGCAGCGTGACGGTGCGGCGGCGACGACGGCAGGCCTGGCCCCTGCACAAGCCGCAGCGTTGACGGCGGCGTTGCTCAATACCGGTACCCGACAAGCTGAAGCTGGCGTGGCGCTGGATAGTTTCACCACGGCTCTGGGCAAGGCTGACCAGACCTCCGCCACCGAGCAAACGGCCTGGAAACAGCTGGGCCTGGAGCCCAAGGCGGTGGCGAGCGGTTTGCGTGACAAGGACACCGCGCCTGGCACGGTGATGACGGTGCTGGCGGCGTTGAACGCGCAACCGGCCGAAAAGCGCTCGACCCTTGCCGCTACGCTATTCGGCAATGGCGATGAGGCGGTGCTGCGCATGGCGCAGAAACTGCCCGATGTGAACGCCGCCTTCTTGCAGGTGAAAGACCCAAGCCAATACGCCACGTCGCAATTGGGCAACGACGGCTCGGTGCGGCAGGACGCGTTGGCGCTATCGAACACCCGGCAAGGCCAGTTGAACATTCTCAACGCCCGCAACGAGCGTTTGTCGATGGCCACGGGAAACGCCCTGATGCCTGTGGCGGATAGCTCGTTTCAGTGGCTGGGTTCGCTGACCGGTGGCCTGAGTGAGTTGGCTGAGTCCTCCCCTAAAGCCACCGCGGCCATTGTGCTGCTGGGCGCGGCGATCAAACCGCTGGTTGGGGCGCTGCTCAAGGCCGTAGCGGATGAGATGTCCAATCAGGTGGCCAAGCGGGTGTTGGGCAAGGCTGCTGCGCACCTTCCCGGCCGATTGGGCGAGGTGATATCCGAAGATTTCAGGAGAAATCCTCCTGGGGACAAGTTGGATACAAGCAATGCCAGCCAGCGTTCCGAATCCACGAGAGGGCCGAAGGTACGCGTCAGTGCACGGGGCTCGCGGGGAGGCACAGGGCGTTTTTCATTCGGGCCCACGGCCTCATTACGCTCGATGACGCGCAACGCACCCGGCCCATTGAAAGCCGTCGGCGCCGTCGCTGATGTGGCCGAGGGTGTGCTGACCGGCGACAAACGGATGATGGGCGCAGGCCTGGGAGCCGCGGGTGGCGGCTGGGCAGGCGCTGCCGCGGGGTCTGCGGCCGGTGCCGCTTTGGGCAGTGTCGTTCCGGTGATCGGCACTGCCATCGGAGGGGTGATTGGCGGGCTGCTGGGCGGCTGGCTGGGGAGCGATGTCGGCGCATCCCTGGGTGAAAAACTCGTCGCTCCCGCCGACAGGCTCGCCGCTCCAGACCAGATCAGCAAAGACCTGGCCGGCACCCAGACAACCACACAGCAGAACACCATGACCGCGAACATCTACATCAACGGCCAGGACCAGGCCAGTGCCAGTCAGTTGGCCAACCTGGTCGTGCAGCAGCTCTCGGGCCAGTTCGGCTTGACGACCATGCCCAGCTCACTGGCCATGCGCAGTGACGCCGCCCTGACCGACGGAGGTACGTGATGCGTCAACAAATGGCACTCGGCAGTTTCATCTTTGGGCTGTCGAGAAAGTTTGCGTACCACCAGTTGGTACACACATCGGACGGTGGCTGGAAAAGCATCGACATTCTCACCAGCAAACCCAAGTCCAGCCAGATCGGCCAGGGGCTGCAAGGGCTGACGATCACGGGCAAGTCGATGTACGCGACGGCCATGGATCGTCTCGATGAGCTGCGCGCATTGCAGGCGCAGCGCATCCCGCTGCCGTTGGTCGATGGCATCGGCCGCAACTGGGGCCTGTGGCAGATCAACAAGGTCACGGAAACCCAGACCGAAATCATTGATGACGGTACGGCGATGGTGGTCGGCTGGGTGGTTGAATTGATGGAGTTCGCCAATGCGTAGGGTTCGAAGTATCGCCGGTGATTCGGTGAATCTGTTGCTGTACCGAGAACTGGAGCGTTGTGACGATATCGTCGAGGAGGCGCTCTGGCTGCTCAATCCGGGATTGGCTGAATGGAGCCCGGTATTGCCGGCGGGCGTATGGGTTGTCTTGCCGGAAGTGGACCTCAAGCCCGTGGCAACCCCACCGGTTTCGGCCTGGGATTAAGGAGGCGACATGTCATTGGGTTTCACGCCTGCGGTGGAAATTTATGGCGCGAACGCCGCGCTGCTCAACGAACGCCTGCTCAAGTGGGAGCATGTCGACGCGGCGGGTATCGAGTCCGATCAACTGACGCTCACCATCAGCCTGGACGGGCTCGAAGGGTTGCCCAGCCTGGGCGGCAAGATTGGCCTGCGGGTCGGCTATCTGGAGTCGGGTCTGGTGGACAAAGGCGAGTTCGTCATCGCCCGGCGCACGCCGTTCCTGTTTCCCCTGCAACTCGTGCTGGTGGCCATGGCAGCGCCGTTCAGCGCGGTGGACCAGACCGGGTTCAAGCAACGCCGATCCGTCAGCCATGGCCCGACGACCCTGGGGGCGCTGTTTCGTCAGTTGACCTCCAGGCACGGGTTCTCCCCCCGAGTGGCGCCGGACCTGTCGTTGATCAAGATCGAGCACATCGATCAGTCCAATGAAACCGACATGGGGTTCCTCACGCGCCTGGCCCACCGTTATGACGCCGTCGCCAAGCCGGTCAACGAGCTGTATGTGCTGGCCCGGCGTGGCCAGGCGAAGTCGTTGTCGGGCAAGGTCCTGCCCGAGATGAAACTGTCGGTGACGACCAACAATCGCCCGGGCGACCACGCCTTCATTTCGGCCAAGCTGGATGAAGGCGCCCGGGCCAAGTACCAAGGCTGCAAGACCCGTTGGTGGGATGCGGCGGCGGGCAAGCTGCAGGTCGAGGAGAGCGGCATCGCGCCGTTCAAGACCCTGCGTCAGCGCTTCCAGAGCGCCGACGATGCCCGCGCCGCCGCTGAAGGAGAGGTGCGTCGGATGCTGCGCGAAGCGCTCAAGGTGACGATCGAGTGCCCGGGTAACCCGGGGCTGTCCGCCGAGGGCATCGTGCTGCTGGATCCCACCTGGCCGGATTTCATGCGCGGTCGCTGGTCGATCGACAAGGTCACCGCCAGTGGCAACCGGGAAAAAAGCTATCGCTGCTTGATTCATGCAACCTGTCTGGATGCCAAGGCGTGACGTATCCAAGAGGGCGGTTTTGGCCGATATTTATCTGGACGCAAGCAGTCGCTTCGCATCATCGACGCTGACTTTCTGGATGATGTGCGTGGGAACCCGGGAGGTGGCGGATAAGTTGTAGACCTGGAAACGTTCGTCGATGACGGAGTCCGCCATCAGCTTCAAGGACGGCAGGATTCGGGTGTGATAGTGCTGGTCCAGGCCGCAGGGGGAACGTTTGCCTTGGGCCGTTTCATAGAATCGGCCTGCGGCCTGGTTCAAGTCGAAGCCTACGAGGAACACCTTGTTGAATCCCAGGTGGTAGGCGATCTGCAAGGCCAGGTACATGACGGTTCGCGCATCGAAGCAGCCGGCGGCGATGTTTTTGCTGAAGCCGATGTCTTTGCTGCGTTTGCTCAGGAAAGATGTTTTCCGGACGAACGACTGCTCTCTGTCAAATAACGTCGCCAGGAAGGAGGCCCTCGGGGCTTTCTTCAGGCTCAGGGTGTGTCCGCTCGGCTGGGTTTCAATGACTTCGAATTGGTCTTCCCATAAGGCAACGTTTTCGCTGAGCCCCATGGCCGTGGCAAACAGCTCGGGTTGCTGACGGGGAAAGTCATTATCGGAGCAGACATAGAAGAACGGTTTTATATCGGTGTCGGCGAACATCGATATGGCGCCATTCATGGTGATCATCGGGATGTCGGCAAACTCATGGATGGGGAAATGCTTCGCCGAATTGCCTGAGGCGATAATAAAGACCGGGCCGCTTTTTGTGTTTCTCAGTTCATCAGGTGAGATTCGCCTTGGCCGGGAGGCGGGAGGACCCTTGCTACACGATCTACCTGAAGTTTCCTTGCTCATCTGTCTTTCCTTGTTCAGATCATCCTTTGTGCCGGGACTATTCGAGTACGTGGCCTTGCCGTCGAAGAGGAGGGTTGGATGCTGAAGTTTCCAGGTTTCCCTCGATATCTCAAGGTGTTTCAGGCGGTTACGATCTGCTAATCGACTGAAATCGTTGCTTTTTGTTCAGCGCAGCTTCGTGCGGTTTCGCTCTGAATACAATGCCGGCTCAACATCGCCATCGCTAAGATTGAATTTTTCGACGATGTTCGTCAAACGCGTTAAGGAGAACGCCATGCCCATCACGTCAGCACAACTGCTGCGTATCTTCCCCAATGCCGGCGCGAATGCCGGCATTTTTACACCTGCCCTCAATGCAGCCATGGGCTGTCGCCAGATCGTCGGCCCCAAGCGTGTCGCCGCGTTCCTCGCCCAGGTTGGTCATGAGTCTGGGCAGTTGCGTTATGTACGAGAGTTGGGCAACGCCGCCTACCTGTCGAAATATGACACCGGCCCGCTGGCCCTGCGCCTGGGTAATACGCCCGAGGCGGATGGCGATGGCCTGAAGTACCGCGGCCGGGGTTTGATTCAGATTACCGGCCGGGCCAACTACCAGGCCTGTGGTGAAGCGCTGGGCCTGGATCTGGTCAAGGCCCCCGAGTTGCTGGAGCAACCGCAGTGGGCTGCACATTCGGCGGCCTGGTTCTGGTCGATCAATGGGCTCAATGCCCTGGCTGATGCAGGGCACTTCGACAAGATTACCCAGCGGATCAATGGCGGCCAGAATGGCGCGGCGGATCGTCGAGCCCTGTATGCACAAGCGCTGAAGGTGCTCGAATGAGCCCGCTCCTGCTACGGCTCGCTCCGGCGGTCTGGCTGGCGCTTTCGCTGGCGGCCGCTGGTGTGACGTGGAAAGTCCAGGACTGGCGCTATGGCAACATCTTGGCGGAGCAAGCCAGGCTACAGGCCGAGACCCTGAATCGATTGACCCTCGCAGCGGCCGCTTCGCAACAGCATGAAGCCGACAGGCGCCTGGCCCTGGAGCGGCAGCTGTCCGCCAGTGAACAAACCCATTACCGAGCCTTGAGCGATGCCCAACGTGACCAGGATCGCCTGCGCGATCGCCTTGCTACTGCCGATGTCCGGCTGTCAGTCCTCCTCGACGCCAACGATGTTGCCGCCGGTTGTGCAGTGCCTGCCGCCACCGGTGCCGGCGGCCTGGATCATGGCGCCCCACGCGCCCGACTTGACCCGGCGCATGCTCAACGAATTATCGCCATCACCGACGCCGGTGATCGCGGACTGATTGCCTTGCAGGCCTGTCAGGCCTATATCAGAGCGCTGGGTCGGTAATCCGGCGAGCCTTGCAAGCGTCGACTGCTCGTGTACGGTAGGCCTCAATCGCGTGGAATCAGGAGAGCACCATGGACGACATTACCGAACTGGCCGCTGAATTGGGCAGACGCCTGCAGTTGCTCAATGCCCACGTCACCACGGCCGAGTCCTGTACGGGCGGGGGGATTGCCGAGGCGATTACCCGGATTCCCGGGAGTTCTGCCTGGTTCGAGGCCGGTTATGTCACCTATTCCAATCGCCAGAAGAGTCAGCAATTGGAGGTGCCGGCCCAGTTGTTCGAGAAGGTCGGGGCGGTCAGCCGCGAAGTGGTCGAGGCCATGGCACAAGGCGCCCAGCGCAAAAGCCTGGCGCGTTTTGCCGTGGCGGTCAGCGGGGTCGCCGGGCCGGACGGGGGCTCGCCGAGCAAACCGGTGGGCACCGTATGGCTCGCCTGGGCCGTTGGCCAGACGCTGATCAGCGAGCAGCGCTTCTTTTCAGGCAACCGCGACGAGGTCCGCCGACAAACGGTGAAGGCCGCGCTAGAGGGGCTGCTGCAACATGCCGCTGTAGAAATCTCAAATCAGGGGTAGGCGATCCTCGATCGCTGTGGAATAATACTGGCTACTTATACAGGTGTTGGCCGTCAGGCCTTATTGATTACGTGAGGACTTTAATGGACGACAACAAGAAGAAAGCCTTGGCTGCGGCCTTGGGTCAGATCGAACGTCAATTCGGCAAGGGTGCCGTAATGCGTATGGGCGATCAGGACCGTCAGGCTATTCCTTCCATCTCCACCGGCTCCCTGGGCCTGGACATTGCGCTTGGCATCGGCGGTCTGCCAAAAGGCCGAATCGTTGAAATCTACGGTCCTGAGTCGTCCGGTAAGACCACGCTGACCCTGTCCGTGATCGCCCAGGCTCAAAAAGCCGGCGCGACCTGCGCCTTCGTCGACGCCGAACACGCCCTGGACCCGGAATATGCCGGCAAACTGGGCGTCAACGTCGACGACCTGCTGGTTTCCCAGCCGGACACCGGCGAGCAGGCCCTGGAAATCACCGACATGCTGGTGCGTTCCAACGCGGTCGACGTGATCATCGTCGACTCCGTGGCGGCATTGGTGCCAAAGGCTGAAATCGAAGGTGAAATGGGCGACATGCACGTGGGCCTCCAGGCTCGCCTGATGTCCCAGGCCCTGCGCAAGATCACCGGTAACATCAAGAACGCCAACTGCCTGGTGATCTTCATCAACCAGATCCGTATGAAGATCGGCGTGATGTTCGGCAGCCCGGAAACCACCACCGGTGGTAACGCACTGAAGTTCTACGCCTCGGTTCGCCTCGACATCCGCCGTACTGGCGCGGTGAAAGAAGGTGATGAGGTTGTCGGTAGCGAAACCCGCGTCAAGGTCGTGAAGAACAAGGTGGCTTCGCCGTTCCGTCAGGCCGAGTTCCAGATTCTTTACGGCAAGGGCATCTACCTCAATGGCGAGATGATCGACCTGGGTGTGTTGCACGGTTTCGTCGAGAAGTCGGGCGCCTGGTATGCCTACAACGGCACCAAGATCGGTCAGGGCAAGGCCAACTCGGCCAAGTTCCTGGCAGATAACCCGGAAGTTGCCGCTGCCCTCGAGAAGCAACTGCGTGACAAACTGTTGAGCCCGGTTGCAGACGTCAAGTCCGTGGCTAATCGCGAGACCGCTGACGATCTGGCTGACGCTGACATCTGATCTATCCGATGACCGTCGTACTCGATACCCTCGTCGCGGTGCGGCGAACCGCGATGGACCTGCTCGCCAGGCGCGAGCACGGTCGGGTCGAGTTGACGCGTAAACTGCGTCAGCGCGGCGCGCCCGATGAATTGATCGACACGGCCCTCGACCGTTTGACTGAAGAGGGCTTGCTGTCGGAGTCCCGTTACCTGGAAAGCTTCGTCGCTTATCGCGCCCGCTCCGGCTACGGTCCTTTGCGCATTCGTGAGGAGCTTGGCCAGCGCGGTTTGCAACGCCCGGATATCGAACTTGCCTTGCGCGAAAGTGGTATCGATTGGCAGGAGCAACTGACGGACACCTGGCGTCGCAAGTTCTCAGGGCATTTGCCTATCGATGCACGAGAGCGAGCCAAGCAAGGGCGTTTTCTGGCGTACCGAGGCTACTCCATGGAAATGATCAACCGCTTGTTCAGCGGTCGCGGCATGGATGATTAATTGAAAAACGGCCCGCTATTTCGATAGCGGGCCGTTTTTTTATGGGCTCAGGTCACCTTGATTGGCTCCCAGGTAAGGGGATGGGGCTTTTGGGCGGGTTGGGCCCAGTTTTCCGGCAGGTTGATGTAGTCCACCAATTCCCTCAAACGACCATGATTACGCGCGTTGAAGGTGAACGTCAGACGTGTCAGGTGACTGAACCGGGCCTCGTCGTGCTCTTCACCGCTGTAGTCATGTTGATGAAAACAATCGTTCAGGCACAGGTCGGCGAAATCTACCTGCATCTGCTGCAGTGCCTGTTCGCTTAGCTTGTGATTCATGCGAATCACGAACTGATGCTTGAGCCAGCGACTGGAGTGGAAGTTGCGGTAGAACTGATTGATCTCTTCCACGGCCTCTTCGGCGTTGTATACCAGGCGCATGAGCTTCATGTCGGTGGGCAGGATGTAGCGATTTTCTTCCAACTGCTCGTGAATAAAGTCCAGGGCGCTTTGCCAGAACCTGCCCCCGGGAACATCCAGCAGGACCACCGGTACCAGTGGGCTTTTGCCGGTCTGGACCAGCGTCAGGACTTCCAGCGCCTCGTCAAGCGTGCCGAAACCGCCAGGGCAGAGCACCAATGCATCGGCCTCCTTGACGAAAAACAGCTTGCGGGTGAAGAAGAAGTGGAACGGCAGCAGGTTCGACGTGCCTTCAACGGTCGGGTTCGCGTGTTGTTCGAAAGGCAGGGTGATATTGAAGCCCAGGCTATGGTCAAGCCCCGCGCCTTCATGGGCCGCGGCCATGATGCCTCCGCCGGCACCGGTGATGACCATCATGTCCGAGCGGGCCAGCGAAGCGCCCAATTCTCGGGCCAGGCTGTACAGCGGATGTTCGATAGGCGTTCGGGCCGAGCCGAAAACCGTGACCTTGCGCCGGCCCTTGAATTGTTCGAGCGTACGGAAGGCGTGTTCCAATTCCCTCAGGGTCTGCAGCGTGATCTTGGCATTCCAGCGGTTGTGATCTTCCTGGGCCATGCGCAGCACAGTCAGGATCATGTCACGGTAAATGGGGAGGTTGGGGCTGTTGGGAGACACCAGGTTGAGTTGTTCTTCGACCTTGCGGGTAAGGTCGTGGCCGTGGTTCTCAAAATGACGACTGAGCAGGTCATTCGGTTTATAAGGCATTCAACTTCTCCTTCTTAACAGGACCCTGGCCCGGATGAGAGATTCATCAGGGCCACGACACTTCGTGTGTCGTCGTCAGCCCAGGCAGCGGCCTGGAGGTTGACCTGGCTTGACGCGGTCTGCAGCAGGGCGACCAAGCCATCCAGCGGATTCTGTTTTTCCCTTTTGATGAAAACAAGCACGCCAAGGTGTTGGCCGGGCAGCCTCTTTCTGCCCGATGCAAATACTCTGAATACTTCTGAATCTAGCTGATCTTTGCTGTCCTGATCATGGCGCTCAAAAGTGACCGTTGGCAACCGCTGGATAAGTGCACCGCCCTATAGCGCCGCTCGTCAGATTGCCGGCCGGGTGCGTGCCGCTCTGATTTACTGATAACAAGCGTGGCAATGCAATTTGGCGCTCAGGGCTGGTGCTACGTGATGGATTGAAGCGGATCGGGCATGGAGGCGGGAGAGATGACCAGGGTGACTCTGGAGCTCGACAGGCAGTTGTACTTGATGCTGTTGGAATCGGCGCAGGCCAATCGAGTGAGTCTTGAGGAGGAATGCTGTCGTCGACTGGCAGGGCGGGCATGGCGCTCGCGCTACCTGCAGGCGCTGGTGGCGGAACTGCGCGCCGACGATGAGCAGCGGCGCGCAAGCTCGGGTTGATTACTTCTTCGTCTTGGCGGGTTTCGGGCAATCCGATTCCTGGAAGCGCTCGGTCGCGACCGGGCGGTTGGTCTTAACCTCGGTGAATTCGTAGCGCATTGTCGCGCCCTTGGCCATCAGCTTGCGGAAGCCCGGATTGGTGCACACCGTGGAGCCCAACTGGAAATACACGGCCTTGGGGTCTGCGCGCATTTTCTGGGCATGGCTGCTTTGCACGCTGAGGTGGTTGATCAGCTCGGTGCCTTCGACGGTATACCCCTGGTCGAGAATGTCTTCGTTGATCGCCCGTGGCGTACCGACGCTGCTTTCCTTGGCAACGTTCTGCAGCATCTTGTTCAGTTCGAGTTCTTTCAGCGACGCAGCCTGAGCGCTGAAGGACGTCGCCAGCAGGACGGCAACGGTAGGGACGATAAGGCGCAGCATGAAACTCTCCTGGTTCAGTGACTGGTGGTTCGACCGATCACATGACTGTGCGTTCAGTGGCCGGGGATTATAGGGGAGCCTGGGTGGACGGTACAGGCTCGTGCGCTCTGGTAGACTGCCGGCCTTTATTGCCCTGCCGAGTGTTGTTCGTGTCGAGTTTTCCTGTCTGCCGGCGTCGCCCACGATGAATCACGCCCCTAACGCCGTAGCCCGCCTGCGCGACCAGCGCATCGATGAAGGGATCAAGCCGATCCAGGCCCGAGGCTGGCGCGCCCCCCGTTGCAGTGCCTGCCGGGTGATCGAGAGCCATTGCCTGTGCGCCTGGCGTCCGAGCGTCGAAACCCGTTCCGGGGTCTGCCTGATCATGACCAACAAGGAAGTGTTCAAGCCGAGCAACACCGGTTGGCTGATCGCCGATGTGGTGCGCGACAACCATGCGTTCATCTGGTCGCGCACGGAGATCGATGAGCAACTGCTGGCGTTGCTGAACGATCCGCAATGGCAGCCGTACCTGGTGTTTCCGGGTGAATACGTCGAGCCATCGCGGGTCACCCACACGGTGGACCTCGATCAGTCCAGGCGCCCGTTGTTCATTCTGCTGGACGCGACCTGGACGGAGGCGCGGAAGATTTTCCGTAAGAGCCCGTATTTCGACCGGCTGCCGATCCTGAGCCTGCTGCCCGACAAACTGTCGCGCTACCGTTTGCGTCGTTCGACCCGCAGCGAGCACCTGTGCACTGCGGAAGTGGCGGCGTTGTGTCTGGAGTTGGCGGGGGACAGCGACGCCGCGTCGGCCCTGGATGCCTATTTCGATGTGTTCAGCCAGCATTACCTGGGCGCCAAGGGCCAGCAGCAGGTCAACGTGTCGACCCCGGCCCATGCCGAGTTGCAACCCTTCATTCGTACGCCGCACACGGTATTGGCTCAATAGTGGCCCATACTGGATACAGGGGCGGCCGTGCTGCTTGACCACCCCGGCTTCGCTGGGCATGCTTGGCGCCGACCAGGGCGCCGCCCGTGTTTGAAACGTCATGTCTGGCGTTGCACATGCCCCTGTGGATGCCGCCGCAGGGCGGTGTCTTGAGTTGTCTTGGCGAGGTGCGAATGCTTCGGGCCTGCCATTAAAAAACAGGATCATTTGAAAAATGGCCACATACGAAATCCTGATTGCCGATGATCACCCGCTCTTTCGCAGCGCGTTGCATCAGGCAGTGACCCTGGGCCTTGGCCCGGATGTCCGATTGACGGAGGTGGCCAGTATCGCGGAACTGGAGGTCCAGTTGACGGCGAAGTCCGATTGGGACCTGGTGCTGCTGGATCTGAACATGCCCGGTGCCTATGGTTTTTCAGGGCTGGTGCTGTTGCGCGGCCAATACCCGCAGATCCCCGTGGTCATGGTCTCGGCCCAGGAAGAAGCGTCAGTGATGGTCAAGGCCCGGGAGTTCGGCGCCAGTGGCTTCATCCCCAAGTCCAGCTCCCTTGAAATGATTCAAAAGGCCGTGAAGGCGGTCCTGGACGGCGATGCCTGCTGGCCGCCCCAGGCGTTTGAAGCCGTGAGCGTGTCCGAAGAGGCCAAGGCCGCCAGCGCGGGCCTGGCCAGCCTCACGCCGCAGCAGTTTCGAGTGTTGACCATGGTCTGTGAAGGCCTGCTGAACAAGCAGATTGCTTATGAGCTGAACGTGTCGGAGGCCACTATCAAGGCCCACGTCACGGCGATATTCCGTAAACTGAACGTACGCACCCGGACCCAGGCGGCCTTGCTGTTGCAACAACTTGAGTCAATTTCGCCGCAGGCTTGATGCGCTGCTTCACGCTTTTTTGACCGGGTTTGAATTAGTTTCTCCACTCCTTTTCGATCAGTTGCTCACTCTATGTCACCTTTTAAAGGCCAGACCGGCCTGAAACGCATTCTCAACGCCTCCGGCTATTCCTTGGACGGGCTGCGCGCGGCTTTTGTCGGCGAAGCGGCTTTTCGTCAGTTGGTGTTGCTCAACGTCGTACTGATTCCGTTGTCCTTCTTCCTGAACGTCAGCCGTGTCGAACAGGCGCTGCTGATTGCCGTGTGCCTGCTGGCATTGATCGTGGAATTGCTCAACTCTGCGGTGGAGGCGGCCATCGACCGCATCTCCCTGGAGCTGCACCCGTTGTCGAAAAACGCCAAGGACATGGGCAGCGCTGCCCAGTTCGTCGCCCTGACGATGATCGCGTTGGTGTGGGGCCTGATCCTGCTGTAACGGCTCAGGCAATGGCCGGCAGCACGATTTCGTCGCTGCGCTGGGCCCCGGCGGTGAACGCCCGGCACAATTCGAGAAATTCGCGCATGGCGGAGGTCTGGTACTTCTGTTTGTGCCAGATGAAATAGAACTGCCGCGCCAGGTCCATGTCCGGTGTTTCCACCGCGACGAGGCTGCCGCGGCGGAAGGCGTCGCGCAGGGCCAGGCGTGAGATGCAGCCAATGCCCAGGCCGGATTCAACGGCGCGCTTGATCGCTTCGGTGTGTTCCAGCTCCAGGCGGATGTTCAATGCGCTGCGGTGGTGGCGCATGGCCTGGTCGAAAGTCAGTCGCGTGCCCGAACCCTGTTCCCGCAGAATCCAGGCTTCATGGGTCAATTCCTCCATGGTCGCCTGGCCGCGCTTGGCCAACGGGTGTTGAGGGGCGCAGAACACCACCAGTTCGTCCTCGACCCAGCTTTGCACTTCGATATCCGGATGGCTGCAGTCGCCTTCGATTAGACCCAGATCAATTTCATAATGGGCAACCTGGTGCACGATATTGGCAGTGTTCTGCACGTGCAGCTTCACCTGGCTTTCCGGATGGCGCTGCATGAACCCGCCGATCAACAAGGTCGCCAGGTAATTGCCGATGGTCAGCGTCGCGCCGACCGCCAGTGAGCCGAAACCGGACTTGCCATTGAGCAGGTCTTCGATCTCCTTGGCCTGGTCCAGCAGCGCCACTGCCTGGGGCAGCAGCTGTTTGCCCAAGGCATTGAGGCTCAGGCGTTTGCCGGCACGGTCGAACAGCTGGCAGCTCGATTGCCGCTCCAGTTCGGTGATGGAGGTGCTGGCCGCCGACTGCGACAAGTTGAGCTGGCCTGCAGCGCGAGACACGCTTTCTTGTTGGGCGACGGCGACGAAGACTTGAAGTTGACGTAGAGTAAATCGCATATCGATATAACCGATAACCCTTATCTTAATAATCCATTTAACAGATATTGTCGCCGCCATTAGAATGCGATGCAATATTGCGCAGGTTATCCGCGCAGGCATCATTCCCAGGAGTCCCCGTACATGAGCAACATGAACCACGAGCGTGTCCTCAGTGTTCATCACTGGAACGACACTCTGTTCAGCTTCAAGTGCACCCGCGATCCGGGCCTGCGCTTCGAGAACGGTCAGTTCGTGATGATCGGCCTGCAACAGCCCAACGGCCGCCCGCTTATGCGCGCTTACTCGATTGCCAGCCCGAACTGGGAAGAGCATCTCGAATTCTTCAGCATCAAGGTGCCCGACGGTCCGTTGACTTCCCAGTTGCAGCACCTGAAGGAAGGCGACGAGATCATCATCAGCAAGAAACCCACCGGCACCCTGGTGCTGGACGATCTCAAGCCGGGCAAGCATTTGTACCTGCTCAGCACCGGCACCGGCCTGGCGCCGTTCATGAGCGTCATCCAGGATCCGGAAACTTATGAGCGTTTCGAAAAAGTGATCCTGTGCCACGGCGTGCGTTACGTCAATGAAGTCGCTTACCGCGAATTCATCACCGAGCACTTGCCGCAGAACGAGTTCTTCGGCGAAGCCCTGCGTGACAAGCTGATCTACTACCCGACCGTGACGCGCGAGCCGTTCGAGAACGAAGGCCGCCTGACCGACCTGATGCGCAGTGGCAAGCTGTTCCGCGACATCGGCCTGCCACCGATCAACCCGCAGGACGACCGCGCCATGCTGTGCGGCAGCCCGAGCATGCTCGACGAGACCAGTGAAGTGCTCAACAGCTTCGGCCTGACCGTTTCGCCGCGTATGCGCGAGCCGGGTGACTACCTGATCGAGCGGGCGTTTGTAGAGAAGTAAGCTGTTGGGGTGACTGATAGATCGCCATCGCGAGCAAGCTCGCTCCCACAAGGGATGTTCATTGAACACAGGTTCTCTGTTCACAACAGACCCAGTGTGGGAGCGAGCTTGCTCGCGATGGCCGCGACTCGGTCCAACTGACTGAGCATAAAAAAAGCCCGCGCCGCCTGATAAAGGCCGCGCGGGCTTTTTCGTTTCCGGGCTTTATTTAACGGCAGGAACGACTTCCAATACCCGGATCACCCCCGGTTGCGGGTAATGCCAGCGAACGTCCACATCCCAGAACTGCGCGCCATATTCCCGTTCGGCCGTGGGAATCTGGTACGCCGGGCGTGGGTCTTGGGCCAGGCATTGTTCAATCAACGCCACCAACGGCTCTTCCAGGCGCGTGGCATGCTCGTGTGCTTGAACCAGAGCGGTGTCCGCCCATTGCACCGCAATCAACTCAGGCGCGGCGCTGGCGATGCTGTTGGAGGCCGAGCCGATGATGTCGGCGTAGGGCACGTAGGGCTTGATGTCGAGCACCGGCGTGCCGTCCAGCAAATCGATACCCGAGAGCCACAGGCGCCCGGCTTCGACCCGTTCCAGCTTCACGACCGACTGGCCAATGCCGTTGGGGCGATGGGTGGCGCGGGTGGCGAACACACCCATGGACTTGTTGCCGCCCAGGCGTGGCGGGCGCACTTTCAAGCGTGGCTTGTCCTCCAGGGCCTGGTGGAACAGGAACAGCAGCCAGACATGGCTGACCTGCTCCAGGCCTTGCACCGCCTCGCCCTGGTCGAACGGCGCCACCAGCTCCAGCACACCGCGTGCGGCCGGAGCCAGTTGCGGTTGGCGGGGGATGGCGAACTTCTCCTTGAAGCAGGAGCGGACGAAGCCGATGGGAGAGACGCTGTAGGTCATGGGTTGAAATCGAGGCGAGATGGAGAGGACATGATAACGCGAGAGCTGAAATCGACACGGTCCTCTGTGGCGAGGGAGCTTGCTCCCGTTGGGCCGCGAAGCGGCCCCCCTGGTGTTATCTGACACACCGCGAGGGGACGCTGCGCGTCCAGCGGGAGCAAGCTCCCTCGCCACAAAAGCCCTCAGGATTCAGCTGTCCTTCAAAGTCAGCCGCGAACGCGCAGCGTCAGGCCCTTGAGGAAGTTGCGCAGCAATTGGTCGCCACATGGGCGGTAGTTGGTGTGGCCGAACTTGCGGAACAGCGCGCTCAGCTCCGGCTTGGACACCGGGAACTCGGCGGCCTTGAGGATGGCGTGCATGTCGTCTTCCTTCAGCTCGAAGGCCACCCGCAGTTTCTTGAGGATGATGTTGTTGGTCACTGGCACTTCGATCGGCTGCGGCGGACGGCTTTCGTCCTTGCCACGCTTGAAGATCACCAGCCCATCGAGAAAATGCGCCATGACCTCGTCAGGGCAGAACACGAAGCCTTCTTCCTCGTCTTTCTTGAGGTAGCCCGCCAGGTCCGCCAGGGAGACGTCCAGGCCACCCAGCTTGATGATCTCGATGACTTTCTTGTCGCTGATGTCGAGCATGTAGCGCACGCTGCGCAGTACGTCGTTGTGAATCATGTGTGCAGTCCTGATCAATCGGCAGTGGGCGCCTGCGTTCGGTGCGGCGCCGGAAAAAATTAGAATTTCTCTTTGGCGGACAGGTAGCGCCACTGGCCCAGCGGCACCTTGCCGATGGACACGCCGCCGATGCGGATACGGCGAATGGCGACGACCTTGAGCCCGACCGCCTGGCAAAACAGAGCGATCACGCCGGGCTGTGGGTTTTTCATGGCAAAGCGCAGGCGGTTCTCGTTCTGCCAGCTGGCCTTGACCGCCGGCAGCTCCTTGCCCTTGTAGGTCAAGCCATGGTTCAGGCGATTGAGGCCATGGGCGACCATGTCGCCTTCGACTTCCACCACGTATTCCTGCTCGATCTTGGCGGCGTCGGCGGTGAGCTTGCGCAAGATCTTCCAATCCTGGGTGAACACCAGCAGCCCGCTGGCGTTGGCCTGCAGGTCGGCACTGGCGGTCAGGCGCAGGAAATGCCCCTTGAGCGGTCGCTTACCGAAGCGATGCTCTTCGCTCAGGGTCTGCGGTCCAAGAGAGGCCATCGCGGCGTCTACGTCCATGCCCGCCGGGGCGTTCAACAGGAGTGTCACCGGCTCCGGCGCGGTGGCCTTGGCCTCGGGGTCGAGTTCGACCTTCTGGGTCGTTACCTTGAACTGCGGTTCGTCGATCACTTCGCCATCCACGGTGACCCAGCCGCCCTCGATGAACAGCTCAGCCTCGCGACGGGAACAGCCGACGAGTTCGATGAGGCGTTTGGAGAGACGAATCGGGTCAGTCATGACGGGGGCCGTAACAAAAAGAGGGTGGGCATTGTACCTGCCTGGGGCCGGTTAATCGCGGGTCCATTTGCCTCATGCAACTTTTAGCCGCGTCCGGCCTTCAGGTCGGGCTGCTTGTAGCGCATGTGCAGCAGTGGGTAGGGCTGGTTCATGCCATCTTTTGCCGAGCGCCCGACCACTTCGAAGCCTTGCTTGAGGTAAAAGCCCAAGGCTTGCGGGTTCTGTTCGTTGACGTCCAGTTGGTTGGCGTTCAGGTGTTCCATGGCGTAGCGCAGCAACAGCTTGCCCAGGCCCTGGCCACGGTGTTGCGGGGCGATGAAGAGCATCTCGACCTTGCCAGCCGCGACACCGGCGAAGCCGGTGATCCGCTGGCGCGCGTCCCGGGTGCAAATGAGCATCACCGCATCCAGGTAACGGGTGAGCACCAGGTTTTTCAGCAGTTCGATGTAGCTGTCTGGCAGAAACTCATGGGTGGCCCGCACCGACGCCTCCCAAACCTGGGTCAGTTCCTGGTAATCGCTCGGTTTCGGTGTATGGATGACCGAATGCTGGCGCATGTCCGCCTGTTCCTTGTGCTGCAAGTCCGGTGTTTCTCCATACGATAGCCGTAAAAAAGCCCCGCATCCTGTGAGGATGGCGAGGCTTTTCAGTTTTTCGGCTCCCACAGGTATTGCAGCAACCTGTAGAGCGCGGCAGATCAACCGATCTGTTCAGCCCACAAGTCATACTCGTCGGCATCGGTCACCTTGCACCAGACCTTGTCCCCTGGCTTGAGGTTGCTGCCGTTGTCGATGAAGACGTTGCCGTCGATTTCCGGCGCGTCGAAGAAGCAGCGGCCCACGGCGCCTTGCTCGTCCACTTCATCCACCAGCACTTCGATTTCACGGCCGATGCGCATTTGCAGGCGCGCCGAGCTGATGGCCTGCTGGTGCGCCATGAAGCGTTCCCAACGGTCCTGCTTGACGTCGTCCGGCACCACGTCCAGGTCCAGGTCGTTGGCCGGTGCGCCTTCCACAGGGGAATACTGGAAGCAGCCAACGCGGTCGAGCTGGGCTTCGGTCAGCCAGTCCAAGAGGTACTGGAAGTCTTCTTCGGTTTCGCCGGGGAAGCCGACGATGAAGGTCGAGCGGATGATCAGGTCCGGGCAGATTTCGCGCCAGTTCTTGATGCGGGCCAGGGTCTTGTCTTCGAAAGCCGGGCGCTTCATGGCCTTGAGGACTTTCGGGCTGGCGTGCTGGAACGGGATGTCCAGGTACGGCAGGATCTTGCCGGCCGCCATCAGCGGGATCAGTTCGTCGACATGCGGATACGGGTAAACGTAATGCAGGCGGACCCAGACGCCTAGGGTGCTGAGGGCTTCGCACAGTTCGGTCATGCGGGTTTTCACCGGCGCGCCGTTCCAGAAGCCGGTGCGGTATTTCACGTCGACGCCGTAGGCGCTGGTGTCCTGGGAGATCACCAGCAGCTCCTTGACGCCGGCCTTGACCAGGCGCTGGGCTTCGTCGAGCACATCGCCCACCGGACGGCTCACCAGCTTGCCGCGCATCGACGGGATGATGCAGAAACTGCAGCTGTGGTTGCAGCCTTCGGAAATCTTCAGGTAGGCGTAGTGGCGCGGAGTCAGCTTGATGCCTTGTGGCGGCACCAGGTCGATCAGCGGGTTGTGGTCCTGGCGTGGCGGCACCACGTCATGCACGGCGTTGACCACCTGCTCGTACTGCTGCGGCCCGGTCACGGACAGCACGCTTGGGTGCACGTTGCGGATGTTGCCTTCTTCCACACCCATGCAGCCGGTGACGATGACCTTGCCGTTTTCCTTGATGGCTTCGCCGATCACTTCCAGGGACTCGGCCTTGGCCGAATCGATGAAGCCGCAGGTGTTGACCACGACCACGTCGGCGTCCTGATACGTGGACACGACGTCATAGCCTTCCATGCGCAGCTGGGTCAGGATGCGCTCGGAGTCGACCAGAGCCTTCGGGCAACCCAGGGATACGAAGCCAACCTTCGGATTGGCTGGCGCGGTAGTGGTGGACATGTCTAACCTCGGTGTAGGGGGGATCGTCTCTTGCCGAGACAGGGCGCCTGGCGCGCCTCTGATCAAAAAGTGCGCAATTCTATCCAGGGTCGACGCACTTGACCAGCTTTATACCGGGAAATGCGACGAGTGCTGCGCTATGCTTCGCGCCTTTGCGTTCTGGCGATTGCTACAGTCAACAAAACGTCTGTAACAATGCGTAAAACAGCGCATGCTGCCTCAACAAAGCATAGTGCTTCGTTCAAGAAGACAGGTCTGGGAAACGGGAGTGTTGGATGGGTCATGCAAGTAGTCAGGTGGCAGGTGCCGAGCATTCGGCAGCGAAGCCGCTGAGCATGCTGGTCGCGGCGGTCGGGGTGGTTTATGGCGACATTGGTACCAGCCCGTTGTACACCCTCAAGGAAGTGTTTTCCGGTGCCTATGGCGTGCCTGTCAATCACGATGGGGTGCTGGGGATTCTGTCGCTGATTTTCTGGTCGCTGATCTGGGTCGTGTCGATCAAGTACATGATGTTCGTGCTGCGCGCCGACAACCAGGGCGAGGGCGGGATCATGGCGCTCACTGCTCTGGCGCGGCGAGCCGCGGCGGGAAGGGCGCGACTGCGGACATTCCTGGTGATCTGCGGCTTGATCGGCGCGGCGCTGTTCTACGGCGACAGCATGATCACGCCAGCGATCTCCGTGCTCTCGGCCATTGAAGGCCTTGGCCTGGCGTTCGAAGGCATCGATCACTGGGTGGTGCCCTTGTCGCTGGTGGTGCTGGTGGGGCTGTTCCTGATCCAGCGCCACGGCACTGCACGGATCGGCACCTTGTTTGGCCCGATCATGGTGACCTGGTTCCTGGTGCTTGGCGCCCTGGGTGTGTACGGCATCGCTCAACATTCAGAAGTGTTGCAGGCGGTGAACCCGGCCTGGGCCGTGCGTTTTTTTATCGTCCACCCGGGCATGGGCGTGGCGATCCTCGGTGCCGTGGTGTTGGCGCTGACCGGCGCCGAAGCGCTGTACGCCGACATGGGGCACTTCGGCCGCAAACCGATTGCCCGTGCCTGGTTCATTCTGGTGTTGCCGGCGCTGGTGCTTAATTACTTCGGCCAGGGCGCGTTGTTGCTGGGCGACCCGGAAGCGGCGCGCAACCCGTTCTATCTGCTGGCGCCGAGCTGGGCGTTGCTCCCGTTGGTGGGCCTGTCGACCCTGGCTACGGTGATTGCCTCGCAAGCGGTGATTTCCGGCGCGTTCTCCCTGACGCGCCAGGCGATCCAGCTCGGTTACATCCCGCGCATGTACATCCAGCACACCTCCAGCGCCGAGCAGGGCCAGATCTACATCGGTGCGGTGAACTGGTCGCTGATGGTCGGCGTGGTGCTGCTGGTGCTGGGTTTCGAGTCTTCCGGCGCGCTGGCTTCGGCCTACGGCGTGGCCGTGACCGGTACGATGCTGATGACCACGATTCTGGTGTCCGCCGTGATACTGCTGTTGTGGAAGTGGCCGCCGCTGTTGGCTGTTCCGTTGCTCCTCGGCTTCCTTTTGGTGGACGGTTTGTATTTCGCCGCCAACGTGCCGAAAATCATCCAGGGCGGTGCGTTCCCGGTCATCGCCGGTATTGCCTTGTTCGTGCTGATGACCACCTGGAAGCGCGGCAAGCAATTGCTGGTGGAGCGCCTGGATGAAGGGGCATTGCCGCTGCCGATCTTCATCAGCAGCATCCGCGTGCAGCCGCCGCACCGGGTCCAGGGCACCGCCGTGTTCCTGACCGCGCGTTCGGACGCTGTGCCTCACGCGCTATTGCACAATCTATTGCACAACCAGGTGCTGCATGAGCAGGTGGTGCTGCTGACCGTGGTCTACGAAGACATTCCCCGGGTGCCACCGCAGCGGCGCTTCGAGGTCGACGCCTATGGCGAAGGGTTCTTCCGGGTGATCCTGCACTTCGGTTTCATCGACGAGCCGGACGTTCCGCAGGCGCTCAAGCTCTGTCATCTCGATGACCTGGACTTCAGCCCGATGCGTACCACCTACTTCCTCAGTCGCGAGACCGTCATCGCCTCCAAGCTTGAGGGCATGGCCCGCTGGCGCGAGATACTGTTCGCCTTCATGCTGAAAAATGCCAACGGCAACCTTCGCTTCTTCAATCTGCCGTTGAACCGGGTGATTGAACTGGGGACGCAGGTCGAGATGTAGCATCAGGAAAACAAAAGCCCTCGTTGCCTTGCGGCGGCGGGGGCTTTTTTATGGGCGACACAAAGGCTGATGCCAGAGTCAAGCCCCTGTGGGAGATTCTATGGTGCAGGGCTACCCCCTAAATGCCTTTCGGTAAATATTCGCTCTGATTCTTCAGCAGGGCGAATACCACTCGGGCAAGCTTGCGGGCCAGTGCTACTAATGCTTCGGTTGTGCTGAGTCCCCGGGCCCTTAGTGCCTCATAAAAACCCTTCCATGCCGCTGTGCGCCTCGCCGACATCGCGGCGTTATGCATCAATCGACGGGCCTCTGGGTCACCTCGCTTAGACAGGCAGCGGCGTCCCTTCTTTTTCCCTGAGTCCGATATACGCAGGTCTAGCCCCAGAAAAGCGATGAAGGCATCGGCATTTC
>NZ_FMTK01000004.1:0-389323 GCF_900100025.1 Pseudomonas sp. NFACC56-3 | reverse complement strand
CCCATCAACGAGTTGAGCACGGTGGCCGGGGCTTCGTGCTTGACGCCGTCATGGCCATGGCCGCGGGCTTCGAAGCCTACTGCATCGACAGCACAGTCGACTTCAGGCTCGCCCAGCAGCGCAGCGATCTGTTCGTGCAACGGTGTATCGGTGGACAGGTCGGCGATTTCGAAACCCTGGGCCTTGGCGTGAGCCAGGCGGATCGGGTTGACGTCGCCGATGATCACCACCGCCGCGCCCAACAGGCGAGCGGAAGCGGCAGCCGCCAGGCCAACCGGACCGGCACCCGCGATGTAGACGGTGCTGCCAGGGCCAACCCCAGCAGTGACGGCGCCGTGGTAGCCGGTCGGCAGGATGTCGGACAGGCAGGTCAGGTCACGGATCTTCTCCATGGCCTTGTCGCGGTCCGGCAGTTTCAGCAGGTTGAAATCGGCGTACGGCACTAGTACGTATTCGGCTTGGCCGCCAGTCCAGTCGCCCATGTCCACATAACCGTAGGCACCGCCGGCACGGGCCGGGTTGACGCTCAGGCAGACGCCCGTGTGTTGCTCCTTGCAGGAACGGCAGCGCCCGCAAGCCACGTTGAACGGCACCGACACCAGGTCACCGATTTTCAGGTTCTCGACGTCGCTGCCCTTTTCGATCACTTCACCGGTGATCTCGTGACCCAGGACCAGGCCGGTCTGGGCAGTGGTACGGCCGCGGACCATGTGCTGGTCGGAGCCGCAGATGTTGGTGGAGACCACGCGCAGGATGACACCGTGCTCAATCTTCCTGCCGCGCGGGTCCTGCATTTTTGGATAGTCGATTTTCTGTACTTCGACCTTGCCGTTGCCGAGATACACGACACCACGATTACCAGACATGCTTTCACCTCGCTGTTGTTTTTGTGGAACTGCGTTGCCCAGGCAGGCAGCGCGTTGATTGCTCGGGTTAGTGCTTGTGTCTTGTTTCTTTGCTGTCTGAAAGGGCCTCTTCGCGGGCAAGCCCGCTCCCACATTGTATTTTTGGTGGATCTGGGATCTGCATAGCGACACAAATCCTGTGGGAGCGGGCTTGCCCGCGAATGGGCTGCGAAGCGGCCCTAAAAATCTAAAGAACGACCGTGCGATTGGCGTTCAAGAACACCCGTCTTTCAATGTGATACCCCACCGCCCGGGCCAAGGTGAGCCCTTCGATGTCCCGGCCCTTGGCAATCAAGTCTTCGGGATAGTGGCTGTGGTCCACCACTTCCACGCCCTGGGCGATGATCGGACCTTCGTCCAGGTCGTTGTTGATGTAGTGCGCCGTGGCGCCCACCAGCTTCACGCCTTTGTTATAGGCCTGGTGATACGGCTTGGCCCCTTTGAAGCCCGGCAGCAGCGAGTGATGGATGTTGATCGCCTTGCCGTCGAGCTTGCGACACAACTCCGGCGACAGCACTTGCATGTAGCGGGCAAGGATCACCAACTCGGCACCGGTGTCTTCGATCACCTGCCACACCTGTCGCTCCTGGGCCGGCTTGTCGTTCGGGTCCAGGGGGAAATGGTAGTAGGGAATCTGGTGCCAGTCGGCCAGCGGCTTGAGGTCGGGGTGGTTGGACACCACGGCCACCACGTCCATGGACAACTGGCCGATGCGCTGGCGGTAGAGCAAATCGTTGAGGCAGTGATCGGCCTTGGAGACCATGATCACCACTTTGGGCCGGTAGTTGGGCGGCGTCAGTTCGAAGACCATGCCGAAGGCTTGCGCACGCTCGGCCAGGCCGGCGCGAAAGTCCTGCTCGTCAAAACCGTCGGGCTGGCGAAACTCCACGCGAATGAAGAAACGCGCCGAGAGCCGGTCGTCAAAGGAATGGTGTTCGGTGACATAGCAACCCTGCTCGAACAGAAAGCGGGTCACCGCGTCCACGGTGCCGAGCACGCTGGGGCAGTCGGCAGTCAAGATCCATGTATCCGGGGCGCGGCTCATTGCGGTGACTCCTGTTCAAAATTTACTGGGCGACAAAGAACCCTGTGGCGAGGGAGCTTGCTCCCGCTCGACTGCGCAGCAGTCGCCTGATATTGGGGGCTGCTTCGCAACCCAGCGGGAGCAAGCTCCCTCGCCACAAAAGCATTCCGAGGCCATCAATCAGGCCTGCACGCTTAACCCATACTCAGCCGCGGCATCCTGCAACCACAGCCACCAGTAATCGGAGAAGCTGCGGCGGATCACCAGTTCCCAGGTGTCTTCGCCGGTATGGCGGATCACCAGTTGCGACTTGGCGAACACCGTACCCACGGCCTTGCCCACCGGGAAGTTGCTTGGGTGTACATCGTAGCTGGTGGATTTCATCAGCACGTCGCGCACGTTCGGGCCGGACAGCTCGAGGATCTGCTGGCCGCCGCTGACATTGACGATCTGGATGTGCAGGTCGCCCAGGGCTTCACGCAGTTTCTGCTCGGCGGCGAATTCTTCGCCAGTGGGCACCACCAGCAGCCATTCATCCGGGCCGAGCCATTGCAGGCTGGTTTCACCCTTGACGATGACGGTCAGGGCGCCTGGCAATTCCAGGCCCAGGGCCCTGTGCACGCCTGCGGCGAACGCCGGGTCGTGACCGTCGCCACGGAGGGTCAGGTGGCCCAGGAGTTTTTTCTCGCGCACGGTCACACCGGCGTTCTTGCGACCCTTGCCCACCAGGCTGGCGAGGTCGGCATGGTGCAGCGACGACTCGGCCTTGGCCCCGGTGGTTGGGCGTTGTTGGTACACGTTGACTGCGGTCATGTGGAGCACCTGTCTGAATGCTGTTGAGTCAAACCCTTGTGGTGGCTGTCAGGCCGTCATCGCGAGCAAGCTCGCTCCCACAAGGGTTACGCGATCAACTGTGGGAGCGAGCTTGCTCGCGATGATGCCGACGCGGCATCGCCAGTCTCCCACAGGACCTCTAGCCACTAGATATTCTGCCGATCCCCCTTCGGATCGAAGAACACCGAAGAAACGATCTCTGCCTCGATCACGCTGCCATCGGCCAATGGCGCGAACACTCGCTCGCCCATCCGCTTCAGGCCGCCCTTGACCACACCCATCGCAAACGAATAACCCAGGGAGTTGTGGGCGTAGCTGGAGGTCACGTGACCGACCATGGTCATCGGGATCGCCTGCTTGGTGTTGAACACCAGTTGCGCACCTTCCGGCAGCCAGACATTCGGGTCGATCGGCTTGAGCCCCACCAGTTGCTTGCGGTCTTCACGCACGCAATCTTCGCGATTCATGCCACGCCAGCCGATCCACGAGAACGGTTTGGTCCGGCCTACGCACCAGCCCATGTTCAGGTCGTCCGGCGTCATCGAGCCGTCGGTGTCCTGACCGACGATGATGAAGCCCTTCTCGGCCCGCAATACGTGCATGGTCTCGGTGCCATACGGGGTCAGGTTGTATTTCTTCCCGGCCTCGACGATCTGCTCGAGCACGCCCATGGCGTAGTCGGCCTGTACGTTGATTTCGTACGACAGTTCACCGGTGAACGAGATCCGGAACACCCGTGCCGGCACGCCGCCCACCAGGCCTTCCTTCCAGGTCATGAACGGGAACGCGTCCTTGTCCAGGTCGATGTCGGTGACTTCGCTCAGCAGCTTGCGGCTGTTGGGGCCCGACAGGGTCATGGTCGCCCAGTGGTCGGTGACCGAGGTGAAGTACACCTTCAGGTCCGGCCATTCGGTCTGGTGATAGATCTCCAGCCATTGCAGCACGCGTGCCGCGCCGCCCGTGGTGGTGGTCATCAGGAAGTGGTTGTCCGCCAGACAGGCCGTTACGCCGTCGTCGAAGACCATGCCGTCTTCCTTGCACATCAGGCCGTAGCGCGCCTTGCCCACGTCGAGCTTGGTCCAGGCGTTGGTGTAGACGCGGTTGAGGAACTCGCGGGCATCCGGGCCCTGGATGTCGATCTTGCCCAGGGTCGAGGCGTCCAGCAGGCCGACGCTGTCACGCACCGCCTTGCATTCGCGCTTGACCGCGGCGTGCATGTCTTCGCCGTTCTTCGGGAAGTACCAAGGGCGTTTCCACTGGCCGACGTCTTCGAACTCGGCACCGTTTTTCACATGCCAGGCATGCAGTGCGGTGAAACGCACCGGCTCGAAGATGTGCCCACAGTGCCGGCCAGCCACCGCGCCGAAGGTCACCGGCGTGTAGTTCGGACGGAACATGGTGGTGCCCATCTGCGGGATGCTCACGTTCAGCGAACGGGCCGCGATGGCCAGGCCGTTGACGTTGCCCAGTTTGCCCTGGTCGGTACCGAAGCCCAGTGCGGTGTAGCGCTTGACGTGTTCCACCGACTCGAAGCCTTCGCGGGTGGCGAGTTCGATGGCGGCGGCGGTGACGTCGTTCTGCAGGTCGACGAATTGCTTCGGCGCCCGTGCGGTGGATTTTTCGTGCGGCACCTGGAACAGCGCCAGAGTCGGCTCTTCATGACGGCTCAGGGCTTTGGGCAACACGCCCTCCACCGCTTTGAAGCCAGCTTCGCTGGCCGCGCGCACGCCGCCTTCAAAACCGTCGGCCAAGCTGTCGCCGAGGCTGTAGACACCGTTCACACCGCCGACGCATACACGTTTTTGCGGTGCTTCGCCCGGTACGAAACCGAGGATGTCTTCACGCCAGATCGGCTTGCCGCCCAGGTGCGAAGCCAGGTGGACCACCGGGCTGTAGCCGCCGGAGCTGGCCACCAGGTCGCAGTCCAGCCATTCGCCAGGGCTGGTGACTTTATGGGCGCGGACGTCGATCGCGGCAACACGTGCCCCGGTGACGCGCTTGCTGCCACGGGCCTCGACCACGGCACTGCCGGTGAGGATACGGATGCCCTTGGCGCGGGCTTCTTCCACCAGCGCGCCACGTGGGTTGCTGCGCGCATCGGCCACGGCCACCACTTGCAGACCGGCGTCGAACCAGTCCAGGGCGACGCGATAGGCGTGGTCGTTGTTGGTGCTCAGCACCAGTTTCTTGCCCGGTGCCACGCCGTAGCGACGCACGTAGGTGGACACCGCACCGGCCAGCATGTTGCCCGGCACGTCGTTGTTGCCGTAGACCAGCGGGCGCTCGCAGGCGCCGGTCGCCAGCACCACGCGCTTGGCGCGAACGCGGTTGATGCGCTGGCGGACCTGGCCGACCGGTGCGCGGTCACCGAGGTGGTCGGTGAGGCGTTCGTGGATGGTCAGGAAGTTATGGTCGTGGTAACCGTTCACCGTGGCACGAGGCAGCAACACCACTTCGGGCATCGAGCGCAGTTCAGCCACCACAGCCGCGACCCATTCGGTCGCCGGCTTGCCGTCCAGGCTCTCGCGGGAATCGAGCAGGCTGCCGCCGAACTCTTCCTGCTCATCGGCCAGGATGACGCGCGCACCGCTGCGGGCCGCGGCCAGTGCGGCGGCCAAACCAGCAGGGCCGGCACCGACGACCAACACGTCGCAGTGACGGTTCATGTAGTCGTAGGTGTCCGGATCGTTCTCGGTCGGCGAGCGACCCAGGCCGGCGGCCTTGCGGATGTACTTCTCGTAGGTCATCCAGAACGATTGCGGGTACATGAAGGTTTTGTAGTAGAAGCCCGGCGGCATCAGCTTGCCGCCGACCTTGCCGAGAATGCCCATCATGTCGTTGTTCACGTTCGGCCAGCCGTTGGTGCTGGTGGCGACCAAACCTTGGTACAGCGCCTGTTGCGTGGCGCGCACGTTCGGGATCTGCGTGGCTTCGGTGGCCCCGATCTGCAGCACGGCGTTCGGCTCTTCGGCACCGGCGGCGAAGATGCCGCGCGGCCGGGAATACTTGAAGCTGCGACCGATGATGTCGACACCGTTGGCCAGCAGCGCAGCGGCCAGGGAGTCGCCCTCGAAACCTTTGTAGGTCTGGCCGTTGAAGGTGAAGCTCAGCACTTTGTTGCGGTCGATCCGTCCGCCGTTGGACAGGCGATTGATCTGGCTCATACCTTCTCTCCCAGAGCCTGTGCAGCCGCTTTCGGACTGTCAGCCTTGTCGGTGAACTGCGGCTTTTGGCCGATCTTGTAGGTTTCGAGAATCTCGTAGGTCACGGTGTCACGGGTCACGTTGAAGTACTGGCGGCAACCGGCGACGTGGTCCCACAGTTCATGGTGCAACCCGCGTGGGTTGTCACGGAAGAACATGTAGTCGCCCCACTCCTCGTCGGTGCAGGCGTTCGGATCCAGCGGACGCGGGATATGCGCCTGGCCGGATGCGTGGAATTCCTCTTCGGAGCGCAGTTCGCCGCAGTGAGGACAGAAGATGTGCAACATAGGGATTTCTCCTGTTAGTGGGCGACGGCAGCAGCGCCGTGTTCGTCGATCAGTGCGCCGTTGTGGAAACGGTCGATGGAAAACGGCGCGGCCAGCGGGTGCATTTCACCCTTGGCCAGGCTTGCAGCGAAGACGTTGCCCGAACCCGGAGTGGCCTTGAAGCCGCCGGTGCCCCAACCGCAGTTGAAGAACATGTTCGGCACCGGGGTCTTGGAGATGATCGGGCAGGCGTCCGGCGTGGTGTCGACGATGCCGCCCCACTGGCGGTTCATGCGCACCCGCGAAAGCACCGGGAACATCTCGACGATGGCCTGGATGGTGTGTTCGATCACCGGGTACGAGCCGCGCTGGCCATAGCCGTTGTAGCCGTCGATACCGGCGCCGATCACCAGGTCGCCCTTGTCGGACTGGCTGATGTAGCCGTGCACGGCGTTGGACATGATCACGCTGTCGATGATCGGCTTGATCGGCTCGGACACCAACGCTTGCAGCGGGTGGGATTCGATCGGCAGGCGGAAGCCGGCGAGCTTGGCCATGTGCCCGGAGTTACCGGCGGTCACCACGCCGACGCGCTTGGCGCCGATGAAGCCCTTGTTGGTTTCCACGCCGATGCACACGCCGTTTTCCTTGCGGAAACCGATCACTTCGGTCTGCTGGATCAGGTCCACGCCCAACGCGTCCGCCGCCCGGGCAAAGCCCCAGGCCACGGCATCGTGACGGGCCACGCCGCCGCGACGCTGGACGGTGGCGCCCATCACCGGGTAGCGGGTGTTTTTCGAGCAATCCAGGTACGGGATCTCGTCGGCCACTTGCTTGGCGTTGAGCAGCTCGCCATCCACGCCGTTGAGACGGTTGGCGCTGACGCGACGCTCGGAATCACGGATGTCCTGCAGGGTGTGGCACAGGTTGTAGACGCCACGCTGGGAGAACATCACGTTGTAGTTCAGGTCCTGGGACAGGCCTTCCCAGAGTTTCATCGCGTGTTCGTACAGGTGGGCCGATTCGTCCCACAAGTAGTTGGAGCGCACGATGGTGGTGTTGCGCGCGGTGTTACCGCCGCCCAACCAGCCCTTCTCGACCACCGCCACGTTGGTGATGCCGTGTTCCTTGGCCAGGTAGTAGGCGGTCGCCAGACCATGCCCGCCACCGCCGACGATGACCACGTCATAGACCTTTTTCGGGGTCGGCGTGCGCCACATCCGCTGCCAGTTTTCGTGATGGCTGAGTGAGTGTTTGAAGAGGCCGAAGCCCGAATAGCGTTGCATAGTCATTACTCCAAAACCGACTCAGCGATAAACCGGGAAGTCCGCGCACAAGGCCGCCACTTGCTGTGCGACATTGGCCTCGACATCGGCATCGCCGAGGTTGTCGAGAATGTCGCAGATCCAGCCGGCCAGCGTGACGCACTGGGTAACCTTGAAGCCACGGGTGGTCACTGCCGGGGTGCCGATGCGCAGGCCCGACGTCACGAATGGCGATTGCGGGTCGTTCGGCACGGCGTTCTTGTTGACGGTGATGTGGGCGCGGCCCAGGGCAGCATCGGCATCCTTGCCGGTCAGGCCCTGACGGATCAGGCTGACCAGGAACAGGTGGTTATCGGTACCACCGGACACTACATCGTAGCCGCGCTTGATGAACACGCCAGCCATGGCCTGGGCGTTATCGATCACTTGCTGCTGATAAGCCTTGAAGCCAGGCTCCGCCGCTTCCTTGAAGCACACCGCCTTGCCGGCGATCACGTGCATCAGCGGGCCGCCCTGGGCGCCGGGGAATACCGCGGCGTTGAGCTTCTTCTCGATTTCTTCGTTGGCCTTGGCCAGGATCAGGCCACCACGCGGACCGCGCAGGGTCTTGTGGGTGGTGGTGGTGACCACGTCGGCGTACGGCAGCGGGTTCGGGTACAGACCGGCGGCAACCAGGCCAGCCACGTGGGCCATGTCGACGAACAGCAGGGCACCGACCTTGTCGGCGATCTGACGGAAACGCGGGAAATCCAGGGTCTTGGAGTAAGCGGAGAAACCGGCCACGATCATTTTCGGCTTGTGCTCGACCGCCAGGCGCTCGACTTCGTCGTAGTCGATCAGGCCGGTGGTGGTGTCGATGCCGTATTGCACCGCGTTGTAGAGTTTGCCCGAGGACGACACCTTGGCACCGTGGGTCAGGTGACCGCCATGGGCCAGGCTCATACCCAGGATGGTGTCGCCGGCCTGCAGCAGGGCCAGGTACACGGCGCTGTTGGCCGAAGACCCGGAGTGCGGCTGGACGTTGGCGTAATCGGCACCGAACAACTGCTTGGCGCGCTCGATGGCCAGGGCTTCGACTTTGTCGACGTGCTCGCAGCCACCGTAGTAGCGCTTGCCCGGATAGCCTTCGGCGTACTTGTTGGTCAGGCCACTGCCCTGGGCCTCCATCACGCGCTTGCTGGTGTAGTTCTCCGACGCGATCAGCTCGATGTGATCTTCCTGGCGTTGCTCTTCGGCGTTCATCGCCGCCAGCAGCGCATCATCGTAGCCTTGAATTTGGTCTTGTTTGCTGAACATCGCGTCTCTCCCAGCGGCGGCGGTGCGCCTTTCGTCTCGGTGAGGCACGGACCATTCGGTCGTGCCCTTTGGATGCGATGGTATGGCTGGCGCAGGCATGTCAAATGCCTATGGACGCCACGCAAAGGTGCGTTTACGACATGCGCTGCAAAGGAGGCCCGGCGCCAACCTCCGTGGCGAGGGAGCTTGCTCCCGCTCGGCTGCGCAGCAGTCGTAAAACCGGCAAACGCGGTGCACCTGACAAATCGCATTCTCAGGCCTTGGAGCTACTTCGTAGCCCAGCGGGAGCAAGCTCCCTCGCCACAACGGATTAAGCAGCGACCTGGCGAACCACAAGCAAAACCAGGAAATGCGCCGGATACAGGCCATACGCCCAACGCCGCATCGCCGGTGGATGAAAACGACCAGCGTGTCGCAAAAGCACCTGCCCAAGCCATGGCGCGATCAGGCAAGCCACCAGCCCCCACAGCGCCACCCCATCGCCCAACCACGCCGCGCCATACAACACCCGCCACTGGTTGGCCGCCACGCAGACCAGCCCCGGCAACAACGCCATGTACAAGGGACGCTTGAATACCAGCAACATCGCCAGCGGCAGCAGTACACCAAAGAAACCGAACATCAACTGCGACGAAAACAGCGCCGCCAACAGCACCGCCATCACCGCCAGGCATCGCGCCTCCAAGGTGGGCGTTTGCCAGCAGCGCGCCACCAACAACCCCAGCACCAGGGTTGGCATCACATTCAGGGTGGTGGGATCAGGAATGAACAGACGGTAGGGAATTTCGCTGACGGCACTGAATAGCAGCAGCCAGCCCAGGTACCGCCATGGAGCGGCGCTGGCCCCCCTGCGCGCCAGATTCGCCGCCATCGCCAGGCAGAACCACGGGAATGCCAGGCGTCCCGGCACATAGAGCCAATCGACGGAAAAACCGACATATCGCAGATGATCGAGGACCATCGACAAAAGAGCCAACCACTTGAGCAGGTCCAGGGCCCCGTCACGCCGGTTCATGTATAAAGCCGCGCGATGAGATTGATACTTTCCGACAGAAACATCCGGTGTGTTCCCCCACTAATCTTGGGTAAAGTGCGCACCAGTATCGACCACGGCGCTGTGGACCCAAACACGCCGGACCAGGGAACGCCCCCACCCGGGCATTCCGCCAGGGATCTCTTTATCCAGGACTCTCTATTCAGGAGCAAGGCCATGACCGACAAGAGTCAACAGTTTGCCAGCGACAACTATTCCGGCATTTGCCCCGAAGCCTGGGCCGCCATGGAAGAAGCCAACCAGGGTCACCAACGTGCCTACGGCGACGATGAGTGGACCCACCGCGCGGCGGACGATTTCCGGGCCTTGTTCGAAACCGACTGCGAAGTGTTCTTCGCGTTCAACGGCACGGCGGCCAACTCCCTGGCCCTGTCCTCGTTGTGCCAGAGTTATCACAGCGTGATCTGCTCGGAAACCGCCCACGTCGAAACTGACGAATGCGGCGCACCGGAGTTCTTCTCCAACGGCTCCAAGCTGCTGCTGGCACGCACCGAAAACGGCAAGCTGACCCCGGAGGCGATCCGCGAGATCGCCCTCAAGCGCCAGGACATCCACTACCCCAAGCCTCGGGTCGTCACCCTGACCCAAGCCACGGAAGTCGGCAGCGTCTACACGCCGGATGAAATCCGCGCCATCAGCGTCACCTGCAAGGAACTGGGGCTGAACCTGCACATGGACGGCGCGCGCTTTTCCAACGCCTGCGCCTTCCTCGGCTGCTCGCCGGCGGACCTGACCTGGAAGGTCGGCGTGGACGTGTTGTGCTTCGGCGGCACCAAAAACGGCATGGCGGTGGGGGAAGCGATTCTGTTCTTCAACCATGACCTGGCCGTGGATTTCGACTATCGCTGCAAACAGGCCGGGCAACTGGCCTCGAAAATGCGCTTCCTGTCCGCGCCCTGGGTCGGCCTGCTGCAAAACGACGCCTGGCTCAAACACGCCCGCCACGCCAACCACTGCGCCCAATTGCTGGCAGAACTGGTCAACGACATTCCCGGCGTGGAACTGATGTTCCCGGTCCAGGCCAACGGCGTTTTCCTGCAGCTATCGGAACCGGCCATCGCCGCGCTGACCGCCAGGGGCTGGCGCTTCTACACCTTCATCGGCAAGGGCGGCGCACGGTTCATGTGCTCGTGGGACACCGAAGAAGCGCGAGTGCGGGAACTGGCGGGGGATATTCGGAAAGTGATGGCCGGCTAGGAAAGCCGCCCCGACCTGTCATGCCCGCCGTGGTGAAGGAGGCTCCTGTGGGAGCAAGGCTTGCCCGCGATGCAAGCGACGCGATCTCCTTTGGATCGAGTCGCCTGCATCGCGAGCAAGCTTTGCTCCCACAGGAGGTGCTCACCGCTACTTGGATGGGCAGATCAGAAATCGATCCGCACATCCCCCTTCGGCACGCTGCAGCACGACAGGATGTAGCCTTCGGCCTCGTCGTCCTCGGTGATCCCGCCGTTGTGATCCATCTCCACCTCCCCGCCCAGCTTCAACACTTTGCAGGTGCCGCAGATGCCCATGCCGCAGGCCTTGGGGATCATCATGCCGAGCTTGGCGGCGGCGGCGTGGACGGTTTCGCCCGGGCCCACGCGGATGCTCTTGCCAGAGGAAGTGAATTCCACCAGGTGCAGGTCCGCCGCATCGACTTCCGGCGCGTCGGCCGCCTGTTCGGCCTGTTCCACGGCGTCGGCGCGGGCTTCCGGTGGCGTGGCGCCGAAGGACTCCTCGTGGTAACGCTTCATGTCGTAGCCAGCCGCTTCCAGCAGGCGCTTGACCGCGGTCATGTACGGGGTCGGGCCGCAACAGAACACTTCGCGCTCGAGGAAGTCGGGCACCATCAATTCCAGCATCTTGTGGTTCAGGTAACCGCGATACCCGGCCCAAGGCTCGCCCAGGCCATGTTTTTCACAGATCAGGTGCAGGCTGAAGTTATCGATCCGCGACGCCATGTGTTCCAGCTCGCGGTGGTAGATGATGTCCTTGGGCGACCGGGCGCTGTGGATGAAGGTCATGTCGACATTGGCGTTGGTGTCATAGAACCAGCGGGCCATGGACATGCACGGCGTGATTCCCACGCCACCGCTCAGGTACAGGACTTTCGGGCTCGGGAAATCGATGGCGTTGAACAACCCCACCGGCCCGTGCACCGCCAGCTCCTGGCCTTCATGCAACGTATCGTGCAGCCAGTTGGACACCTTGCCCCCCGGCACGCGCTTGATGGTGACCGAGAAGCTGTAGGGCACCGACGGCGAACTGGAGATAGTGTAGGAACGCATGATCGGCTGGCCTTCGATTTCCAGCTCCAGGGTGACGAATTGCCCCGGCTTGAAAAAGAACATGATCGGCTGATCGGCCATGAAGCAGAAGGTGCGCACATCCCAGGTTTCCTGGATGACTTTGACGCAACGTACGATATGTCGGCCATTGGCCCAGGTCTGGGTGGTGACCGGGTTCAGGAAGTTATTGGACATGCTGATCTCCACGGCCGACTGTCGGCCTTCATGATGGCGATTGTGCGCAGGCGCCTGGGTGACCATTTACCTATCTGCGACATTCACATACTTATCGCGACCAGCCCTTAACTACCGGGGCTTGCGCGTCGGGAACAGATTGGGCCATGTCGCCCATGGATAAGGTTCGGCCCCTGCGCGGCCCCACACTCGCCCCAACAGATAAACAAAGTTTTCTGCCTTGCGTAGCACAACCGATTAGTCATTTTCACCGGCTCCGCTTAGAGGGCCACGAGGATAAAACGATGGACACCACTACCCTGAGCCTGGGCGATCCGCTGGAACCCGCACGCAAGGCCACCGCGCAAATGCTGCAAGAGCGCGAGCGCACCTTCTCGCTGCCGCAACCGTTCTACAGCGATGAGCGCCTGTTCGATATCGACATGCAGGAAATCTTCCACAAGGAATGGTTGATCGCCGGCATGACCTGCGAGATCCCGGCCAAGGGCAACTACCTGACCCTGCAAATCGGCAAGAACCCCATCATCGTGATTCGCGGTGCCGAGGGCGTGGTGCATGCCTTCCATAACGTCTGCCGCCACCGCGGTTCGCGGCTGTGCACCAGCGAAAAGGGCAAAGTCGCCAAACTGGTCTGCCACTACCACCAGTGGACCTACGAGCTGGACGGTCGCCTGCTGTTCGCCGGCACCGAGATGGGCGCCGACTTCGACATGAAGCAGTACGGCCTCAAGCCTGTGAACGTGAAGACCGCGGGCGGCTACATCTTCATCAGCCTGGCCGAGAATCCGCCGGCCATCGATGATTTCCTGTCGACGCTAAACCATTACATGGAACCGTACGACATGGAAAACACCAAGGTGGCGGTGCAAACCACCTTGATGGAAAAGGCCAACTGGAAGCTGGTGCTGGAAAACAACCGCGAGTGCTACCACTGCGGCGGTTCGCACCCGGAATTGCTCAAGACCCTGCTGGAATGGGACGACGTCACCGACCCGCGGGCCGACCAGGCGTTCAAGGACCACGTGGCCGCCTCCGCCGCCGCCTGGGAGGCCGAGAAGATCCCTTACGCCCACGCCAGTTTCGGCCTGCGCAACCGCATCGTGCGCATGCCACTGCTCAAGGGCACCGTGTCGATGACCATGGACGGCAAGCAAGGCTGCGCCAAGCTGATGGGCCGCATCAAGAACCCGGACCTGGGCTCGATGCGCATCCTGCACCTGCCGCACTCGTGGAACCACTGCATGGGCGACCACATCATCGTGTTCACCGTGTGGCCGATCAGCGCCCAGGAAACCATGGTCACCACCAAGTGGCTGGTGCACAAGGATGCGGTCGAAGGCGTGGACTACGACGTCGCGCGCATGCGCCAGGTCTGGGACGCCACCAACGACCAGGACCGTCGCCTGGCCGAAGAGAACCAGCGCGGCATCAACTCCACCGCCTACCAGCCTGGCCCGTACTCCAAGACCTATGAGTTCGGCGTGGTGAACTTCGTGGACTGGTACAGCGAGCGCATGCTCAACAACCTCGGGGCCGAGCCAGCGCCGTACCTCAAGGGCGTTCCGGTCCAGGGTTAAGTCAGAAGCATCGCGAGCAAGCTCGCTCCCACAGGTTTTGTGAACGACACAGAACCCCTGTGGGAGCGAGCTTGCTCGCGATAGCGGCCTGACACTCACCGTCTACTTGGAAGACCACCGCACACTGCCCCTCCTACCCGTAACACGTCTCGAAATCTAACCGTGGGTGCGAATGACGTGTAAATGCTCCTTCGCAATGCCCAGGTCAGCTCCTTAGAGCTGTATGAAATTTGACCTATCGCGTTTTCGACTATACCCGCCGTGGTCCACAGCCTTTCGCAAACAACTTATCCACATGAGCACCCACAGCAATTGGGGACAAGTCCGCCGCGGGAAGGGATATCCGGGATGATAAAGCAAATAAAAACCGTGACTTATGAACAATGACGGTTTTTATCCTTAATAGATCAATTATTGAGCAGCGACCTGAAAGCCTTGCCCCGCCTGGCACGTAGAGGAAAGCAAACACCTTATCCACAGAAGCGCCAACAGCGTTTGGGGGTAATTTTGACGATTCTGTGGAAAACCCTCTGAGCGGCTTGTAAACCGCAGTTTTCCGGAGGTTTTTCTGATAAAAATCGTCAATCGATCGTTTTTTGATCAAAGCACTGAACACCCCGGCCCGTATGGCTTGCAGCGTTGAGCGAACATCTTATCCACAGAAGCGCCAACAGAGATTGGGGGCAAGTTTCGCCTGAGAGGAGTCGTTATTCACAACAAAAAGCTAATAAAAACCGTGAGTTAGACTGGCTACTTTTTGATCGTAGACTGGCAGGGCCCGATTTGCATGGGTTGCAGCGAGGGGCGAACAGGTTATCCACAGGCGGATGCACAAGGATTGTGGGTAAACACATGCCCCT
This sequence comes from Pseudomonas sp. NFACC56-3, assembly GCF_900100025.1. Lineage (NCBI taxonomy): Bacteria > Pseudomonadati > Pseudomonadota > Gammaproteobacteria > Pseudomonadales > Pseudomonadaceae > Pseudomonas > Pseudomonas sp. NFACC56-3. Next base: position 374,577 of record NZ_FMTK01000004.1, on the reverse strand, counting down.
GTGGGAGCGAGCTTGCTCGCGAATGCGGTGTGTCAGCGACGAACATGTAGCCTGAAATACCGCTTTCGCGAGCAAGCTCGCTCCCACAGGATTTGGGCCAACCTGTGCCCCGCGCCAGGGTTGCCGCTGTGCCGGCTAAGGCCGATGCATGAGGTAGGCCGCGCCCGTTACTTGAATCAACGGATGCGGGACGACCTGACAGGTTTTGACGATGCCAAAGCCATGGCGCTCATAAAAACGCCGGGCGCCGGTATTCGCGGCGTAGTCGATCAGGCTCAGGCCCTTGAGTGCCAGTTGATCGGCACGCTGTTGCGCCAGTTCGAGGAAGCGAACGCCCAGCCCCTTGTTACGCCAGCCTTCATGCAGGGCCAAGCTTGAGATATAGAGGGTGTCGGGCACTTCCATATCGGCGTAGGGCGCCAGGATCGGGTCTGTGACTGGGGCCGCCTGTGGATCATGACGCGTGACATAAGCGTGCATCATGCCGATGACCTGTCCGTTGGCCTGGGCGACAAGGCAGTTCTGGTAGGAAAAATCGACACCTTCCCGGGCATAACGCGCAGCGCCCACGTCAAGCAGATCCTGGCCTGGCTCCGCTAGCTGGCTCCAGATGTAATCCGACGCCCCCTCCGAGGAGATCCGGAACAAACGAGCGATCTCCCGTGTATCCGTGGGCAAGGCCGGACGAATTGCTACTTCCATTGATAGGACTCCATTGGCGATGAAACGACCTTTTTCACCCACAGGCTTGAGACGCGGCAACCCGCCAGGCCGGCGGTTTTATGACCGGATGTTGCAGTAGATCAGGTGGGTGTTTTTTGAGCGCAGGCCTGGATGGCCTGGTTTACGGCGGGGGCCAAGCAGGTTATCCACAGAGGCACACACAGCAAGGATGGGCAAACACATCCCCCTGTGGGAGCGAGCTTGCTCGCGATGGCGGCGTGTCAGCAAAGAAGATGCAACCTGACATATCGCCATCGCGAGCAAGCTCGCTCCCACAAAGGGATTCAGGTGTTACTGGATTTAGCGAACAACCCCCTCCTCAATCAACAACTTGAGAATGGCCTCGGCCCCGGCCTCCGGGCTCACGCCCTTGAGCACTTGCCCGCCTCCGCCGCTGGCCTTGGCCGTGGCGGCTTTCATGCGGTCGGCGCCGCTCTTGGCCTTGATCACTTTCAAGCGCTTGGGGCGTGGCTTGGCCGGTTGCAGGGTCGCCACCGCCAGCAAGGTGTCGTCGATCACTTCGACTTCCTCGGCATGCAATGCCCCACGTCGCGCCGGGCCGTAGGCGCTTTGCCGAGGTTTTGGCGCGGCGTTATCCACAGTGGCCAGGAACGGCAGGCGCACTTTGAGACGGCGTCGTTGGCCGCGGGGCAAGGCTTGCAACACCAGCGCCACGCCGCCGTCGATGGATTCGACCTGGGCCAGTCCCACCACCAACGGCCAACCGAGGTTTTCCGCCAGCAGAAAGGGAAGCATGCCCGAGCCTTCACCGGTTTCCGCCTGGCTGCCGGTGAGCACCACTTGGGCGCCAGCGTCACGCAGGTAATCGGTCAGGGCCGGCAGGGCGTCGGCCTCGTCGGGATTTTCCAGGACGTGAAGTTCATCCAGCCCCATGCCCAGGTAGGCGCGCAGGGCCGGTTCGGCCACATCACCGGCATGCAGCACTTGCAGGTCGTTGCCGGCCAGTTGCAGGCCCAGTTCCACGGCCCGGGCGTCCTGTTCGGCACGCCGGGGCCGACCGGAAGTGGGGTGGGCGCCGATGGACACGAGGCTGATCACTTGGGTACTCATCAACTTATCCTTCTTAAGCCGCATCGCGCTTGGCTTCGTTGCGGTAAGCCTCTACCGCCGCGATCAAGGCCTGGAGAATCGCCGCGCTGTCACCGATCACCGACAGGTCTGCCCGTTTGATCATGTCGCAGCCCGGGTCGAGGTTGATCGCCACCACCTTGTCGCAGGCGCCAATGCCCTGCAGATGCTGGATCGCCCCGGAAATCCCCACGGCCACGTAGACCCGTGCCGTGACCCAGGTCCCCGACGCGCCGACCTGGCGATCGCGGGCCATGAAACCGTCGTCCACCGCCACCCGCGAAGCGCCTTCGGTGGCGCCCAGGGCCGCGGCGGTCTGGTGGAACAGCGCCCAGTCCTTGACCCCATTGCCGCCAGAGAAAATGAATTCGGCCTCGGCCATCGGGATCGCGCCCGGGTCCACCGCCACCGCACCCAGATCTTCGATACGCGACAAGCTGCGGGCCACGCTTGTGGATAACTCCACCGGCAAGGCTTCGTGGCGGGTTTCGCTGACCGGTTCGGCGCATTCGGCCGCGGCCAGGATCAAGCGCGCCAACGGCCGGGCCAAGTCTTGCAGGCCCGCACCGGCGCGGCCAATGCACTCCTCGCCCTTGACCTGCCAGACCCGCGTGGCCGGACGCTCGCCCAGGGCTGCGGCAAAACGCCGGCCCAGTTCACCGCCACCGGTGCGGCTGTCGGGCAGCAGCCAATGGCGTGGGTTGAATTGGTTATCCACAGCCCGCAGACCCTGCACCCGTTGTTCCGGTGCATAACCGCTGAAGGCCTCACCTTCCAGTACCAGCAAGCGGTCGACACCGGCCGTGGCGAAGGCGTTTTCCTTATGCTCGCCGAAGACCACGGCCAGCACCGCGCCGTCCGTCCCCGCAAGCTGATGGGCCAGGCCCAGCAGATCGCGGTCGTGGCTGCTGAGGCGACCACCGACCATGTCCGGTACCACACTGATGTAGAACGCCGGTTGCGCTACTTGATGCAGCGGCAACTGCACTTCGACCGCGGCGGTACGCTTGGTCGCGCCACCCTGCTGGGCGCCGCTGCGGTCGATACGCTTGATGCCGTTGGGGCCAATGAAACCGATGCCATGGACGTTCTTGCGGATGACCCCGTTGGGGCCCATCCAGCTGTGCTGGACCGGTTGCATGGCCGCGTGCAGCGGGTGCAGGCGGTTGCGGGCGATCCACTCGGCGCGAGGGTCGCGGCGGATGATGTCGCTCATTAATGCACCTCCGCAGGTTCACGTTTGGCTGGGGTCGCGGGCTTGCTCGGGGCTGCGTCTTCCAGCAGTGCGTCAGCCACCAGTTCGGCAATGTCCTTGATCATTGGCCGCGGTTCGACCACGCCTTCGAGCATCGCGGTGCACTGTGGACAACCCACCGCCACCAACTCAGCGCCGGTTTCGCGAATGTCGTCCATGCGCATGTCAGGAATCCGCTGCTTGCCTGGGATGTCGGTGATCGGCGCACCGCCACCGCCGCCGCAGCAACGCGAGCGGAAACCGGAACGCTGCATCTCCTTGACCTCGATACCCAGCGCACGCAGCACCTGGCGCGGCGCCTCGTATTCGCCGTTGTAGCGGCCCAGGTAGCACGGATCGTGATAGGTCACGCTGTCGCCCTTGTGCTGGCCGAGGTTCAGGGCGCCGGCGTCGATGATTTCCGCCAGGTAGGTGCTGTGGTGCTGCACACGGTAGTTGCCATCGAAGGCGCCGTATTCGTTTTTCAGCACGTGGAAGCTGTGGGGGTCGCAGGTGACGATGCGGTTGAAGCTGTATTTGGCCAGGGTCTGGATGTTGCGTTTGGCCAACAGCTGGAACGTCGCTTCATCACCCAGGCGCCGGGCCACGTCGCCACTGTCGCGCTCTTCGAGGCCGAGCACGGCAAAGTCGATTTTCGCCGCCTTCAGTACTTTGACGAAGGCGCGCAGGGTGCGCTGGTTGCGCATGTCGAAGGCACCGTCGCCGACCCAGAACAGCACGTCGGTGGATTTCTTCTCGCTGAGCAGGTTCAGGTTCAGGTCCGCCGCCCAGTTCATCCGCCCGCCCGGGGCAAAGCCGCCAGGGTTGTCGGTGGCGATGAGGTTTTCCAGGACCTCGGCACCTTTGTTCGGCGTGGCGCCTTTTTCCAGGGTCAGGTGGCGACGCATGTCGACGATGGCATCGACATGCTCGATCATCATCGGGCACTCCTCGACGCAGGCCCTGCAGGTGGTGCAGGACCACAGGGTCTCGGCGTCTACCAGGCCGTTGACGATCGGCTGATGGGGATTGCCAGCATGCTCGCCCACAGGTTTGCCCGGGTATGGGCTGCCAGCGAATTTCGCATCGGTGCCGCCGGCCAGGCCGACGACCATGTCCTGGATGAGTTTTTTCGGGTTTAGCGGCTGACCGGCCGCGAACGCCGGGCAGGCAGCCTCACACTTGCCGCACTGCACGCAGGCGTCGAAGCCCAGCAGTTGGTTCCAGGTGAAGTCCTTGGGTTTTTCCACACCCAGTGGCGCGGCGGGGTCGTTCAGGTCCAGCGGCTTGAGACCGGTGGAACGGCCGCCGCCAAAGCGCTCGGCACGGCGATGCCAGGCCAGGTGCAGGGCACCGGCGAAGGCGTGCTTCATCGGCCCGCCCCAGGTCATGCCGAAGAACAACTCCGACACGCCCCACAGCACACCGACACCCAGGACCGCCGCCACCAGCCAACCGCCGAAGTTCTCCGGCAGGATGCCCGCCACCGGCAGGGTCACCAGGAAGAACGACGCCGAAAACGCCAGCAGGCTTTTCGGCAGGCGCATCCAGGGGCCCTTGGACAAACGGGCGGGCGGATTGCGCCGACGCAGGTAGACGAAGATCGCACCGACGAACATCACGGCCGACATCAACAGCAACGCATAGCCGAGGAAACGGTTATGCAGGCCGAACCCGTGGACCAGGATCGCCAGCACCACCGACGCCACCGCACCACCGGCCGTGGCCACGTGGGTGTTGGCGATGTATTTGTCCCGCGCCACTACGTGGTGCAAATCCACCATGTAGCGCTTGGGCATGGCAAAGAGACCGCCGATCAGGTCGACCTTGGCCGGTCGTCCCCGGCGCCACATGTTCACCCGCCGCAAGGCGCCGAGGACCGCGAGGCCCAGGGCTGCGAACAGCAGGATTGGAAGAAGGGTGTTCAGCATGGTGAAGCTCCCAAAGACCTCAGGTCTTGCAGGCACAGAAACCTGGATGTCTTGCTCGATCCCTGTGGGAGCGAGCTTGCTCGCGAAGACGGACTCAGATCCAACATAATGTCGACTGATCCACCGCTATCGCGAGCAAGCTCGCTCCCACAGGGTTATCCACAAGCCGTTAGAAATCCTTGCACAACCGCAGGGCGTCGTAGATGGCGGCGTGGGTATTACGCTGGGCCACGCAGTCACCGATGCGGAACAGCAGGTAGCCATCGCCGCTCTGCTCCAGGCACGGCTGGGGCTTGATCGCGAACAAGGCTTCGACGTCGATCTGGCCCTTGTTGCGCGAACCTTCCTTGAGCGCGTAGTAGATTTCTTCGTCCGGCCGCACGCCGTTTTCCACCACCACCTGGTCCACCACGCGTTCTTCCTTGGCGCCGGTGTATTCGTTCTCCAGCACCGCCACCAGCTTGTCGCCTTCGCGGTAGACCTTCTCCAGCATCATGTCCCCGGTCATGATCACTTCCTTGGGGTACATGCTGCGGTAGTACGTGGGGAACGAAGTCCCGCCAATGGCCACGCCCGGCTTGATGTCGTCGGTGACGATCTCGACCTGGCTGCCTTTGTCGGCGAGGAAGTCGGCCACCGACATGCCGGTGAACTCGCAAATGGTGTCGTAGACCAGCACGTTCTTGCCCGGCGCGACCTTGCCGTCGAGCACGTCCCAGCTGCTGACCACCAGCCCTTCGGCGGCGCCCCAGTGTTCGTTCTGTTCCAGGTTCGGATGCCCGCCGACGGCCAGCACCACCACATCCGGACGCAGGTCCATGATGGTCGCCGCATCTGCCGCCACGCCCAGGCGCAGATCGACTTTCAAGCGTGCCAGCTCCAGCTGGAACCAGCGGGTGATGCCGGCGATCTGGTCCCGTTGCGGGGCTTTCGAGGCGGTGGTGATCTGCCCGCCGATGAATTCTTTCTTCTCGAACAGGGTCACGTCGTGCCCACGCTCGGCAGCGACACGCGCCGCTTCCATCCCGGCCGGGCCGGCACCGACGACGACCACTTTGCGCTTGGGCCCGGTGGACTTCTCGATGATGTGCGGCACGCCCATGTATTCACGGGAGGTCGCGGCGTTCTGGATGCACAGCACGTCCAGCCCCTGGTACTGGCGGTCGATGCAGTAGTTGGCACCGACGCACTGCTTGATCTGGTCGATCTGGCCCATCTTGATCTTGGCGATCAGGTGCGGGTCGGCGATGTGGGCACGGGTCATGCCGACCATGTCGACGTAACCACCTTCCAGGATCCGCGTGGCCTGGTTCGGGTCCTTGATGTTCTGCGCGTGCAGCACCGGAACCTTGACCACTTCCTTGATACCGGCGGCCAGGTGCAGGAACGGCTCCGGTGGATAACTCATGTTCGGAATGACGTTGGCCAGGGTGTTGTGAGTGTCGCAACCCGAGCCCACCACGCCGATGAAATCCAGCATGCCGGTGTCGTCGTAGTACTTGGCGATCTGCTTCATGTCCTCGTGGGACAAGCCGTCCGGGTGGAACTCGTCGCCGCACAGGCGCATGCCCACGCAGAAATCGTCGCCCACTTCGGCGCGCACGGCCTTCAGCACTTCCAGGCCGAACTTCATGCGGCCTTCGAAGCTGCCGCCCCATTCGTCGGTACGCTTGTTGACCCGCGGGCTCCAGAACTGGTCGATCATGTGCTGGTGCACGGCGGACAGCTCGACGCCGTCCAGGCCACCGGCCTTGGCACGCCGTGCCGCCTGGGCGTAGTTGCCGATCACCCGCCAGATTTCTTCCGGCTCGATGGTCTTGCACGTGGCACGGTGCACCGGCTCACGCACGCCGGACGGCGACATCAGGGTCGGCCAGTTGAAACCGTCCCAACGCGAGCGACGGCCCATGTGGGTAATCTGGATCATGATCTTGGCGCCATGCTTGTGCATGGCGTCGGCCAGGTTCTGGAAGTGCGGGATGATGCGGTCGGTGGACAGGTTCACCGAGCTCCACCATTCCTGCGGGCTGTCGATGGCAACCACCGACGAGCCACCACAGATCGCCAGGCCGATGCCGCCCTTGGCCTTTTCTTCGTAATACTTCACGTACCGGTCGGTGGTCATGCCGCCGTCGGTGGCGTAGACCTCGGCGTGCGCGGTGCTGAGCACGCGGTTGCGGATGGTCAGTTTGCCGATCTGGATCGGCTGGAACATTGCTTCAAAAGCCATGGCGCGATCCTCGACTTACAACGGCTTGACGATGAACAGGCCGTCGTCGTGGCCTTCTTCGGAACCGCCATAGACCTGCTCGGCCACGGTGCGGATCGAACTGCCACGAGCGGCGAGGATCTGGTCCATGGCGCCGGCGAACCAGCCGGTGAACATGTAGTCGACCTTGCGCCCGACCTTGCCGTACACATAGACGAACGCCGAGTGTTCGAGCTTGACGCTGGCGGTGCCTTTATCCAGGTCGATGTCCTGGATCTTGAACAGGCCCCAGCCACGCTGGGACAGGCGCTTCATGTAGTGTTCGAACACCGCGACGCCTTCCAGGCCGTGGCATTCGGCTTCTTTTTCACACCAGTGCCAGGCGGATTTGTAGCCGGCCTTGTAGAGAATCTCGGCGTAGGCGTCGGCGCCCAGCACTTCTTCGATGCCCATGTGGTTGTTGACGAAGAAGTGACGCGGTACGTACAGCATCGGCAGGGCGTCGGACGTCCAGACACCGGTTTCGCTGTCGACTTCGATAGGCAGTTGCGGGGCGATCTTGGCCATGAAAACTTGACTCCGGAAATTCGTGGTATTGCCTGCGGCGCGGAGGGCCGCAGGTAGAGGATTAGCGATGCGGCGGCAGTTATTCGCCCCAGACGTCTTTCAGCACGTTGACCCAGTTTTCGCCCATGATCTTGCGCACCACCCGCTCAGGATGGCCGCGCTTGAGCAGCGTCTCGGTGAGGTTCGGGAACTCGCCCACGGTGCGGATGCCCAGGGGGTTGATGATCTTGCCGAAGCTGGTCAGACGACGGGCATAGCCCTTGTCGTGGGTCAGCATTTCGAAGAAATCCTGGCCGTGGCCCTGGGTGAAGTCGGTACCGATGCCGATGGCGTCCTCGCCAACGATGTTCATGGTGTATTCAATGGCTTCGGCGTAGTCGTCGATGGTCGAATCGATTCCCTTGGCCAGGAACGGCGCGAACATGGTCACGCCGACGAAACCGCCGTGGTCGGCGATGAACTTCAGCTCTTCATCGGATTTGTTGCGCGGGTGTTCTTTCAGGCCGGACGGCAGGCAGTGGGAGTAGCACACCGGCTTCTTCGATTCGAGGATGACTTCTTCGGAGGTCTTGGAACCGACGTGGGACAGGTCGCACATGATGCCGACGCGGTTCATCTCGGCGACGATCTCGCGACCGAAGCCCGACAGGCCGCCGTCGCGCTCGTAGCAACCGGTGCCAACCAGGTTCTGGGTGTTGTAGCACATCTGCACCACACCGACGCCCAGTTGCTTGAAGATCTCGACGTAGCCGAGCTGGTCTTCGAAGGCATGGGCGTTCTGGAAGCCGAAGATGATGCCGGTCTTGCCCTGCTCCTTGGCGCGACGGATGTCGGCGGTGGTTTTCACCGGAATCACCAGGTCGCTGTTCTCGCGGATCAGCTTCTGGCTGGCGACGATGTTGTTGATGGTGGCCTGGAAACCTTCCCACACCGACACGGTGCAGTTGGCTGCGGTCAGGCCGCCCTTGCGCATGTCTTCGAACAGGTCGCGGTTCCACTTGGCAATGATCAGCCCGTCGATAACGATGCTGTCGGCGTGCAATTCGGCTGGGCTCATCAGGCAGTCCCCTTTTGTCAGCGATTCATGCGCCGAATCGTGTGCCGGCGCTTTGGGGCCAGCATATGCCTGAGGGCCGTCGCGACCCGGTGCAAAAACGACAGGGGAATTGCCGAAAGCGTCAATCCACGACAATGGGCTACGACAGGCCCGCCCTGCCCGTCTGTTCTTTACCCGACGGTTGCGCCAGAATCCGTCGCATCACTGGTTTTCACTGGACTTGAGCGGCAACGCGATGAAATCAATCTTCCTGGCTTTGGCACTGATCAGCACCCTGGCACACGCAACCGAAGACACCGAGCCCAACCCCTGCGACGAAGTTGAAAACGACGTCCAGACCCTGGCCTGCTCGGCCTATGGCAAAACCGCCGCCGAACAATTGCTCAACGAAAACCTGCAGAGCCTCTTTGAACGCCTGCAAACCCGCTACGCCAGCGACAAGGCCCAGCTCAACGACATCACCGCCAAGGTCAAGGCCGCCCAACAACTGTGGCTCAAACAACGCGACGCCGATTGCGCCATCGCCGCCTTCCCGGCCAAACCCGGCAGCGAAGCCTACAAAATCGCCGAAAACGACTGCATGGCCCAGGTGAGCGATGATCGGTCGGAGTTTTTGGAGTCGATTGGGCAGGAGTAAGCTGCACGCCCCCCTCGAGCAAAGAGATCCCCATGAAAACCTGCGGTATCGAAATCAAAGGCAGCGAAGCGATCATCGCCGTTGCCTCGCTGGATCAGCAGACGCTGACCCACATCGCCCTGAATACCAAGAAAATCGCCCTGGACGACGATGACGACGCCGCCAACGTCAAGGCGTTTGCCGCTCAGGTACGCGCGTTCGTGGTCGAGAATGGCATCGAACGCATCGCCATCAAGAAGCGCAGCAAGAAAGGCGAGTTCGCCGGCGGACCGACCACGTTCAAGATTGAAGGGGTTTTCCAGTTGCTGGAAGGCTGCGAGGTGACACTGCTGTCACCGCAGACCCTCAACGCACAGCACAAGAAACACGGCTTCGCCTTGCCGGCGACGCTGAACAAGTATCAGCACGAGGCGTACAAGGCGGCGTGCTCGGCACTGATGAAAAAATAAAGCCGTTCCCCGTGGCGAGGGAGCTTGCTCCCGCTGGGGCGCGCAGCGTCCCTCGCTGTTGAGGGCGGCTGCGCAGCCGGCGGGAGCAAGCTCCCTCGCCACAGATGGATGACCGATGACTGGCGGTGTCCAGCTTTCATACTCAATTATGGCGACAGGTACAGTTTATAGTCCCGGGCATAATTGAGTATAAAGCCTTTCAAACCACCTCCCGCCCATCCCCCTGTCGCCGCCGATCCTCCCGTGGACAGCGCGCGAACCGTGCCCGATAACTGCGGGTGAAGTACGACGGTGATTCGAAACCGCAGGCAATACTGACTTCCAGCACGCTCATGTCGGTCTGGCGCAGCAGTTGCCGGGCCTTTTCCAGGCGCAAGCGCAGGTAGAAGTTGCTCGGGGTGTCGTTCAGGTGCAGGCGGAACAGGCGTTCGAGCTGGCGGCGGGTGACGTTGATCGACTCGGCCAGGGCCAAGGTGCTCAGGGGCGGTTCGCTGTGGGTTTCCATCTCGCCGATGACGTGCACCAGCTTCTTGTTGCGAATGCCATAGCGGTTGGCGATTTCCATGCGCTGGTGGTCTTTGCGCGGGCGGATGCGGCCGAGCACGAACTGTTCGCTGACCTGGATCGCCAGCTCCGAACCATGGGCCTGGCCGATCAGGTCGAGCATCAGGTCGATGGACGCGGTGCCACCGGCGCAAGTGATGCGGCGACGGTCGATTTCAAACAGTTCCTGAGTCACGCCAAGCTGCGGATAAGACTCCTTGAATGCCTCGATCGCTTCCCAGTGCAAGGTCACGCGGTGTCCGTCCAGCAGCCCCGCCTCGGCCAGGACCACACTGCCGGTGTCGATGCCGCCCAGGATCACGCCTTCGTTATCCAACCGATGCAACCAGCGCTCCAGGGCCGGGGTGGCGAACTTCAGTGGTTCGAACCCCGCCACCACCCAAAGGGTCGCGCCCTTCTTCAATGGCTCCAGCGCGGCATCGGCGTTGACCGACATGCCATTGCTCGCCAGCACCGCCCCGCCATCGACGCTCAACACATGCCAACGATACAGCTCGCCACGAAAACGATTGGCGACCCGCAACGGCTCGATGGCCGAAATGAAACCGATGGCTGAAAAGCCCGGCATCAACAAGAAGTAGAAATCCTGGGACATGAAGCGCACTCGGTCGACGGGTAGCGTGCGGACCTTGATACGCCAGTTGCAAGCGTCGTTCAAGAGCGCAGGTCGCTGCAGTGCAAGAGCACGTCGCCGCTGTGCGTTTTGCCATGCTTCGGGCTGCGTAACTTGGCATCACCGGCGCACAGACACCGGAGCCCCATAACAATAAGCTGCCGAGGAACCCGACATGAAACGACTGATCAGCTCCTGCGTTCTTGCACTCAGCGCTACCACCTTGATGAACGGCGCCGCCATGGCAGCCGAACCCGCCGCGTGCCAGAACGTGCGCCTGGGCGTGGTCAACTGGACCGACGTCATCGCCACCAGCGCCCTGACCCAAGTGATGCTCGACGGCCTCGGCTACAAGACCAAGCAGACCAGCGCCTCCCAGCAAATCATCTTCGCCGGCATTCGTGACCAACGCCTGGACCTGTTCCTGGGCTACTGGAACCCGCTGATGACCCAGACCATCACCCCATTCGTCGAAGCCAAGCAGGTCAAGGTTCTGGAACAACCCAGCCTCAAGGACGCTCGCGCCACCCTGGCCGTGCCGACCTACCTGGCCGACAAGGGCCTGAAGAGCTTCGCCGACATCGCCAAATTCGAAAAAGAGTTGGGTGGCAAGATCTACGGCATCGAACCCGGCTCCGGCGCCAACACCCAGATCAAGGCGATGATCGCCAAGAACCAGTTCGGCCTGGGCAAATTCCAACTGGTGGAATCCAGCGAAGCCGGCATGCTCGCCGCCGTGGACCGCGCCGTACGGCGCAAGGAAGCCGTGGTGTTCTTTGGCTGGGCGCCGCATCCGATGAACGTCAATGTGCAAATGACCTACCTCACCGGCAGCGAAGACGCCCTCGGCCCGAACGAAGGCATGGCCACCGTCTGGACCGTCACCGCGCCGAATTACGCCGAGCAATGCCCGAACGTCGGTCGCTTGCTGAGCAACCTGACCTTCACCGCCGAAGACGAGAGCCGGATGATGCAGCCGCTGCTCGATCACAAGGATCCGCTCGAATCGGCCCGGCAATGGCTCAAGGATCATCCGCAAGACAAGCAGCGCTGGCTCGACGGCGTGACCACCTTCGACGGCAAGCCGGCCGCCGACAACCTGAAACTCACCAGTAACTGACCAAACGTTCTCCCTCTGCGCAGCACCCAACGGCTGCGCGGTGACTCACCACGCCTGAAGGAATCCGCACCATGAACCACGACGTCATCATCACCTGCGCACTCACCGGTGCTGGCGACACGACCGCCAAGAGCCCCCACGTGCCGGTCACCCCGAAACAGATCGCCGCCGCTGCCGTCGAAGCCGCCAAGGCCGGTGCCACCGTGGTCCACTGCCACGTCCGCGACCCGCAGACCGGCAAGTTCAGCCGCGACGTGGCGCTGTACCGCGAAGTGATGGAGCGCATCCGTGAGGCGGACGTGGACATCATCGTCAACCTCACCGCCGGCATGGGCGGTGACCTGGAAATCGGTGCGGGCGAACGGCCGATGGAGTTCGGCCCCAACACCGACCTGGTGGGTCCGCTGACCCGCCTGGCCCACGTCGAAGAGCTGTTGCCGGAAATCTGCACGCTGGATTGCGGCACCCTGAACTTCGGCGACGGCGACACCATTTACGTCTCCACCCCGGCGCAACTGCGGGCCGGGGCCAAGCGCATCACCGAGCTGGGGGTCAAGGCCGAGCTGGAAATCTTCGACACCGGGCACCTGTGGTTCGCCAAGCAACTGATCAAGGAAGGCCTGCTGGACAACCCGCTGTTCCAGCTCTGCCTGGGCATCCCATGGGGCGCGCCGGCCGACACCACCACCATGAAGGCCATGGTCGACAACCTGCCAGCCGACGCGGTATGGGCCGGCTTCGGCATCGGCCGCATGCAAATGCCGATGGCTGCCCAGGCGGTGCTGCTGGGGGGCAACGTGCGGGTCGGGCTGGAAGACAACCTCTGGCTGGATAAAGGCGTGCTCGCCACCAACGGCCAACTGGTGGAACGCGCTGGCGAAATCCTCAGCCGCCTCGGGGCGCGGGTACTTACGCCGGCCGAGGGCCGCAAGAAAATGGGCCTGACCCCACGCGGCTAAACCGAACGTGCACATTGGATCTGCAGTGACAGCAGATCTTAAGACCACCCCAGATCAAATGTGGGAGCGAGCTTGCTCGCGATAGCGTCGGCGCATCCAGTGCATTTACCGCACCTGGAATACCGTCATCGCAAGCTCGCTCCCACAGGGAATCAGCGAATTACTCAGGAAAATCACCATGAGCTTTATCACCGACATCAAGACCTTCGCCGCCCTGGGCAGTGGTGTAATTGGCAGCGGCTGGGTCAGCCGGGCCTTGGCCCATGGCCTCGACGTTGTCGCCTGGGACCCGGCACCGGGTGCCGAGGCGGCATTGCGCAAACGCGTCGCCAACGCTTGGGGCGCGCTGGAGAAACAGGGCCTGGCCCCTGGTGCCTCGCAGGATCGGCTGCGCTTTGTCGCGACCATCGAAGAATGCGTGCGCGACGCCGACTTCATCCAGGAAAGCGCCCCCGAGCGCCTGGAGCTGAAGCTCGAACTGCACGGCCAGATCAGCGCAGCCGCCAAGCCGAATGCATTGATCGGCTCCAGCACTTCGGGGCTGTTGCCAAGCGAATTCTACGAAGGTGCGACCCACCCGGAACGCTGCGTGGTCGGACACCCGTTCAACCCGGTTTACCTGTTGCCGCTGGTGGAAGTGGTCGGTGGCAAGCACACCGCCCCCGAAGCCGTGCAAGCAGCCATGCAAGTCTACGAATCCCTCGGCATGCGGCCGCTGCACGTACGCAAGGAAGTACCTGGCTTCATCGCCGACCGCCTGCTCGAAGCGCTGTGGCGCGAAGCCCTGCACCTGGTCAACGACGGCGTCGCCACCACGGGGGAAATCGACGATGCCATTCGTTTTGGCGCCGGCCTGCGCTGGTCATTCATGGGCACGTTCCTGACCTACACCCTGGCCGGTGGCGATGCCGGCATGCGGCACTTCATGGCCCAGTTCGGCCCGGCACTGCAACTGCCCTGGACCTACCTGCCAGCGCCGGAGCTGACCGAGAAGCTGATCGACGATGTGGTGGACGGCACGAGCGAGCAATTGGGCAGCCATAGCATCTCGGCCCTGGAGCGCTATCGTGATGATTGTTTGCTGGCGGTGCTGGAGGCGGTGAAGACCACCAAGGCCAAGCATGGCATGGCCTTTAGCGAATAAACATTCCCCCTTGTGGCGAGGGAGCTTGCTCCCGCTGGACTGCGAAGCAGTCCCAAAACCGGCAAATGCGGTGTATCAGTCAAATCGTATTCGCTGGTTTTACGACCGCTTCGCGGCCGAGCGGGAGCAAGCTCCCTCGCCACAAGGGTGTACACCAGCGACTATTTGTGGAGTTCCAGCATGCCCACCCTCACCACCTACCAGACCCGCATCCTCCCCGAATGGGTCGATTACAACGGCCATCTGCGCGATGCCTTCTACTTGCTGATCTTCAGCTACGCCACCGACGCGCTGATGGACCGGCTCGGCCTGGACAGCCAGAACCGCGAAGCCAGCGGGCACTCACTGTTCACCCTCGAGCTACACCTCAACTACCTGCACGAAGTGAAGCTCGGGGCCGAGGTGCAAGTGCACACGCAGATCATCGGCCACGACGCCAAACGCCTGCACCTCTACCACAGCCTGCACCTGGTGGGTGGTGATAAAGAACTGGCCGGCAATGAACAGATGCTGCTGCACGTCGATCTGGCGGGCCCGCGCTCGGCGCCCTTCACGGAGCCGACCCTGACCCGGCTCGACGCCCTGCTTGAGGAGCAATCCGACCTGCCGCCCCCGACCTACATCGGTCGGGTCATCGCCCTGCCCCCCGCCCGGTAAGCTTCGCACAGGAGATCGCATGAACACCGCCGCCGCTTTTGCCGACTTCCGCCGTTATCCCCTGATCTTCGCGTTGACCGCCGCAACCCCCTTGGCCGACCGGGTGCAAGTGACATGGGCCGATGGCCGGACCAGCCCCTTTCATCACCCCTGGTTACGGGACAACTGCCCTTGCCCTCAATGCGTCTACAGCGTCACCCGCGAGCAGGTGCTGGAAATCATCGACGTTCCTGAAGACATGACGACCAGGGCGGTCCACCTCGACGACGAAGGCTGCCTATGCGTGGACTGGCAGGACGGCCACCAGAGCCGTTTTGACCCGGGCTGGTTGCGCGCCCATGCCTACGATGATCAATCCCGGGCCGAGCGCCTGGCGAACAGGCCCCGGCGCCAACTGTGGCGGCACGACCTGCCACTGCCGGTGTTCGATTACCCGGCGCTGATGGACGATACCGACGCGTTGCTGCAATGGTTGCTGGCGCTACGCGACATCGGCCTGACCCAAGTGCGCGGCGTGCCCACCGAACCCGGTTCGTTGAAACAGATTGCCCAGCGCATTTCCTTCATCCGCGAGAGCAACTTCGGCGTGCTGTTCAACGTGCAGTCCAAGGCCGATGCCGACAGCAACGCCTACACCGCTTTCAACCTGCCGCTGCACACCGACCTGCCGACCCGGGAGCTGCAGCCGGGGCTGCAGTTCCTGCACTGCCTGGTGAATGACGCCGACGGTGGCGAGAGCATTTTTGTCGACGGTTTCGCCATTGCCGAAACCCTGCGCCAGGAAGACCCCGAGGCCTTCGACGCCCTGTGCCGGATTCCGGTGGAATTTCGCAACAAGGACCGCCGCAGCGACTACCGCTGCCTGGCGCCGATCATCGCCCTGGACGCCCTTGGAGAAGTCTCGGAAATCCGCATGGCGAACTTCCTGCGTGGGCCGTTCGACACCTCGGTCGAGCAGATGCCCAAACTCTACCGTGCCTACCGCCGCTTCATCGCCCTGACCCGCGAGCCACGCTTTCGCGTGGTGCAGCGTCTCGAACCGGGCCAGCTCTGGTGCTTCGACAACCGCCGCACCCTCCATGCCCGCCATGCCTTTGACCCGGCCTCCGGGGCACGGCATTTCCAGGGGTGCTATGTGGATCGGGATGAGTTGTTGTCGCGGATTCTGGTTCTACAACGCTAGATCGCATAACGGCTATTCGCGAGCAAGCCCGCTCCCACAGGAGCCCGCATTCCCATGTGGGAGCGAGCTTGCTCGCGATAGCTCCCTGTCACACAACCCATCACTCCCTGATTGTCACAGACAAAAAAATCCCCGATCAAGCCGTGACAGGATCGGGGCAGGTTGCGTTACTGGAGGAGCTGTCGCGCGAGGGTGACCAAACCATCGTGATTCAGCTTGGGGCCAGTGTGCCCAGTCCAGACCTGGGCAAGTTAACCGAAAACGACGCCTCCATAGTCATTCGTGACATTGCGACCATTTGCCCTTGCCGCCGCTTCGGGTGGCTACCAGAATCGAGACACGACCCCAATCCCTGAACAAGGAAAAGCGTCATGATGCACGCCGATTTGATCGACCAGGAAGACCTGCTGGGCCATCTCAAGGCCCTGGGACTGCAAATACCCAGCGGCTCCACTGCCGAGCAGGCATGCGAGTGCGCCGTGCGGGGTTTGGACCAGGCCCGTGCCAATGAACTGCGCCTGATGGTCAAGAGGATGTACACCAGCAGTGCGACCATCCTGCCGGCCGTGCGCCAGGCGATCGATAAGCAATTGTTGCCGGCGCTGATGGATTACCAGCAAAACCACAACACCTGATAAAACCAATCGCGAGCAAGCTCGCTCCCACAGTGATCCCTGGTGTGCACACGCTCTATTGCACCCAGGCGATCTCCCTGTGGGAGCGAGCTTGCTCGCGATGAAGGCCCCTCGGTCTAGAGCCTCACACTGGCAAAGGTCGATTCATTACGCGCCTGGCTCAGCGCCGACAGCGGCCCGGACAATGGCGACAGCACCAACGCCTGCGGCAGCGGCATCATCGCCACCTGTTGCGTGGTGTTTGAACCGACGCGCTCGTCCCGCGGCGGAATGCCGAAGTATTCGCGGTAGCACTTGGAGAAGTGCGGGGTGGAAACGAAGCCGCACACCGAGGCCACCTCGATGATCGACATCGGCGTCTGCTTGAGCAACTGCCGCGCACGAATGAGCCGCAGCTTGAGGTAGTAGCGCGACGGTGAGCAGTGCAGGTACTTCTGGAACAACCGCTCCAGCTGACGCCGGGACACGGCGACGTACACCGCCAGCTCGTCCAGGTCGATCGGCTCTTCGAGGTTGGCTTCCATCAACGCCACGATTTCCTGCAACTTCGGCTGGTTGGTGCCAAGCATGTGCTTGAGCGGCACACGCTGGTGATCCTGCTCGTTGCGGATACGCTCGTAGACAAACATTTCAGAGATCGCCGCCGACAGCTCGCGACCGTGATCGCGACTGATCAGGTGCAACATCATGTCCAGCGGCGCGGTGCCACCGGAGCTGGTGAAGCGGTTGCGGTCGAGGGTGAACAGGCGGGTGCTCATCGATACCCGCGGGAACGCTTCCTGCATCGCCGCCAGGCATTCCCAGTGCACGCTGCAATCGAAACCGTCCAACAGGCCGGCGCAGGCCAGGGCCCAACTGCCGGTGCAGACCGCGCCGAGGCGACGGGACTGGCGAGCCTGGCTCTGCAACCACGACACGTGTTCACGGGTCACGGTGCGCTGGATGCCAATGCCACCACAGACGATGACGGTGTCCAGGGGCGGTGCCTTGTGCATGGAGGCGTCGGGGGTGATCTGCAAACCGTCGCTGGCCCAGACCTGGCCGCCATCGACCGTGAGGGTGGTCCAGCGATACAGCTCGCGACCGGATAGCTGGTTGGCCATGCGTAGCGGTTCCACCGCGGACGCCAGGGAAATCAGCGTGAAATTGTCCAGCAGCAAAAAGCCGATGGATTGAGGCGCACGGTTCTGGGGTTGGGCCCCGGAGTTGGACGTCGTCATCGCGGTATCTCCTCACACAAAGCGGGTGATGGCCTCAGGCGGAGGCTCTTGTTATTGCCACGTTCTCTTGCGCGAGACAGGGCTTTATCGGGATAGAGCAATTGCCATGCCTAAAATTGAATGTGTGTTCAATAAATCCTGAAAACGACATCGCGGCCTGTCTATATAAGGCGTGCATCAGGTCCAGGTTTTAGGTGCCGTCAATGGCTGCAGGTACCGATCATAGAAGGCTGTGAGCAGTTCGGTAGCACTTGTGGGAACTGGGCTGCGCGGCTTGCGCAAGGGGTAGCACCACAGGTGCGGGTGACGGACGGTCGAGCGCGATTCAGCGGTTGGCCCGGCAATGGGTGCCTTGTCTGTTTGCGACGCGCTAAAAGGTGGCGTGTTTCAGGATGGGTGTGCATTTTGTGAGCGATTCTAAGAACAACCCGTGGCGAGGGAGCTTGCTCCCGCTCGACCGCGCAGCGGTCGCAAATCCTATTACGCGATAACGGTGAAACACCACGATCAGGCCTTGGGGTTGCTTCGCAACCCAGCGGGAGCAAGCTCCCTCGCCACAGAGAGCCCCGGCAATGCGTGCTTCAGCACTCCACCGCACTGACCGCCAGGCCGCCGCGCGAGGTTTCTTTATATTTGTCATGCATGTCGGCACCGGTATCACGCATGGTGCGGATCACCCGGTCCAGGGAGATGAAATGCTGGCCATCCCCGCGTAGGGCCATTTGTGCGGCGTTGATGGCCTTGACCGCGGCGATCGCGTTGCGCTCGATGCACGGCACCTGCACCAGGCCGCCCACCGGGTCGCAGGTCAGACCCAAGTTGTGTTCCAGGCCGATTTCCGCCGCGTTGCACAGTTGCTCCGGCGTGGCCCCGAGGATTTCCGCCAGGCCCGCCGCCGCCATGGCGCAGGCCGATCCCACCTCGCCTTGGCAACCGACCTCGGCGCCGGAGATCGATGCGTTCTTTTTGCAGAGGATCCCGACGGCCGCCGCAGCGAGGAAATAATCCACGACATTGGCGTCGGTGACCGCTTCGCTGAATTTCATGAAATAGTGCAGCACCGCCGGAATGATCCCCGCCGCACCGTTGGTCGGCGCCGTGACCATGCGTCCGCCAGCCGCGTTCTCCTCGTTGACCGCCAGGGCGAACAGGTTGACCCACTCCATGGCGCTGAGGGTCGAGCCGATGACATTGGGCTTGTTCAGCTCTTGCAGGCTGCGGTGCAACTTGGCCGCCCGCCGACGCACATTCAAACCGCCCGGCAGGATGCCTTCGTGCTTGAGGCCCTGCTCGACGCAATCCTGCATGGCCCGCCACAGTTTCATCAGGCCACTGCGGATCTCTTCTTCGGACCGCCAGACCTTTTCGTTGGCCAGCATCAACTCGGCTACCCGCAAGTTGTGGGTACGGCACAGCTCAAGCAATTCTTCGGCACTGGAGAAATCGTAAGGCAGCTCAGTGCTGTCCAGATCCACCACGCCGCTGGAGGCCTGGGCCTGATCGACGACAAAGCCGCCGCCCACCGAGTAATAAGTGTCACGGTGCAGCTCGCCGCCGTTGCCCTCGGCCACCAGCGTCATCGCATTGGGATGGAACGGCAGGTTCTCGTCGATCAGGCGCATGTCCCGGGACCATACGAACGGCACCGGCAGGCGACCGTCGAGCAGCAGGGTCTGGGTTTCACGCAGCAGCTCGATGCGCGGGCCGATCTGCGACGGGTCGATTGCGTCCGGCCACTCCCCCATCAGGCCCATGATCACGGCGTTGTCGCTGCCGTGGCCGATGCCGGTGGCCGACAGCGAACCGAACAATTGCACCTCGACCCGACGCACATCATTGAGCAGGGCCTTTGCCTTCAGCGCTTCAACGAACAGCGCCGCGGCACGCATGGGGCCCACGGTGTGGGAACTGGACGGGCCGATACCGATTTTGAACAAGTCGAAAACGCTGATTGCCATTGCCGATAACCTCCAGAACAGGCACATCCGGGCGCAGGAGCGTCCGGTGACGGAGCTGCTACGCTCAACGCCGGGATGGCCGCATCATCCGGTTTTTGCCTTGGCGCCCGACGTCTGACACCGACGCAATCATGCCCACCAGCGCCGCCCGTCCCTGACCCCGGTTCTGCGGCGTTTTTCTGCGTGTCAGAGGCCCATCAGGGGCGGAAAAAATCTGTAAACGACGTCACCGACACTGGATGCGACCATCCCTGTACTGGATACGACTCACCCTGTAGGCGTCAGATTTGCACTGGTACATGATCGGTTACGGCTCGTTTGCAAGGCCGCGTGTCAGAGAGTGCCCACGCGCCACCAACCGCAACATCCAATTAAGCGTGGTTGTCCTGACCGGACACCGCCGATAAAACACCAGGAGTCCACCCATGAAAGGTTCCAAGCCGTTGTTGTTGGCCGCCATGCTGAGTCTTCCGATGCTGGCCAACGCTGCAGAACCCGAAAAGTGCAGCACCGTCAACTTCTCCGATGTCGGCTGGACCGACATTACCGTGACCACGGCGACCACCAGCGTGGTGCTGGACGCCCTGGGCTACAAGACCAAGACCACCATGATTTCCGTGCCGGTGACCTACAAGTCCCTGGCCGATGGCAAGAACATGGATGTATTCCTCGGCAACTGGATGCCGACCATGGAAAACGACATCAAGGCCTACCGCGAAGCCGGCACCGTGGAAACCGTGCGCACCAACCTCAAGGGCGCCAAGTACACCCTCGCCGTGCCCCAGGCCCTGTATGACAAAGGTCTGCATGACTTCGCCGACATCCCCAAATTCAAGAAAGAGCTGGACGGCAAGATCTACGGCATCGAACCGGGCAACGACGGCAACCGCCTGATCCAGAGCATGATCGAAAAGAACGCCTTCGGCCTGAAGGACGCCGGCTTCAAAGTCGTCGAGTCGAGTGAAGCGGGCATGCTCTCGCAGGTCGACCGCGCCTCCAAGCGTGGCACCGACGTGGTGTTCCTCGGCTGGGCGCCACACCCGATGAACACGCGTTTCAAGATCCAGTACCTGACCGGCGGCGACGACTTCTTCGGCCCCAATTTCGGTGCCGCTACCGTGGCGACCAACACCCGCAAGGGCTACAGCCAGGAATGCAGCAACGTTGGCCAGCTGTTGAAAAACCTGGAGTTCACCGTCGACATGGAAAGCCAGCTGATGGGCAACGTGCTCGACGACAAGATGAAACCCGAGGCCGCCGCCAAGGCCTGGCTGAAGAAAAACCCACAGGTACTCGATACCTGGCTCGCTGGCGTGACCACCATTGACGGTAAACCTGGCCTGGAAGCCGTGAAAGCCAAACTTGCGCAATAACTGCTGATGTTATGCCGGGCGAGTTCGCTCGCCCGGGCTGTTTATTCCCTTGCATGCGGACGTTCACTACCATGCTTATTGATCAGAAAATACCTTTGGGCCAGTACATCGCGGGCTTTGTCGAATGGTTGACGCAACACGGCGCCAACACATTCGACGCAATCGCGCTGTTCCTGGAAACGATGATTCACGGCGTGACGTTTGCGCTGACCTGGTTCAACCCCCTGGCCTTGATCGGCCTCATTGCGCTATTGGCGCACTTCATCCAGCGCAAATGGGGCCTGACCGTATTCGTCATCGCGTCCTTCCTGCTGATCCTCAACCTGGGGTACTGGCAAGAAACCATGGAAACCCTCGCCCAGGTGTTGTTCGCGACCCTGGTCTGTGTGCTGATCGGCGTGCCGCTGGGCATTGTCGCCGCGCACAAGCCGATGTTCTATACCCTGATGCGTCCGGTGCTCGATCTGATGCAGACCGTACCGACCTTCGTCTACCTCATTCCTACCCTGACCCTTTTCGGTCTGGGTGTGGTCCCGGGCCTGATCTCCACGGTGGTGTTCGCGATTGCCGCGCCCATCCGCCTGACCTACCTGGGCATCCGCGACGTTCCGGACGAGCTGATGGACGCCGGCAAAGCCTTCGGCTGCTCCCGCCGCCAACTCCTGTCGCGTATCGAACTGCCCCATGCGATGCCCAGCATCGCGGCCGGTATCACCCAGTGCATCATGCTGTCGTTGTCGATGGTGGTGATCGCCGCGCTGGTGGGTGCCGATGGCCTGGGCAAACCCGTGGTCAACGCACTGAACACCGCCGATATCGCCCTGGGCTTCGAAGCCGGCCTGGCGATCGTATTGCTGGCGATCATGCTCGACCGCATCTGCAAACAACCCGACGCTAAAGTAGGGGGTGACGCATGAGCATCATTCGTTTCGAAGACGTCGATGTTATTTTCTCCAACCGCCCCAAGGCCGCGCTGGACCTGCTGGACAAGGGTTTTTCGCGCCCAGAGATCCTGCAGCAGACCGGCCTGATCGTCGGCGTGGAAAAAGCCAGCCTGTCTATCGAGAAGGGCGAGATCTGCGTCCTGATGGGCCTTTCCGGCTCAGGCAAATCCAGCCTGCTGCGCTGCATCAACGGCTTGAACACGGTCAGTCGTGGCAAGTTGTTCGTCGAGCATGAAGGGCGGCAGATCGACATCGCTTCCTGCTCCCCCGCCGAACTGAAGATGATGCGCACCAAGCGCATCGCCATGGTGTTCCAGAAGTTCGCCCTGATGCCCTGGCTGACCGTGCGCGAGAACATCAGCTTCGGCCTGGAAATGCAGGGCCGTCCCGAGAAGGAACGGCGCAAGCTGGTGGATGAGAAGCTTGAGCTGGTGGGCCTGACCCAGTGGCGCAACAAGAAACCCGACGAGCTGTCCGGCGGTATGCAGCAACGGGTCGGCCTGGCCCGCGCCCTGGCGATGGACGCCGACATCCTGCTGATGGACGAACCGTTTTCGGCACTCGACCCGCTGATCCGCCAAGGCCTGCAGGACGAACTGCTGGAACTGCAGCGCAAACTGCAAAAGACCATCGTGTTCGTCAGCCATGACCTGGACGAAGCCCTGAAGCTGGGCACGCGGATCGCGATCATGAAGGACGGCAAGATCATCCAGTACAGCAAGCCGGAAGAAATCGTGCTGAACCCGGCGGACGACTATGTGCGCACCTTCGTCGCCCACACCAACCCACTCAACGTCCTGTGCGGTCGCAGCCTGATGCGCACCCTGGACAACTGCAAGCGCATCAACGGTTCGGTCTGCCTGGATCCGGGCGGCGACTCCTGGCTCGACCTGGCCGAAGGCAACACCATCAAAGGCGCCCGGCAGAACGGCGCGGTCCTGGACCTGCAAAACTGGGCACCGGGCCAGTCGGTGGAAGAGCTGGGCCGGCGTCCGACCCTGGTGGACTCCAACATCGGCATGCGCGACGCGTTGCAGATCCGCTACCAGACCGGCAACAAACTGGTGCTCCACGATAACCAGAAAGTCGTCGGGATCCTGGGCGACAGCGAGCTGTACCACGCACTGCTCGGCAAGAACCTGGGCTGAGCCCACGCACACAAACGCCGCGAGATGATCGCGGCGTTTTTGTTTGTGCAGTGCTGACTGCTGACTGCTGACAAGCTTGGCCTGGAATGCAAACAACTGTGGCGAGGGGATTTATCCCCTCGCCACAACAGTATTCCAACTATCAATCGGCGTCAGGCCTTCACACCAACCGACGAGTGTTATAAAGACATCCCGAAAAAGACCTCGCCCCTGCGGCGGGTTTCCATGTGCCTTCAAGCGCCCTTTACACGTGGAAATCCGACAAGCAGCGACGACGTGTCATAGAACTTTGTTTTTGTTGATTGAACGTTCAATCAAAACAAAATAGACTGGCCCTCGCCATGACGGACTGCACTCGTCCGCCTGCAGGCCTAAGGAGATGTGCTAGATGCCCAAGGTCGGTATGCAACCCATCCGCCGCCAACAATTGATCGAAGCCACGTTGCAAGCGGTCGATCAGGTCGGCATGGGGGACGCCAGCATTGCGCTGATCGCTCGTTTGGCTGGTGTCTCCAACGGCATCATCAGTCACTACTTTCAGGACAAGAACGGCCTGATCGCGGCCACGGCCCAATACCTGATGAGCGTCCTGAGCGAAAACGTCACCGCACGCCGCCAGGCACTGGAGGACACCAGCCCGCGGGCTCACCTCAAGGTGATCATCGAAGGCAACTTCGACGCCAGCCAGGTCAATGGCCCGGCAATGAAAACCTGGCTGGCCTTTTGGGCCACCAGCATGCACCACCCGTCTTTGCACAGGTTGCAGCGGATCAACGATCACCGTCTGTATTCCAACCTGTGCTGCCAGTTCCGCCGCCTGTTGCCCGTCGATCAGGCACGCAGCGCGGCACGGGGCCTGGCCGCGTTGATTGACGGCTTGTGGCTGCGCGGAGCGCTGTCGGGAGACGCGTTCGATACCGCCCAGGCGCACCAGATCGCATACGAATACATGGATTTCCAACTGGCCAAGGCAGGGGTGCCAGAGCACACAGAACCGCTCGACTCCTGAACCGCCACCGCAGCGCGTAGTCAGCTATGAACGACACGCTCGGTGGCCAGCCAACCACTCATGCACTTGCGAGGACTTTATGGCCCGTTTCGAACTGCAAAAACTCTACATCGATGGCGCGTACAGCGATGCCAGCGGCGACGCCACTTTCGAAGCCATCAACCCGGCCAACGGTGAAGTACTCGCCCTGGTGCAGCGCGCAACGTTCGAGGACGTGGAGCGCGCCGTGGTCAGCGCCGAAAAGGGCCAGAAAGTCTGGGCCGCCATGACCGCCATGCAGCGCTCGCGCATCCTGCGCCGCGCCGTGGACATCCTGCGCGAGCGCAACGATGAGCTGGCCGCCCTGGAAACCCTGGACACCGGCAAGGCCTACTCCGAAACCCGCTACGTCGACATCGTCACCGGTGCTGATGTGCTGGAATACTACGCCGGCCTGGTGCCCGCCATCGAAGGCGAGCAGATCCCGTTGCGCGACACGTCTTTCGTCTACACCCGTCGCGAGCCCCTGGGCGTAGTGGCCGGTATCGGCGCGTGGAACTACCCGATCCAGATCGCCCTGTGGAAATCCGCACCGGCCCTGGCAGCCGGTAACGCGATGATCTTCAAACCGAGTGAAGTCACCTCGCTGACCACCTTGAAACTGGCCGAGATCTATACCGAAGCCGGCGTTCCAGCGGGTGTGTTCAACGTATTGACCGGCAGCGGCCGTGAAGTCGGCACCTGGCTGACCGAGCACCCGCGCATCGAGAAAATCTCCTTCACCGGCGGCACCGACACCGGCAAGAAAGTCATGGCCAGCGCCTCGAGCTCTTCGCTCAAGGACGTGACCATGGAGCTGGGCGGCAAGTCGCCGTTGATCATCTGCGACGATGCCGACCTGGACCGCGCCGCCGACACTGCGATGATGGCCAACTTCTACAGCTCCGGCCAGGTCTGCACCAACGGCACCCGCGTGTTCGTGCCGAGCCACCTCAAGGCGGCCTTCGAAGCCAAGATCGCCGAGCGTGTGGCGCGCATCCGCATCGGCAATCCAGAAGACGAAAACACCAATTTCGGCCCGCTGGTGAGCTTCGCCCACATGGAAAGCGTGTTGGGCTACATCGAGAAAGGCAAGGCCGAAGGCGCGCGCCTGCTGTGCGGCGGCGGTCGCCTGACCGACGGCGAATTCGCCAAGGGCGCGTTCGTCGCCCCGACCGTGTTCACCGATTGCACCGACGAGATGACCATCGTGCGCGAGGAAATCTTCGGCCCAGTGATGAGCATCCTCACCTATGACACCGAAGAAGAAGTGATCCGCCGCGCCAACGACACTGACTTCGGCCTGGCCGCCGGCGTCGTGACCCGCGACCTGAACCGCGCCCACCGTGTGATCCACCAGCTTGAAGCCGGTATCTGTTGGATCAACGCCTGGGGCGAGTCCGACGCCAAGATGCCGGTGGGCGGCTACAAGCAATCGGGCGTGGGCCGTGAGAACGGTATCAGTTCGCTGAACAACTTCACCCGCATCAAGTCGGTGCAGGTCGAACTGGGCGATTACGCGTCGGTGTTCTGATCTGACCCCAGACCTGGGGCCGGGCTGAGGCTTTTTGTGGCGAGGGAGCTTGCTCCCGCTGGGCTGCGAAGCAGCCCCAAACCAGCCCCACAGGTCATCCAGACAGAACACGGTCGCTTTGCATGCGACTGCTGCGCAGCCGAGCGGGAGCAAGCTCCCTCGCCACAAGGGCACTCGGCAACCGCGACCTGAACCCAATTCAAAAGAGGGTGCATTTCATGTCCCAAGAATTCGATTACATCATCATCGGTGCCGGCTCGGCCGGTAACACCCTGGCCACCCGCCTGACCGAAGACGAGGGCGTCACCGTCCTGCTGCTCGAAGCCGGCGGCCCGGACTATCGCCTGGACTTTCGCACGCAAATGCCTGCCGCCCTGGCGTTCCCGCTGCAAGGCCGGCGCTACAACTGGGCCTACGAGACCGACCCGGAGCCGCACATGAACGGTCGCCGCATGGAATGCGGTCGCGGCAAGGGCCTGGGCGGTTCTTCGCTGATCAACGGCATGTGCTACATCCGCGGCAACGCCCTGGACTATGACAACTGGGCAAAACTGCCTGGCCTCGAGGACTGGACGTACCTGGACTGCCTGCCCTACTTCAGAAAAGCGGAGACCCGGGACATCGGCCCGAACGACTACCACGGCGGCGACGGCCCGGTCAGCGTGACCACGCCCAAGGCCGGCAACAACCCGTTGTTCCACGCCATGGTCGAAGCTGGCGTACAGGCCGGTTACCCGCGTACCGAAGACCTCAACGGCTACCAGCAGGAAGGTTTCGGGCCGATGGACCGTACCGTCACGCCCAACGGCCGTCGGGCCAGCACCGCACGCGGTTACCTGGACATCGCCAAGAAGCGCTCGACCCTGACCATCGTCACCCACGCCCTGACCGACAAGATCCTGTTCGAAGGCAAGCGTGCGGTCGGCGTGCGTTACCTGGTGGGCGCCGCTGAAGAGCGTGTCGAAGCCCGGGCACGCAAGGAAGTGCTGCTGTGCTCCGGCGCCATCGCCTCGCCACAGATCCTGCAACGCTCCGGCGTCGGCCCGGCGCGATTGCTGGAAAGCCTCGACATTCCGGTGGTCCATGACCTGCCGGGGGTCGGTGAGAACCTGCAGGATCATCTGGAGCTGTACCTGCAATACGCCTGCACCCAACCGGTTTCGCTGTACCCGTCGCTGCTCTGGTACAACCAGCCCGCCATCGGTGCCGAATGGCTGTTCAACGGCACCGGTATCGGCGCCAGCAACCAGTTCGAGGCCGGCGGCTTCATCCGCACCCGCCCGGAATTCGATTGGCCGAACATCCAATACCACTTCCTGCCGGTGGCGATTAACTACAACGGCAGCAACGGCGTGAAGGAACACGGTTTCCAGGCGCACATGGGCTCCATGCGCTCGCCGAGCCGCGGCCGGATCCAGGCCAAGTCCAAGGACCCGCGCCAGCACCCGAGCATCCTGTTCAACTACATGGCGACCGAGCAGGACTGGCAGGAGTTTCGCGACGGCATCCGCCTGACCCGCGAGATCATGCAGCAACCGGCCCTCGACCCGTTCCGCGGGCGTGAGATCAGCCCGGGCATCGAGGTGCAGACGGACGCGCAACTGGACCAGTTCATCCGCGAACACGCCGAAACCGCGTTCCACCCGTCCTGCTCGTGCAAGATGGGCACCGACGACATGGCGGTGGTGGATGGCGAAGGTCGCGTGCATGGCATGCAAGGCCTGCGCGTGGTGGATGCCTCGATCATGCCGATCATCACCACCGGCAACCTGAACGCGCCGACGATCATGATCGCCGAGAAAATCGCCGACAAGATCCGCGGTCGCCAGCCATTGCCACGCAGCACCGCCCCGTACTACGTGGCCGGCGACGCGCCGGTGCGCGGCAAGCCACTGCGGGAAGTGGGACCAATGGCTCAGTAAGACTCAGGAGCGCCATCGCGAGCAAGCTCGCTCCCACAAAGGGCACGGTGGCTGGCACAGATCTTGTGCTCGCCGAAAGGCCCATGTGGGAGCGAGCTTGCTCGCGATGGCGGTGGATCGGCTTGCATCAATGTCGGATGTACCGCCGTCTTCGCGGGCAAGCCCGCTCCCACAAAGGCACGACGGCCGGCCACGGATTCCGTGGTCGCCGAAGATCCAGTGTGGGAGCGGGCTTGCTCGCGAAAGCGTCCGCCCTGACAACCTCAGTATTCCTTCTACCTTGATCCCACCCCCACCCCAGGCCTAATCTAGAGCCGCCGCGTCAAATCACCGCAATGCGCCGCCCCCTCGCTCCAGACAAGGAGGTTCCATGTTCGACTTCCACCCCCAGCTCAAGCAGCGTTTTGCTGCCTTGCGCACGGGCGCTGAATTCTTTTCCCTGCGTTACGTGCGCGAATCCGGCCAGCATTTGTCGGTGCGCAAGAATGTCGCCGAACCGCCCAGCCTGAACCGTGATGAAGGTGCGATGCTCACCGCGCGGGTCAACGGTGTCGAGGCGTATGCCGCCACCAACGACCTGTCCCAGGCCGGTCTGCAAGCGGCACTGGAACGCGCCGAACAGCATGCTCGCCAGCTCAAGCCCCATGCCTTGCTCGACCTGCGCGAGCAAGCCGTGTCCAGTGACCGCGCCGATTACTTCTCGCCGTATTTCGACCAGGCTTTCCCCTCCCTGAGCGATTGTTACCAGTTGCTCGGCGACGAATCGGCTGCGGTGCCCCAGGACGAGCGCCTGGTGAACTGGCAGGCCAGCATCGGCCTGACCCAGGTCGAGCAGATCTACCTCAACAGTGCCGGCGCTGAACTGCGCCAGGCCCAACGCTTCATCTACCCGGCCCTGGATGTCACCGCCTTCGACGGCCACGACAGCCAGACACGCACCCTGGGCCGGGAAAATTTCGGCCAGCAGGGCGGCTTCGATGTGATCAGCCGCTGCGGCCTGATCGGTGCCGGGCCGAAAATCGCCGACCAGGCCCTGCAGTTGCTGATGGCGCCGAACACGCCGCAAGGCCCCCGCGACCTGCTGCTGATGCCCGACCAGATGATGCTGCAGATCCACGAGTCCATCGGCCATCCGCTGGAACTGGACCGCATCCTGGGGGACGAACGCAATTACGCCGGCACCAGCTTCGTCAAAGCCAGCGATTTCGGCCACCTGCAATACGGCTCCCGCCTGTTGAACGTGACCTTCGACCCGAACATTCCCGAAGAACTGGCCAGCTACAGCCACGACGATGACGGCAGCGCCGCCAGCAAACAGTTCCTGATTCGCGAAGGCCTGTTGCTGCGTCCTCTGGGCGGCGCGCTGTCGCAATTCCGCGCCGGCCTCGACGGTGTCGCCAACAGCCGCGCCTGCGGCTGGAATCGGCCACCCATCGACCGCATGGCGAACCTGAACATCGAACCCGGCGACCAGTCCCTGGCGCAACTGATCCAGGGCATTGAACGGGGCGTGCTGATGCGCACCAACCGCTCCTGGTCCATCGACGACGCCCGCAACAAATTCCAGTTCGGCTGCGAGTGGGGCCAGTTGATCGAGAACGGCGAGCTCAAGGGCGTGGTGAAGAACCCCAACTACCGGGGCATTTCCGCGCAATTCTGGAAGAGCCTGCGCGCGGTGGGCGATGCCAGCACCTTGCAGGTCCTGGGCACGCCGAACTGTGGCAAGGGCGAACCGAACCAGGTCATCCGCGTCGGCCATGCGTCGCCAGCCTGCGTGTTCAGTAACGTCGATGTGTTTGGGGGAGATGCCTGATGAGCACTTTCAACAATCAGGCCGGGGCATTCAAGGCCTTGGTCGACTGGCTGCGCGATGCGTTGCATGAATCCGAACAGTTCACCCTCGGCTACGCCGCCGAGTCTTCGGCCTTCGTCCGTTTCAACCATGGCAAGGTCCGCCAGGCCGGGCAGGTGCAGCAAGCCAATGTCAGTTTCAAACTGATCGACGACGGGCGCCACGCCGACCTGCAGATCACCTTGTCCGGCGACCCCGAGACGGACTTGCAACGCCTGGCCGAAGGCCTGCAACAACTGCGCGAAACCTTGCCGCTGCTGCCCCGCGATCCCTACCTGCTGCTCAACCCCGACCACTGGCAAAGCAACAATGTGCAGGACCATCCATTGCCCGAGACGGAACAGGCCGTTGCCGAAATCACCCGCGCCGCCGAAGGCCTGGACCTGGTGGGGTTCTATGCCGCCGGGCCCATCAGCCGTGGTTTCGCCAGTTCTTCGGGGGCGTTCGGCTGGCATCAGGCCAACAGCTTCAACTTCGATTTCAGCCTGTTCCATGACAATGGCCAGGCGGTGAAAGCCAGCTATGCCGGGCATGAATGGAGCAGCGACGGATTTGCCCGGCGCTTCGCACAGGCCCGCGAGCAACTGGCATTCCTTGGCCGCCCGCTGCGCACGTTACCGCCCGGCGAATATCGCGCCTACCTGGCGCCGGCCGCGCTGGAAGAGATCATGGGCATGCTCAGTTGGGGCGGGTTCTCGGCCCGTGCAATCGCCAGCAAGCAAAGCCCGCTGCAGAAGTTCTACGCAGGCGAAGCCCACTTCAGCCCCAACGTGTGGCTGGCGGAGCAGGTCAGCGGCTCCTTGAGCCCGGCGTTTTCCGACGAAGGTTATCCCCGCGATGACCTGGGGCTGATCGCCAAGGGCACGGCCAATGCGCGACTGGTCAACTCCCGCAGCGCCGCCGAATATGGCCTCGCGGCCAACGGCGCCAGCAGCTACGAATACCCTACGGCGCTGGACATGCGGGGCGGACAACTGGAGCAAAAACACATTCTCGAAGCACTCGGCACCGGGCTGTACATCAGCAACCTCTGGTACCTGAACTACTCGGACCAACCGGCGGCGCGCCTGACCGGCATGACCCGCTTCGCCACGTTCTGGGTCGAGAATGGCCAGATCGTGGCGCCGGTCAGCACCATGCGTTTCGACGACAGCGTCTACAGCCTGCTCGGCTCGCAACTCGAGAGCCTGACCCGAGAGCGGGAACTTCTGCTCTCGGCCAGCACCTACAGCCAGCGGGCCACGGCCTCGATGCTGTTGCCGGGGGCGCTGGTGAAGCGGTTGACCTTGACGCTGTAAAGAAGCATCGCGGGCAAGCCATGCTCCCACAGGATGTACGCCGCACATGTGGAAGCAAGGCTTGCCCGCGATGAAGCCAACAGACACCCGACCACAAACAAGAGGTCCCATGCCCAACCGCGCCCCGCTCGACGCCGTCACCGCCCGCTGGCTTCCATGGGTCGTGGCGATTGCCTTCTTCATGCAGTCCCTCGACGGGACCATCCTCAACACCGCCCTGCCCGCCATGGCCCGTGACCTGGCGGAAAACCCGCTGCGCATGCAGGGCGTGATCATCGCCTACATGCTCACCGTGGCGTTGCTGATCCCGGGCTCGGGCTGGATCGCCGACCGTTTTGGCACCAAGAAGATCTTCTTCGGGGCGATCCTGCTGTTCAGCTTCGGCTCGTTGCTGTGCGCCTTGTCCAGTTCATTGAGCATGCTGATCGGTGCCCGGGTCATCCAGGGCCTGGGCGGTGCGCTGATGCTGCCGGTGGGCAGGCTGGTGGTGCTGCGGGCGTATCCGCGCTCGGAACTGGTGCGGATCATGGGCTTCATCACCATCCCCGGCCTGCTCGGCCCACTGATCGGGCCGACCATGGGTGGCTGGATGGTCGAGTACCTGACGTGGCACTGGATCTTCATCATCAACCTGCCGGTGGGCGTGATCGGTTGTTATGCCGTGTGGAAGTTCATCCCCGACCTGCGTGGCAGCGAGCGCACCCGGTTCGATGGGCTGGGGTTCCTGCTGTTCGGCGCGGCGATGGTGCTGATCACCATCGCCATGGAGGGCCTGGGCGAACTGCACTTGCCGCACCTGCGGGTGATGTTGCTGCTGTTCGGCGGCATGGCCTGCCTGGCGGCCTACTGGCTGCGGGCCGGGCATGTCGAGAACGCGCTGTTCCCGCCGTCGTTGTTCAAGACTCGCACCTTCGCGGTGGGCATCCTCGGCAACCTGTTCGCGCGCCTGGGCAGCGGCGCCTTGCCGTTCCTGGTGCCGTTGCTGCTGCAAGTCGCCCTCGGCTATTCACCGTCCCAGGCCGGCATGAGCATGCTGCCCCTGGCGGCGGCAGCCATGGTCGCAAAATCCGTGGCCCGACCGCTGATCGAACGCCTGGGCTATCGCATCGTCCTGACCGGCAATACCGTGGCCCTGGGCGTGATGCTGGCAAGCATGGGCCTGGTCAGCGAACAGACGCCGTACTGGCTGTTGCTGGCGCAACTGGCGGTGCTGGGGGCGATCAACTCGCTGCAATTCACTGCGATGAACACCGTGACCCTGATCGACCTGGACGATGCCAGCGCCAGCAGCGGCAACAGCCTGTTGTCGGTGGTGGCGCAACTGTCCCTGAGCCTCGGCGTGGCCTGCGCCGGTGCCCTGCTCGGCGGCTTTACCGCCCAGGTGGGCAACGACGGGGTGGAGACGGTGCTGGGCGCGTTCCAGCTGACATTCGTGACGGTGGGGATCATGGCGATGCTGGCGGCGACGATCTTTTCCCAGTTGTCCAAGCAGGATGGACGGCGGCAGAAACGTCCCGATGAGCATATCGAGCATTAACCCAGGCGCTTGGAACGCTGTCTGGGCATGTTGGCTCTTGTGGCGAGGGAGCTTGCTCCCGCTGGGGTGCGAAGCGCCCCCAAAATCGGTCAACACGGCGTACCTGAAATATCGCGTCGCCTGGGTTACGACTGCTGCGCAGCCGAGCGGGAGCAAGCTCCCTCGCCACAGGGGCCACACCACGCTCGTCCAGAACTTTCGAAGAAAGTGGCACGAGGCTGCTACACTGCGCGACATTTTGTTTTGCAGGCCAGTCCCGTGACCACCATTGCCACCGCTTTTAATACTTTGCCGCTGTCCGCCGCCATGCTGGCTAACCTCGAATCACTCGGTTATGCCCAGATGACGCCGATCCAGGCGCAAAGCTTGCCGGTGATCCTCAAGGGCATGGACCTGATCGCCCAGGCCAAGACCGGCAGCGGCAAGACCGCCGCCTTCGGCATCGGCCTGCTGAACCCGATCAACCCGCGTTTCTTCGGCTGCCAGGCACTGGTGATGTGCCCGACCCGCGAGCTGGCTGACCAGGTCGCCAAGGAAATCCGTCGCCTGGCCCGCGCCGAAGACAACATCAAGGTCCTGACCCTGTGCGGTGGCGTGTCCTTCGGCCCACAGATCGCTTCCCTCGAACACGGCGCCCACATCATCGTCGGCACGCCGGGACGCATCCAACAGCACCTGCGCAAGGGTTCGCTGGTGCTCGACGGCCTCAACACGCTGATCCTCGACGAAGCCGACCGCATGCTCGACATGGGCTTCTACGACGCCATCGAAGACATCATCCAGCAGACCCCGGAACGCCGCCAGACGCTGCTGTTCTCCGCCACCTACCCGGTGGGTATCAAGCAACTGTCGTCCAAGTTCATGCGCAACCCGCAGCAAGTGAAGGCCGAGGCGTTTCACTCCGACGCGCAGATCGAGCAGCGCTTCTATGAAATCTCCCCCGAGGAGCGCATGGACGCGGTGGTCAAGGTGCTGGCGCATTTCCGCCCGGCCTCGTGCGTGGCGTTCTGCTTCACCAAGCAGCAGGTCCAGGAAACCGTCGACCACCTGACCGCCAAGGGCATTTCCGCCGTTGGCCTGCACGGCGACCTGGAACAGCGCGACCGCGACCAGGTGCTGGCGATGTTCGCCAACCGCAGCACCTCGGTGCTGGTGGCAACCGACGTGGCGGCCCGCGGCCTGGACATCGATGCCCTGGACATGGTGATCAACGTCGAACTGGCCCGGGACTCGGAAATTCACATCCACCGCGTCGGCCGCACCGGGCGCGCCGGTGAGAAAGGCATCGCCATCAGCCTGGTGGCGCCGTCCGAAGCCCACCGCGCCCAGGCCATCGAGCAACTGCAGAAGTCGCCCCTGAGCTGGGACCAACTGGACAACCTCAAGCCCCAAGGCGGCGGCCCGCTACTGCCGGCCATGAGCACCCTGTGCATCGGCGCCGGGCGCAAGGACAAGGTCCGCCCCGGCGACATCCTCGGCGCCCTGACCGGCGAGGCCGGCATTCCCGGCGCCCAGGTCGGCAAGATCGCGATCTTCGATTTCCAGGCCTATGTGGCCGTGGAACGCGGCATCGCCAAGCAGGCCCTGCAACGCCTGAACGATGGCAAGATCAAGGGCCGCTCGTTGCGGGTGCGGATCCTGTAAAGCGATCTGCAACCCGATGAAGATCCCTATGTGGGAGCGGGCTTGCTCGCGAATGCGGTGTGTCAGTCCATTCAATGTTGGCTGATACACCGCATTCGCGAGCAAGCCCGCTCCCACATGGTTTTATCGGTGAAATTAAAATTTGTGTGAGGACACCGTTTTGCGCTCTACCGAAGTCGTGATCATTGGCGCTGGCGCCGCGGGGTTGATGTGTGCGCTGACCGCGGCCGCGCGCGGGCGGCAGGTGATGCTGCTGGACCACGCCAACAAGGCCGGCAAGAAGATCCTCATGTCCGGCGGTGGACGCTGCAATTTCACCAACATGTACACCGAGCCGGGCAACTTCCTGTCGCAGAACCCGCACTTCTGCAAGTCGGCCCTGGCCCGCTACACCCAGTGGGACTTCATCGCGCTGGTGGCCAAGCACGGCGTGCCCTATCACGAGAAAAAGCTCGGCCAGTTGTTCTGCGATAACAAGTCCAGCGACATCCTCGGCCTGCTGCTGGATGAATGCGACCAGGCCGGCGTCAGCCTGCACCTCGACACGTCAATCACCCAGATCGAAAAAACCGACGGCGGCTACCTGCTGCAAACCACCCTCGGCGCCCTCGCCTGCCAATCCCTGGTGATCGCCACGGGCGGGCTGTCGATCCCGACCCTGGGGGCGACCGGCTTCGGTTATCAGGTGGCGAAACAGTTTGGCCATGCGCTGCTGCCGACCCGCGCCGGGCTGGTGCCGTTCACCATCACCGATCAGCTCAAGGCGCTGTGTACCGAACTGTCGGGCACCTCGGTGGATTGCCTGGTGAGCTGCAACGACCAGAGCTTTCGCGAGAACATCCTGTTCACCCATCGCGGCCTGAGCGGGCCGGCGATCCTGCAGATTTCCTCATTCTGGGAGCCGGGGGACACGGTGCAGATCAACCTGCTGCCCGACCACGACGTGCCGCAATGGCTGCAACAGCAGCAGGCCGAACGCCCCAACAGCGAACTCAAGACCCTGTTGGGCGAGTTGTTCACCAAGAAGATGGCCAACCTGCTGGCCGACACCTGGTTCGTCTCCAAACCCATGAAGCAGTACACCCACGGAGAACTGGCGGACATCGCCGAGAAACTGGCGAGCTGGAACGTCGTCCCGGCGGGCACCGAAGGCTACCGCACCGCCGAAGTCACCCTGGGCGGCGTCGACACCCGGGAAGTCTCGTCCAAGACCATGGAATCGTTGAAAAGCCCCGGCCTGTATTTCATCGGCGAAGTGCTGGACGTCACCGGGCACCTGGGCGGCTTCAACTTTCAATGGGCGTGGGCTTCGGGGTATGCGGCGGCGCAGTACGTCTGATCCGGCACGATTTGAATGTGGCAGTAACCCTGTGGGAGCGAGCTTGCTCGCGATTGTGGTGGTTCAGTCAACATCAATGTGACAGGACTGCCGCTATCGCGAGCAAGCTCGCTCCCACAGGGGGCCAGTGGTATTTTCTGGATCGCACTCACACGCGCCGGAACACTTTTTGCTGCCAGATGTGATCGCCGCCATTGCGTCGGCGTCATTACTGCCTCAATTTAGCGTCATTGCCCGTCAGGCCCGTGCACTTCATGTCATCGAACTCGTTTAGCCAGTCTTTGCGTCGCCTTTGGGCGTTGGATAAGTTCAGTTATAGCGTGCGAGTCTTCATCGCCCTGACCGGCAGCATGGGGCTTTGCTGGTATCTCGACGAGATGGCGCTGCTGATTCCCCTCTTCCTGGGCATCATCGCCAGCGCCCTGGCCGAGACCGACGACAGTTGGCAGGGCCGCCTCAACGCGCTGGCCGTAACGCTGGTGTGCTTTACCATCGCGGCGTTGTCGGTGGAGTTGCTGTTCCCGTATCCCGTCCTGTTCATCATCGCCCTGGCCCTGGCGAGCTTCGGCCTGACCATGCTCGGGGCCCTGGGCGAACGTTATGGCGCGATTGCCTCGGCCACCTTGATTCTTTCGGTCTACACCATGATCGGCGTGGACCAGCGCGGCGGCGCGGTCACCGATTTCTGGCACGAACCCTTGCTGTTGGTGGCCGGCGCCGCGTGGTACGGCCTGCTCTCGGTGCTGTGGCACGCGCTGTTTTCCAACCAACCGGTGCAGCAAAGCCTGGCGCGGCTGTTCCGCGAATTGGGACGCTACCTCAAACTCAAATCGTCGCTCCTCGAGCCGATCCGCCAACTCGACGTCGAGGCCCGTCGCCTGGAACTGGCCCAGCAGAATGGCCGGGTGGTCGCCGCGCTCAACAGCGCGAAGGAAATCATCCTGCACCGCGTGGGCAACGGCCGGCCGGGCTCGAAGGTCAGTCGCTACCTGAAGCTGTACTTCCTGGCCCAGGACATCCACGAACGCGCCAGTTCCTCCCACTATCCCTACAACGCCCTGGCCGAAGCCTTCTTCCACAGCGACGTGCTGTTCCGCTGCCAGCGCCTGCTGCGCCAGCAAGGCAAGGCCTGCCAGGCGCTGGCCGAGTCGATCCAACTGCGTCAGCCGTTCATCTACGACGACACCTTCGCCGAGGCCCTCAACGACCTGCACGCGTCCCTCGAGCACTTGCGCATCCAGAGCAACCCGGCCTGGCGTGGCTTGCTGCGTTCGTTACGGGCGCTGGCGGCGAACCTGGGCACCCTGGATCGCCTGCTCAGCGACGCGAGCAACCCTGACGCCCTGGCCGACGCCACCGACAGCAGCCTGCTGGACCGCTCGCCGCGCACCCTCAAGGACGTCTGGCTGCGCCTGCGCACCCAGCTCACGCCCACCTCGCTGCTGTTCCGCCATGCCTTGCGCTTGCCCCTGGCTTTGAGCGTGGGTTACGCCGTGGTGCACATGATCCACCCGTCCCAGGGCTATTGGATCATCCTCACCACGCTGTTCGTGTGCCAACCCAACTACGGCGCCACCCGGCGCAAGCTCGGCCAGCGGATCATCGGCACCGCCATCGGCCTGACGGTAGCCTGGGCGTTGTTCGACCTGTTTCCCAATCCGCTGGTGCAGTCGTGCTTCGCCATTGCCGCCGGGGTGGTGTTCTTTACCAACCGTACCACCCGCTACACCCTGGCGACGGCGGGGATCACCATCATGGTGCTGTTCTGCTTCAACCAAGTGGGCGATGGCTATGGTCTGCTGCTGCCGCGGCTGTTCGATACCTTGCTCGGCAGCCTGATCGCCGGGCTGGCGGTGTTCCTGTTCCTGCCCGACTGGCAAGGTCGGCGGCTGAACAAAGTGCTGGCCAACACGCTGACCTGCAACAGCATTTACCTGCGCCAGATCATGCAGCAGTACGCCGTTGGCAAAAGTGACGACCTGGCCTATCGCCTGGCGCGACGCAACGCCCACAACGCCGATGCCGCGCTGTCCACCACGCTGGCCAACATGCTGATGGAGCCGGGGCACTTCCGCAAGGAAGCCGATGTGGGGTTCCGCTTCCTGGTGCTGTCCCACACCCTGCTCAGTTACTTGTCCGGCCTGGGCGCCCACCGGGGCACCGAACTGCCGACGGAAGTGCGCGAACAGTTGATCGACGGTGCCGGGGTGAAACTGGCAGCGAGCATCGACGAAATCGCCCAGGGCCTGGCGAGTAAACAGCCGATCGCGATCCAGAGCGACGAAGAGGAAGCCTTGGCCAGCGAGCTTGAGCAGATGCCCGATGAAATCGACGAAGGACAGCGCCTGGTGCAGACGCAGTTGGGGTTGATCTGTCGACAGTTGGGGCCGTTGCGGACCTTGGCCGCGCATCTGATCAAGGACACCAGCGCGACTTGAGAGTTGGTGAATGGGCCGGCCTCTTCGCGAGCAAGCCCGCTCCCACATTTGGAATGCGTACTCCTGTGGGAGCGGGCTTGCTCGCGAAGAGGCCAGTCCAGGCAACTCAACCCTTGAGCTCACATCCCATGTTGCTTGAGCAATCGCTCATAACTCCCGTCCGCCTTCATCGCCGCAATCTCCCGATCGAACCCGGCCACGATCTGCTCATGCTCCGGGTTCTTCAGGCTGACCAGGATGTGCAGGCTGTTTTCGCTCAAGGGTTTGGGCAGGAACTCCACGGCGCTGCGCACCTTGGGCGATTCGCGTGCCAGGTAATAGCGGGCGACGAACTCGTCTTCCAGGGTCAACTTCACGCGGTCGGCAGCCACCATGCGCACCGCCATGGCGAAGTTATGCACCGGGACTTTCTGCATTTGCGGGTCTGCATCGAAGTCCTTGGAATAGGCATAACCACGCACGACAGCGATGGGATAGGCACGTAGCTGTTGCAGGCTGTCGAACTGGATCGCCTCGTCCTTGCGCTTGATGAAGCGCACGCGGTTGATCAGGTATTCGGCCGAAAACCGGCCTATATGGGTGCGCTCCTCGCTGTACCAGGCGTTGATCAGCACGTCATAGCGGCCTTCGCCGATGCCCAGCATCGCCCGGGCCCAGGGCACCTGTTCGAAGTCCGTGGCATAGCCGGCCCGCGCCAGGGCGGTGCTGACGATATCGGTCGCCAGGCCGCCATTTATCAAGGTGGAATCGGTAAAGGGCGGCCAGGCATCGGCGACCAGGCGCAACTTTTGCGCGCAAGCCTCGTAGCTCAGCAACAGCAACCCGATCAATGCAAGAGTTCGATGCAATCGCGGCATGCCAAACGTCCTTGACGGGTTCAAAGCCCGGTTTTTTTTAGCCGAAACTCAACAGGCATCCTCGGACACCCGGTCCTAACATTAGCTCATTGGAACCGCAGCGCAGGGCTGTCACGAAGATTACACAAAGACGATAGCACCGCGACAAAGGAATGATGGCATTTTGGTCTTTGTCACAGATTTTCCTGTCGCGCGAGCAAGAGACTTCCGAGCCAACCACGCTTAATATCGGCAGCAGGTTCTTCAGGAAATTCAAAAAATGGATATCGAGTGGGTCTGCAAACATCACAGTGACCTGAGCAAGGAACAGCTGTATGCCATCCTCAAATTGCGCTCCGACGTGTTCGTCGTCGAGCAGAACTGCGCCTACCCGGACGTCGACGGACTGGACCTGGAGGGCGACACCTGCCACCTGATGGCCTGGCACGACAACCACTTGGTGGCCTATCTGCGCTTGCTCGACCCGCACTCGCAGAACAGTGACGTGGTGATCGGGCGCGTGATCATCGCCCCCCAGGCACGCGGCCAGGGGTTGGGCCACACGCTGATGGAACAAGCGCTCAAGCAGGCCAAGAAGCATTGGCCCGGCACATCGATCTCGTTGTCGGCCCAGGCACATTTGCAGGGATACTACGGGCGGTACGGGTTTGAAGCGGTGGGGGTGGAATACCTGGAGGATGGGATTCCACACATCGGTATGCATCGGCCTTGATGACAGCATCGCGAGCAAGCTCGCTCCCACAGTGGATCCAGGTCGTACATCAATTGCCTGTCACCGAAGATCGACGTGGGAGCGAGCTTGCTCGCGATAGGGCCAGCCCAAACACCACCCTACAATCAGGGGTATTCCAACACCGCCTTGATCCGCGGCAGATTCGCCTCGATCCACCCCCGGTCAATCGCCCCCCAGTCGCGAATCCGATAACGCCCGGCGTGGTTGCGAGCGCCTTCCTCTTGTTCGAACTCACACACGATATCCAGGTCCGCCAGCGCCGCGACCGTGTCCTGGGCAGTGCGTCGCGGCATGCCGGTGACTTCAGTGAGCGCCGGGACGTTGCTGGCCGCGCCGCTGTCGATCAGGTAGGCCACGTACAGGCGACGGTAGAAACTGGTCTTGGTCTTGCTCACGTCCATCCGGTCAGTCCTTGTGAGGTTGCAGGTCACGCCAGGTCAGGTACACCCGCAGGTCGAATTCCAGTTGGTGATAGCCCGGCAGCATGTGTTCGCAGAGTTGGTAGAAGGCCTTGTTGTGGTCCGACTCCTTGAAGTGGGCCAACTCGTGCACCACGATCATCTTCAGGAACTCGGGCGCCGCGTCCTTGAACAGCGCCGCGATGCGGATTTCCTTCTTGGCCTTGAGCTTGCCGCCCTGCACCCGCGACACCGCGGTGTGCAGGCCGAGGGCGCGGTGGGTCAGGTCCAGGCGATTGTCGAACAACACCTTGTCGATGGCCGGCGCGTTACGCAGGTATTGCTGCTTGAGGTCCAGCGCATAACCGTACAGGGCCTTGTCGCTCTGGATCGGATGCCGCCCCGGGTAGCGCTGTTGCAGGTAATCGCCCAGGCGGTCCTGGGCGATCAGTTGCTGCACTTGGGCTTGCAGGGCGGCGGGGTAGGCCTGGAGGTATTTGAGCGCGGTCATTGGCGGCAACACAGTCACAAGAGGTCGCCAGTGTAGCGAATTCAGGCCTGCACCGCGCTCCAGTCGAAGGGCGTGGCGAAGGCGCTGGTGTCTTCGGCCATCAACGGGCGCGCCACCAGGAACCCCTGCACGAACTCGCAGCCGTGGGCGTGTAGCCACAGATACTGCTCGCGGGTTTCCACCCCTTCGGCAATGACCCGCAAGCCCAACTGCGTACACAGGTCGATGACCGAGGCGGCCAGCGCGGCATCCCGGGGCGACCCTGGCAGACAGGCGATCAAGTGCCGATCCAGCTTGAGGGTGTCGAGTTCAAGGTCGCGCAGATGCGTCAGCGAACACGGCCCCGAACCGAAGTCATCCAACGCCACGCGCACCCCGAGGTGACGGAGCAGCCGCAATTGCTTACGGGTTTCATCGGGGTTGCGCATCAGCGCATCCTCAGTCACCTCGACCTCCAGTTGCCGCGGTTCCAAGCCATGGCGTTCCAGGACCTGGCGCAACTCGGTCACCAGGTTCGGCATGCCGAACTGAGTGCTGCTCAGGCTTACCCCCAACACCAGGTCGTCAGCGAACAAGCGTTCCCAGACTTTGCGCTGGGCCGCGCTGCAATGATAAATCCAACTGCCCAGCCGACTGATCAATCGCGCCTCTTCCAGCAACGGCAGGAACAGGCCCGGCGGCACATCGCCGACGCTCGGGTGCTGCCAGCGCAACAGCGCCTCGAACCCACGGATCCGCCCGTCGACGATGCTCACCTGCGGCTGGTAGACCAAATTGAAATCGCGGTTCTCGATGGCCGAGCGCACACTCTCTTCCAGCATCAGCCGTGAACGGGCTCGACCGTTCATTTCGTGATCGTAAAAACGGTACTGCTGGCGACCGGCACGCTTGGCTTCGTACATGGCGATGTCGGACGCCCGTAACAACCCGTCGAGGTTGGCGCCACAGTCCGGATACGTGGCGATGCCGATGCTGGCGCCAAGCGCCACGTCCATGCCTTCGATCTGCTGGCAGATCGCGACGCGCTCGATGAGTTTCTCCGCGATCTTGGCCGCTTGCTCCGGGAATTCCAGATCCAGCAACGCCGTGAACTCGTCACCGCCCAGCCGCGCCAGGATATCGAACGGGCGCAGGCTGGCCTTCAACTGCTCCGACACCCAGCGCAATACCCGGTCCCCGGCATCATGGCCCAGCGAGTCATTGACCCGCTTGAAGCCATCGAGGTCCAGGTACAGCAGCACCCAGTTGCTTTCCAGCCGCTCGCTGCGCATCAACAGGTTTTCCGCGGTCTGGTAGAAGCCCCGGCGGTTGAGCAAGCCGGTCAGCGGGTCCGTGACGGCCTGGTATTCGAGCTGCTGGTGCAAGTGGCGAACCACGGACATGTCCTGGAGCGTTACCACCATCGCCTTCTGCTCCGAGGGCAGCGGCGCGCAGGACAAGGCCACCGACACCTGCTGGCCGGGTGCCGTGCGCAGCACCGCGTCATGCAGTCGCCAGGTTTCACCACGCCGATAGGCGTTGTGGATATCGGAATCGACCCACTCGGGAATATGGGGTTTCTGCAGGAAATCCAGGAACGGCATCCCCTGCAGCTGGTCGGCGGTGGCATTGAGCAAACGGCAGGTCGACGGGTTGGCGAAGCGGATACACCCATCCTCATCCACCACCAGGATGCCTTCGGCGGCGTTGTCCAGCACCGAGGCATTGAAGGCCCTGGCCGCTTCGAGATCCTGGCTCAGGCGCTGCAAGGCCCGGCGATTGCGCTGGTGCTCGAGCAATGCCTGGACCTTGGGCTTGAGGATTTGCGGATCGAAGGGCTTGAACAGGTAGTCCACCGCGCCACTGGCGTAGCCCTTGATGACCGCGTC
Source organism: Pseudomonas sp. NFACC56-3 (assembly GCF_900100025.1). Classification (NCBI taxonomy): domain Bacteria; kingdom Pseudomonadati; phylum Pseudomonadota; class Gammaproteobacteria; order Pseudomonadales; family Pseudomonadaceae; genus Pseudomonas; species Pseudomonas sp. NFACC56-3. The sequence continues at coordinate 332,205 of NZ_FMTK01000004.1, read as the reverse complement.
CTGGGATTGCTCGTTGGCGGTCAGGAAAATGATCGGCGTGAGCCGCGTGCGCTGGCTGCCACGCATCAGGCGCGCGACTTCGAAACCGTTCATGTCAGGCATCTGCACATCCAGCAGAACCAGATCGATGTCGTGTTCCAGCAGCAGGTTAAGCGCCTCGACCCCCGAGGACGCAGTCATCACCCGCCAATCCTGCCGCTGCAACAAAGCCCTCATGCTGAGCAGGTTTTCAGGGTAATCATCAACAATCAAAAGGACAGAGGTGTCTTCGCCGGGCGTTGGTTGCGCGCATTCCATGCTGCTTCTCTTATCGGGCGCCACGTCCGTTTTTACGTAGCAAAGCGGACAAATACTGTCCCCTCACTCTAGACCGGGATTTTGAAAAGCAGTAGGTGTCATCACGCCATCACCCGGACAAAGCCCGAAATAGCCGACTAACGGTCACCCTCTTCAGGCACAGAAACTGCAAAGACCCAATCGACGAACAATTGACGTCAAACATTCGCCGAACGGTCAACAAGAAAAAGCCCAGTCCAGCGTTCTGAAACGCTTCAAAAGGGCGGTTTAAAGCCTCCCGCTACGGCGTCCACCCTTACATCTCGACACGCAGGACCTGGACATGATCGATCTCGCAACCTGGAACTTGAGCATCCCCGAAGGCAGCCCACCGGCAACCATTTCAACCCCGCTGCTGGTACAGGGGTTCAAGGACCAATACTTCAACTCCGAAACCGGGACCCTGTTCTTCTGGGCACCGGTGACCGGCGCCAAGACGGAAAACGCGATCTACCCGCGCAGCGAACTGCGGGAGACCTACAGCAACGGTACGTTGCGCAACTGGCTGTACTCGGCGGCGGACAACAAACTGGCCGCGACCCTGACCGTCAACCAAGTGCCCAGCAGCGGCAAGATCGTGATCGGCCAGATCCACGCCAAGGACAGCACCAGCCCCATGGTGAAGCTGGAATACCAGTACAAGACCTACAGTTCCACCGGCAACATCGTCGCCAAGGTCCGCATGCGCCCCGATGACGAATCGGGTCAGGTCATCACCATCGCCACGGGTATCAAGCTGAACCAGTCGTTCTCCTACCTGATTCACCTCAGCCCCGCTGGCGTGCTGACCATCAACGGTGCCGGGTATCAGTGGAATACCAACATCAGCAACACCTGGAGCGACAAGCCGCTGTACTTCAAGGCCGGTGTGTATGTGCAAGACAACACCGGCTACGTCACCGAAGGCGGGAAAGTGACCTTCAGCATGCTGGATATCGATCACAACCTGTGATTGCGCCTTCTCGTAGCGCCATAGCAGCAGGGACGCTGCTTGCCTCGTGCGACAAAAATCTCCCTATCCGCTGCTTGACGCCCCACAACAGGGCGCCATAGACAGATGCCATATCGCCATGTTCCCGGAAAATTCCTACTAGCCGACTAACGGTCAACTGTTTCGGGCACCAAACCGGCAAACGCAACTCTGACGGACTGTTGACGCCAACCCCCCGCCGCACGAACGTGCCAAATACTCGTTCGCGCCCTCTTTTGGCCTCAGCAAAAGCGCGTCTTAGAGCCCTCCGGCTGTGGCGTAATCATTTCTTCTTCTCAGAAAGGATCCGAACATGGTCGATCTTGCAACCTGGAACCTGAGCATTCCCGAAGGCAGCCCGCCGAAGACCATCGAAACCCCTCGGCTGGTGGATGGATTCAAGGATAAGTACTTCAACTCAGAAGGCAGCACGGTGTACTTCTGGTCGCCTGTCACCGGCACCAAGACCGAAAACGCGATCTACCCGCGCAGTGAATTACGGGAAACCTACAAGGACGGCACCTTGCGCAACTGGGTCTACCCTGACGCCGACAATAAATTGAGCGCGACCCTGGTGGTCAACCAGGTGCCCAGCAGCGGCAAGATCGTGATCGGGCAGATTCATGCCAAGGACAGCAGCAAACCCATGGTGAAACTGGAGTACCAGTACAAGGATGACGGCAAGACTGGCGACATCGTTGCCAAAGTCCGCATGCGCCCCGATGACGATGAGGGTCGGGTTATCACCGTCGCGACCGGCGTGAAGCTGGCTCAGTCCTTCAGTTACCGGCTCCACCTCGATCGTACGGGTGACCTGGGTATTACTGCGGCGGGTCGTAGTTGGTACACCACCATCAGTTCCAAATGGAAGGTCAAGCCGTTGTACTTCAAGGCTGGCGTGTATGTGCAGGACAACAGTGGCTATACCAGCGAAGGTGGGAAGGTGACGTTCAGCAAGTTGGATATCGATCACAACACTTGACTGGGTGCTTTCGATAGAGAGATACCGTGTGTATATCCGTTGCTGCGGTAACGGCTGCTGGCGGTTCCGCTCTTACAGCGGGTCACTTTTGGAAGAGCGCCAAAAGTAACCAAAAGCGCTTTTGCCCCACCACTCGGCACCTCGCCTAGGCTCGGTGTGCCCGAACGCAGGCATTGCTCCGTGGGCCGCCGCGAAGGGCCATCCATGGCCCAGCGCGGCTACCTCGGCATCCATGCCGAGGTGCCCACTGCGCAATACCTACGTTCGGCCATCGTGGTTAACGGGGCGCCCCAGATCAAAAGCCGGCGCGAGGCGGCCTGCCAGCCGGCCTGGCTCTCACGGTCGTACTCCGATCCAATTGTGGGAGCGAGCTTGCTCGCGATGGCGACCTGACAGCCGACTAGGATTGGTGGGATGGCCGGAGATTTTGTTCGCCCCCCCTGGCCTTCTGAAAATCTCGTAGGAATCCCCCCTTTTGTGGCGAGGGGATTTATCCCCGCTGGGCTGCGAAGCAGCCCCTCTTTTCGTCAGACCATCCCCATACCCAGGATTTACGGCGGCTGCGCCACCGAGCGGGAGCAAGCTCCCTCGCCACAGGGGTTGTCGGCGTCCTACAGGTCGGTTGTTGCCTCAAAAATCCCCTTCTATAGTTTGGTTCACCTGCTGGCTTTGGTCGGTGGGAGGGTTTCGCAGCCCTGGTGAGTTAGAATCACAACCGTCAAAAAAATCGGCATAGGCATACGCACCTACGTTCGGCTTTTCATGGCGGCTGTGTGTGGGAGATCTTCGGGTCTGCCGAGTCCTAACTCCTCGGTCTGCGAACCCGCACATGGCTGCCACCCAATTGTTTCGCAGCAAAACGGTGGCAAATTTTCTCTTGAGTTAGGGATTTACTATGTCTACCGAACAATCGTTCCGCCGCTTCACCCCGCTAACCCCAATCGCCACCACCCACCCCGTCCTGTTCATCGATAAAACCGCCCCACTGCCCGAACTCCACGCCTGCGCCAGCGAACGCCTGCACGCCACCCTCGACTACCTGACGCTGATGGCCTGCACCACACTGCGCGATTCGGCTGAGACCGACATCAACACCATCACCAACATCGCCCGGATCATGGTCCAGGATGTGGCGGATGTCTTTGGGGTGATTGAACAGCGCGGGCTCGAAGGGCAATAAGGCTCCCTTGGTAGGAGCAAGCTTGCTCGCGATGAGGCTTGCAGGCCCGACATCCTGTGACTGCATCATCGCGAGTGACCTCGCTCCCACAAGTCTGCATTCTGCTATGGAACTGGGCGAGCAAAAATTTTTATTCGAATTGAATAAAATGCAAGCATGGAACAAATCCAAAAAACTCTAAAGAACTGTCATTTACTACAGTAGCCCCCAAAGCCTGACCTCTCCAGACTATGCTGACCCACACGGGCAACCACAGATACAGGGAGTTTAAACCATGATCAGCAAATCTTTATTCCTGGCATTGCCACTATTGCTTGGTGCCATAGCTCAAACACACGCGGCTTGCGATGAGTCTCTCGTCAAGAGCTTCGTGGGCAAGAAAGCCGATCCCGCAACCGTCGACGATGCCATTAAAACTGCGAACGCAAGCACCGCTAGAACAATCTCACCACCATTTATAGTGCCCAAAGGTGTTGTCCCAGATCGCCTTACCATCTTCGTTAACGAGGACAATGAGATTAAATCTTTAAGTTGCGAAAAAGGAATAACACTTCAATAACGCTGAAGCCCAAGGACAACCACAAGGGGGCTGGTTTTATTTAATAAAATACGTTCAGCCCCTTTTTACTCGTCGCGAGGCGGCCGCAGCCGACCTGATTCTTGATGGGGACCGCGTTCCCCTGTGGGAGCGAGCCTGCTCGCGATGAGGCCTGCAAGCCCGACATCCCGTGACCAAATCACCGCCATCGCGAGCAAGCTCGCTCACACAGGTCTGCATTCGGCATGTGGAGCTGGGCGACCAATTGCTTATTCGCATTTAATAAAATGCAAACATGAAATAAATCCGAAAAACTCTAAAAAACTGTCATTTATTACAGTAGAGAAAGTTCCCCCAAGTTTTTAACGTTGGTCCCCAGAGCCAAAGCATGGACAAAGATTATTAAAATCTTTGGGCTTTGGCACTCATCAAGCAGGAAAAACAACATGCCAAGCATACCCACAATTGACAGCCCCTTGAACAACACATCTGGTCTCGGTCGAACTCCGCTCGTTACCGGAACTGCCGAAGCAAACCATGGCGTCGAAATATGGATGGTTGACTATGGCCTTACTCCCATCGCAGTTGCCGTTGCTGGCGGTAATGGATACTGGGAGGTTCACGTGCCCCTACCGGCAAACCAATGGTACTCCATCACCGCCAGATCTTACTCTTACGGCAACCCCGGAGTTTATTCGGAATGGCATCCGCCTCATAACCTCCACGAATAGCAATTCTGGACTAACCGACATTAATACATGCCGCCCACCCCATCGTATTTACACCAATGACTGCGCTTGAATCGCAGCGCAACCGAATCAAGGAGCACAGTATTACGTCCAGCATCCCACTCCACCTGCACACATCTCACCCATAAAAAAACCCGCATCACTGCGGGTTTTCTCACACCACTGAAGCCTTAGTTGACCTTAGCGTTCAACTCACCCTTCAAATACCGCTGATACATCGCTTCCAACGAAATCGGCTTGATCTTCGACGCATTACCCGCAGTCCCAAACGCCTCATAACGCGCAATGCACACATCACGCATGGCCGTCACAGTGGCGCCGAAGAACTTACGCGGATCGAACTCGCTAGGATTGGTCGCCATCAAACGACGCATGGCACCGGTAGAGGCCAGGCGCAGGTCAGTGTCGATGTTGACCTTGCGCACGCCGTACTTGATGCCTTCGACGATTTCCTCAACCGGCACGCCGTAGGTTTCCTTGATGTCGCCACCATACTGGTTGATGATCGCCAGCCATTCCTGCGGCACCGAGGACGAACCGTGCATCACCAGGTGGGTGTTGGGAATGCGCTTGTGGATTTCCTTGATGCGGTCGATGGCCAGCACGTCGCCGGTCGGTGGCTTGGTGAACTTGTAGGCGCCGTGGCTGGTGCCGATGGCGATGGCCAGGGCGTCGACCTGGGTTTTCTTGACGAAGTCCGCCGCTTCTTCCGGGTCGGTCAGCATCTGGCTGTGGTCCAGCATGCCTTCGGCGCCGATGCCGTCTTCTTCACCGGCCATGCCGGTTTCCAGCGAACCCAGGCAACCCAGCTCACCTTCCACCGACACACCGCAGGCGTGGGCCATGGCCACAGTCTGCTGGGTGACGCGGACGTTGTATTCGTAGTCGGTCGGGGTCTTGCCGTCTTCGCCCAGGGAACCGTCCATCATCACCGAGCTGAAGCCCAGTTGGATGGAGCGCTGGCAGACGTCCGGGCTGGTGCCGTGGTCCTGGTGCATGCACACCGGGATGTGCGGGAATTCTTCGATCGCCGCCAGGATCAGGTGACGCAGGAACGGCGCGCCGGCGTATTTGCGGGCACCGGCCGAAGCCTGGACGATCACCGGAGAGTCAGTCTTGTCAGCGGCTTCCATGATGGCGCGCATCTGCTCAAGGTTGTTGACGTTAAAGGCTGGAACGCCGTAGCCGAATTCGGCTGCGTGGTCCAGCATCTGACGCATGCTGATAAGTGCCATTGTGTCTCTCTCCCGGTCGAGGGTCGTTAATCGTGCCAGCCTGCCGGAGCGGCGGCGGCTATTCAAGTCATTGCGGATCGGGGGTTGGCCCGAGCCGCGTGGTCGATATCGCTAAACCCAAATACTGACGCGATCCCTGTGGGAGCGAGCTTGCTCGCGATGAGGGCGGTACATTCAACATCACTGTTGCCTGATACACCGCTATCGCGAGCAAGCTCGCTCCCACACTGGATCTGCTCCCACATCTGGATCTCTGTGGATCAGTTCAATCGTATTTACTGCGCCTTGCAGCCACGCCCAATCAAGTCATTGGTGGCGACCCAATACACCAGGCCTTCCTCACCCTTGACGTGAAAAGCCAGCATGTCGTCGCTGTACAGCGAACCTTCGGCACCCGGCTCAAGCTTGAGGCGATAAACCTTATCGGCGCCGCCCAGGCGTACATCGACTTCCTTGCGGGCGGCATCGGTGTAGCGCCAGAGCACTTTGGCCTCGCTGTCACAGGTCCAGCTCGTCCAGCCCTCTGCCACGGGCTCGGACGACTGCAAAAAACCCAGTTGCGAACAACCGGCCAGCCATGCCAACGCCATAACGGCGATCAAGCCTTTCATCCATGTTCCTCGACGGACGGCACACGCCGCCCGCCATGAGTTAAGAGTCAGACCCGTCAAGGACAACCATGTTCCTTGGCCGGGGTTTGCGTCTCGTATTTGTCCAGGCCGTCCGGTCCGGAACGCTTGTTCAGCACCGGATTCGTCTCGGCCTGCCAGTCGGCCTGGTAACAGCCTTCTTCGGGCGTCGGTGTGCCGGTTTGCGGAGCCGGAGCCTGCGGGCTGCTCGAGCAAGCCACCAGCATCGTTGCCGCCAGCAACAACGTGAACGTCTTGACCATCAGAACACTCCTTTGCCTGGTCAACGCAGCCTCAGGCCTTGGCCCGGCTTTCCAGGACTTCCACGGCCGGCAGCACCTTGCCTTCGACGAATTCGAGGAACGCGCCACCACCGGTGGAAATGTAGGAGATCTGGTCGGCCACGCCATATTTGTCGATGGCCGCCAAGGTGTCGCCGCCGCCAGCGATAGAGAACGCGGAGCTTTCAGCGATGGCCTGGGCCAACACCTTGGTGCCGTTGCCGAACTGGTCGAACTCGAACACACCGACCGGGCCGTTCCACAGGATCGTCTGGGAGGATTTCAGCAATTGGGCGAAGTTGGCTGCGGTTTGCGGGCCGATGTCGAGGATCATGTCATCGTCGGCCACGTCGGCCACCAGCTTGACAGTGGCCGTCGCGCTTTCAGCGAATTCCTTGGCCACGACCACGTCCACCGGCAACGGTACGCTGACCTTGGCGGCGATTTCCCGGGCGGTGTCCAGCAGGTCCGGCTCGTACAGGGATTTGCCGACCGGGTGACCGGCGGCGGCGAGGAACGTGTTGGCGATGCCGCCACCGACGATCAACTGGTTGCACACCTGGCTCAGGCTGTTGAGCACGTCCAGCTTGGTGGAGACTTTGGAGCCGGCAACAATGGCGGCCATCGGCTGGGCCGGCGAGCCCAGGGCCTTGCCCAGTGCGTCCAGCTCGGCCGCCAGCAACGGGCCTGCGGCGGCGATTTTGGCGAATTTCGCCACGCCGTGGGTCGAACCCTCGGCGCGGTGAGCGGTGCCGAAGGCGTCCATCACGAATACGTCGCACAGGGCGGCGTATTGCTGGGCCAATTCATCGGCGTTCTTTTTCTCGCCCTTGTTGAAGCGCACGTTTTCGAACAGCACGACATCACCGGCCTTCACATCGACACCGCCCAGGTAGTCAGCGACCAACGGCACGTCGCGGCCCAGGGCACGGCTCAAGTAATCGGCTACCGGCTTGAGGCTGTTTTCCGCAGAGAACTCGCCTTCGGTCGGACGGCCCAGGTGAGAGCAGACCATCACGGCCGCGCCTTTTTCCAAGGCCAGCTTGATGGTCGGCAGCGAAGCCAGGATACGCGCGTCGCTGGTGACAACACCGTCCTTGACGGGGACGTTGAGGTCTTCGCGGATCAGTACGCGCTTACCTTGCAGATCGAGGTCGGACATCTTCAACACGGTCATGGGTCGCAATTCCTGGGTAACTGTTTAGAGAGCAGGTTTTTTCGAAGCGGTTTGCAGGTAATGCTCGGCAACGTCCAGCATTCGGTTGGCGAACCCCCATTCGTTGTCGAACCAGGCCAGGATGTTCACAAGCCGCGGCCCGGAAACACGGGTCTGGCTGGCATCGACAATGGCCGAATGGGGGTCATGGTTAAAATCACAACTGGCGTGAGGCAACTCGGTGTAAGCCAGGAGGCCTTTGAGCGGGCCGCTGGTGGCGGCTTCGCGCAGGATCCGGTTGACCTCGGTGGCGTCGGTATCGCTCACGGTCTGCATCGTGATGTCGAGGCAGGACACGTTGACCGTCGGCACCCGCACGGCTTTGGCCTGAATTCGCCCGGCAAGTTCCGGCAGCAGGCGTTCGATGCCGCGCGCCAGACCAGTGGACACCGGAATCACCGATTGGAACGCCGAACGGGTGCGGCGCAAGTCCTCATGATGGTAGGCGTCGATCACCGGCTGGTCGTTCATTGCCGAGTGGATCGTAGTGATCGACACGTATTCCAGACCAATGGCCTGGTCCAGCAGGCGCAACAGCGGCACGCCGCAGTTGGTGGTGCAGGACGCGTTGGACACCAGCAGCTCTTCGCCGGTCAGGCAATCCTGGTTCACACCGTAGACGATGGTGGCGTCGACATCCGCTTCGCTGGCCATCGGCTGGGAGAACAGCACCCGCGGCGCGCCGGCCGCGAGAAAACGCTGGCCATCTTCGCGGGTGTGGTAGGCACCGGAACACTCGAGCACCAGATCGACATCCAGGGACGCCCAATCGATGCCTTCGGGGGTGGCACTGCGCAGGATTTTCACGCAGTCGCCATTGATATGCAGACAATCGCCCTCGACCCGCACTTCGCCGGGAAACCGGCCGTGGGTGGAGTCAAAGCGTGTCAGGTATTCGATGCTGGCCATGTCGGCCAGATCATTGATCGCCACGATTTCGAAATCGGCCTTGACCCCTCGTTCGAACAACGCACGCAAGACGCAACGACCTATCCGGCCGTAGCCGTTGAGTGCAACTTTGTAGGGACGCGGTTGGGGCATGGGGTTCTCGATTACCGTGGTGAATCCTGCAGTCCAGTATTGCCTGAGCCTGCGCTATCGCGAGCAAGCTCGCTCCCACAGGATCGGTGGAGAACCTTGTGGGAGCGAGCTTGCTCGCGATGGCGTCAGCCCGGACGATGCAACGTTCGGATCAGTCTTCCAGCAGCTCTTCAGCCTGACCCAGGATGTTTTCCAGGGTGAAGCCGAACTCCTCGAACAGCGCCGGCGCAGGCGCCGATTCGCCGTAGGTGGTCATGCCGATCACGCGGCCTTCCAGGCCCACGTACTTGTACCAGTAATCGGCATGGGCAGCCTCGATGGCGATCCGCGCGCTGACTTGCAGCGGCAACACCGCCTGCTTGTAGGCAGCATCCTGGGCATCGAACACGCTGGTGCACGGCATGGACACGACGCGTACGTTGCGGCCCTGCTCGGTCAGCTTGTCGTAGGCCTGGACGGCCAGGCCGACTTCGGAGCCGGTGGCGATCAGGATCAGTTCCGGCTCGCCGATGCAGTCCTTGAGCACGTAGCCGCCGCGCGTGATGTCGCCGATCTGGTCGGCATCGCGGTTCTGGTGCTGCAGGTTCTGACGGGAGAAGATCAGCGCCGATGGGCCGTCATTACGCTCGATGGCGTATTTCCAGGCCACCGCCGACTCCACCGCATCGCACGGACGCCAGGTGTCCAGGTTCGGCGTGCAACGCAGGCTCGCCAGTTGCTCGATCGGCTGGTGCGTCGGGCCGTCTTCGCCCAGGCCGATGGAGTCGTGGGTGAACACATACAGAATGCGCTTTTTCATCAGCGCCGACATGCGCACGGCGTTGCGGGCATATTCCATGAACATCAGGAAGGTGGCGCCGTAAGGCACCAGGCCGCCGTGCAGCGCGACGCCGTTCATGATTGCGCTCATGCCGAACTCGCGAACGCCGTAGTACATATAGTTGCCGCTGGCGTCTTCGGCGCTGACGCCCTTGCAGCCTTTCCACAGGGTCAGGTTGGAACCGGCCAGGTCGGCCGAACCGCCCAGCAATTCAGGCAGCAATGGGCCGAAGGCGTTCAGGGTGTTCTGGCTGGCCTTGCGGCTGGCGATGGTTTCGCCCTTGGCGGCGACTTCAGCGATGTACGCCGAGGCTTTTTCGGCGAAGTCGGCCGGCAGCTCGCCGCTGAGGCGACGCACCAGCTCGTTTGCCAGCTCGGGGAATTCGGCGGAATAGGCAGCGAAGCGCTGGTCCCAATCGGCTTCGAGCGCACGGCCCTTTTCCTTGGCATCCCATTCGGCGTAGATGTCAGCCGGAATTTCGAACGGGCCATGGTTCCACTTCAGCGCGGCACGGGTCAGGGCGATTTCCTCGGCCCCCAACGGCGCGCCGTGGCAGTCTTCCTTGCCTTGCTTGTTCGGCGAGCCGAAACCGATGGTGGTCTTGCAGCAGATCAGGGTCGGCTGGGCGCTTTTGCGAGCGGTCTCGATGGCAGTCTTGATCTCTTCCGGGTCGTGACCGTCGACGTTGCGGATCACCAGCCAGTTGTAGGCTTCGAAGCGCTTGGGGGTGTCATCGGTGAACCAGCCTTCGACTTCGCCGTCGATGGAGATGCCATTGTCGTCGTAGAACGCGATCAGCTTGTCCAGGCCCAGGGTGCCGGCCAGGGAGGCGACTTCATGGGAAATGCCTTCCATCATGCAGCCATCGCCCAGGAATACGTAGGTGTGGTGGTCGACGACGTTATGACCTGGGCGGTTGAACTGCGCCGCCAGGACTTTCTCGGCAAGGGCAAAGCCCACCGCGTTGGCGAGGCCCTGGCCCAACGGGCCGGTGGTGGTTTCCACGCCTGGGGTGTAGCCGTATTCCGGGTGGCCCGGGGTGCGGCTGTGCAACTGACGGAAGTTCTTCAGGTCATCGATCGACAGGTCATAGCCGGTCAGGTGCAGCAGCGAGTAGATCAACATCGAGCCGTGGCCGTTGGACAGCACGAAGCGGTCACGGTCGGCGAACGAGGGGTTGCTCGGGCTGTGCTTGAGGTAGTCGCGCCAAAGCACCTCGGCGATATCCGCCATACCCATGGGGGCACCGGGATGGCCGCTGTTGGCTTTCTGCACGGCATCCATGCTGAGGGCACGAATGGCATTGGCACGCTCACGACGGCTGGGCATCGCTGTTCTCCTGCGGGTATTGAATCGAGAATGAATAAAACGAAACTGAAAAAGGCGAGCATTTTCCCTCACCCACCCGCCCCGGGGCAATGACAGATAGTCATCCTTGAGCGTTTTTCCGGTGGATAAAGTCGCATTCGCCGGGTGAAACCTTTCCGCTGATGACCTGTAGAGTCAAGCACGGATCGGGAAGTGCCATTTATCATCCAATATCAAAACTTTTTGATATTGAACTTGCGAGGATCCAAACCCCTCACTAGACTGCCCTCAACTAGACCGCCCTCCCTGGGGACGGACCGCGCCACTAAAATGAAACAGACTGCGCCACTATATGAACCTGCCCGCGCCCTCCATTCGCCAAGACAACTGCGATGAGCTGGCGGCCCTTTGCAAGGCCGGCGGCGATCCGTTGCGGCTCAATGTATTGCGCGCCCTGGCCAACGATTCGTTCGGCGTGCTGGAACTGGCGCAGATCTTCGGCATCGGCCAGTCCGGCATGAGTCACCACCTCAAGGTCCTGGCCCAGGCCGACCTGGTGGCGACCCGCCGGGAAGGCAACGCCATTTTCTATCGCCGTGCCCTGCCCCACACCGACCTGCTGGGCGGCAAACTGCACGCGGCGCTGCTGGACGAAGTGGACGCACTGAGCCTGCCGACCGACGTACAGGCTCGCATCGCCCAGGTTCACGGACAACGGGCGGCCGCCAGCCAGGACTTCTTCGCACGGGTCGCCGAAAAATTTCGCGCCCAGCAAGACCTGATCGCCGGCTTGCCGCAATACCGTGAAAGCGTGGTGGCGCTGCTCGACAAATTGAGCTTCGAGCCTGCGGCCACGGCGATCGAAGTCGGCCCCGGCGATGGCGCCTTTCTGCCAGAGCTGGCGCGGCGCTTCAGCCAGGTGACGGCGCTGGACAACAGCCCGGCCATGCTCGAACTGGCCCGCCAGGTGTGTGAGCGCGAGGCCCTGGCTAATGTACGCCTGCAACTGGCCGATGCACTGGACGGCATGAGCCTGCAGGCCGACTGCGTGGTATTGAACATGGTGCTGCATCATTTCGCCGCGCCGGCCGATGCACTCAAGCACATGGCCCACCTGCTGCAACCGGGCGGCAGCCTGCTGGTGACCGAGTTATGCAGCCACAACCAGAGCTGGGCCAGGGAAGCCTGTGGCGACCTCTGGCTCGGCTTTGAACAGGACGACCTGGCCCGCTGGGCCACCGCAGCGGGCCTCGTGCCCGGGGAAAGCCTCTATGTAGGCTTACGTAATGGTTTCCAGATCCAGGTTCGCCACTTTCAGCGACCCACTGGCGACACTCACCAACGGTAACTTGTAGGAAAACATCGAGATGAGCGAATACTCCCTTTTCACCTCCGAGTCCGTGTCTGAAGGGCATCCGGACAAAATCGCCGACCAGATTTCTGATGCGGTGCTGGACGCCATCATTGCTGAAGACAAGTTCGCCCGGGTGGCGTGCGAGACTCTGGTGAAAACGGGCGTGGCGATCATCGCTGGCGAAGTCACCACGTCGGCCTGGGTCGACCTGGAACAGATCGTTCGCGACGTCATCCTGGGCATCGGCTACAACAGCTCCGACGTCGGCTTCGACGGCGCGACCTGCGGCGTGATGAATATCATTGGCAAGCAGTCCCCGGACATCAACCAGGGCGTTGACCGGGCCAAGCCTGAAGACCAGGGCGCAGGCGACCAGGGCCTGATGTTCGGCTACGCCAGCAACGAGACCGACGTACTGATGCCGGCCCCGATCACCTTCTCGCACCAGTTGGTTCAACGCCAGGCCGAGGCCCGTAAATCCGGCCTGCTGCCTTGGCTGCGCCCGGATGCCAAGTCCCAGGTGACCTGCCGCTACGAAGGCGGCAAGGTGGTCGGTATCGACGCCGTCGTCCTGTCGACCCAGCACAACCCTGAGGTGTCCTACAAAGACCTGCGCGAAGGCGTGATGGAATTGATCGTCAAGCACGTGCTGCCTGCCGAGTTGCTGTCCAAGGACACCCAGTTCCACATCAACCCGACCGGCCAGTTCATCATCGGCGGCCCGGTGGGCGACTGCGGCCTGACCGGTCGCAAGATCATCGTCGACAGCTACGGCGGCATGGCCCGTCATGGCGGTGGCGCGTTCTCCGGCAAGGACCCTTCCAAGGTTGACCGCTCGGCCGCCTACGCCGGTCGTTATGTCGCCAAGAACATCGTGGCCGCCGGCCTGGCCGAGCGCTGCGAGATCCAGGTGTCCTACGCCATTGGCGTCGCCCAGCCTACGTCAATCTCGCTGAACACCTTCGGCACCGGCAAGATCGGCGATGACAAGATCATCAACCTGGTCCGCGAAGTGTTCGACCTGCGTCCATACGCCATCACCACCATGCTCGACCTGCTGCACCCGATGTACCAGGACACCGCCGCCTACGGTCACTTCGGTCGTACGCCAGAGACCAAGACCGTCGATGGCGATACCTTTACCACGTTCACCTGGGAAAAGACCGACCGCGCGGACGCCCTGCGCGCCGCTGCCGGCCTGTAACACCCGCGTGTAAGGAAAAGCCCCTGGCGACTGGGTCGTCAGGGGCTTTTTTTATTAAAAAATCAAAGTCAGGCACCGCTTCTGTGGCGAGGAGATGTATCCCCGTTGGGCTGCGAAGCAGCCCCAATATGGTCAAGCATCGTTAACCTGACACACCGAGGCAACTGATTTGGGGCCGCTACGCAGCCAGCGGGGATAAATCCCCTCGCCACAGGGGGACCATGTCCTCGGTTCCAACAGATACCTTCAGAAGTCTAGGCCCGCCGCGCCACCAGCAAAAACGAAGCCGCACTGGCGAGCAGCCCCGCACACATCCGATTGAACAGGCGTTTGCCACTGGGCCGGGCGAACAGCCGCCGCGCGTAGATGCCCATGTAGCAATACAACCCGATGGCGATGCACTCCAACGCCAGGAACAAGCCACCCAGCACGGCGAATTGTTGGGTGACGGTACCTGTACGGTCGACGAATTGCGGCAGGAACGCAGTGAACAACAAGATTGCCTTCGGATTGCCAATCGCCACCAGGAACTCCTGGCGCGCCAGGCCGGCCCGGGTCATCGATGCGAGCCCGGCTTCGCTGTCGGCCTCGGGCCGGGCTCGCCACAACTGCACGGCCAGATAGAACAGGTAACCGGCACCGACGAGCTTGATCCCCAGGAACAGCAGCTCCGATGTGTGCAACACGGCGGTGAGCCCCACCGCGGCCAGGGCGATCATGATCGCGAACGCCAGCAACCGACCGATGCCGCCGCTGCACGCCCGGACGAAGCCATAACGCGAGGCGTTGCTGATGGAGAGCAGGTTGTTCGGCCCCGGCGCCATGTTCAGCGCAAAGCAGGCCGGAATGAAAACAGCGAGTGTCGGCAGGTCCATTCGGGCGTTCCAGGCAGAGGTGGATCGAAGGCTCATTCTGCACCGGTCATTGAGGGGTTCAAGGGACAGTTGCATGCCGAAATCCCGCGGGACTGTACCGCCGCGACTTTGCCACCAGGCGCCGCAAAATCCGGTAACGCTCCACCCCTCGCAACAGCCCGGACGCGGACTAGCCTTCAGATACTCAACCGAGCAAGGATGCTTCGATGCCACCGTTCCTCTATGCCCTCGCCTGTCTCGCATTCATGGCCCTCCCCGCGGTAGCCGCACCCTGTCCCGACTGGGCTGCTGAACGGGCCCGGGCGGAGATCGCCGCGCTGCAACAACACATCGACACCTGGGACGACCGTTACCACCGCCTCGGCCAATCGCTGGTGGCCGATGAGCTTTATGATCAATCCCGCATACAGCTGGGCCAATGGCGCCGCTGCTTCAATCTCGCGGCGCCCGACGATCCCCTACGCTCAGCGGGCGGAAAGGTGCGGCACCCTGTCGTCCATACCGGCCTGGAAAAACTGAAGGACGCCAACGCCGTGGAGGCCTGGCTGCTCGGGCGAGAGGACGTCTGGGTGCAACCGAAAGTCGATGGCGTGGCGATCTCCCTGGTTTACCGCAAGGGCCGCCTGCATCAGGCGATCAGCCGCGGCGATGGCGTCCAGGGGCATGACTGGACCGCGAGTGCGCGCCAGATCGGCGCCATCGCGCAGCGATTGCGCCAGCCAGTGGACCTGGTCGTCCAAGGCGAATTGTACTGGCGCCTGGACGCCCATGTCCAAGCCAGCCGCGGCAGCCTGAACGCCCGCGCAACCGTGGCGGGTTTAATGGCGCGCAACAATTTGACGGCGCAGGAGGCATCCGCCATTGGCCTGTTCGTCTGGGACTGGCCTGACGGGCCCGACACCCTGCCAGAGCGGATGGCCGCGCTGAACGCGCTGGGCTTCGCTGACACCCGCGACTACAACCAGCCTGTCCGGACACTGAAGGATGCCGAGCGGTGGCGCGACCACTGGTATCGCACGCCGCTGCCCTTCGCCAGCGACGGGATCGTCCTGCGCCAGAGCCGCCGCCCACCCGCCGACCGTTGGCAGGCCAGGACGCCGTTCTGGAGCGTGGCCTGGAAATACCCGTATGCCCAGGCCCTGGCCGAAGTGCGCAAGGTGCGCTTCAAGGTCGGACGTACCGGGCGCATCACCCCCGTGCTGGAACTTGAACCGACCCTGCTCGACGACCGGCGGATTCGCCGGGTCAGCGTCAGTTCCCTCAAGCGCTGGGAGGAGATGGACATCCGTCCCGGCGATCGGGTCGCCATCAGCCTGGCCGGGCTGACCATTCCACGACTCGACGAGGTGGTGCTGCGCAGCCTCGAGCGCCAGGACGTCAATGCTCCCGCGGCGAGCGACCACCACTTCTTGAGTTGCTGGCAAGCGACGCCCGGCTGTGAAAGCCAATTCCTCGCACGCCTGAACTGGCTCAGCGGCAAGCACGGGCTCGCCCTGCCCCATGTTGGCCCCGGCACCTGGGAAAAACTCCTGGCTGCCGGCAGGCTTCACGGATTATTGGATTGGTTGACCCTCGATGCCGCCGAGCTTGCTAACATTGACGGCTTCGGCGAACGCACCAGCGCGCGCCTGCTCGCCAGCCTCGACAGCGCCCGACAACGCCCTTTCGGGCAATGGCTCAAGGCCTTGGGCCTGCCACCCATCGGTGAGGCCCGGCTGGAAGGGCCATGGCAGGCGCTGGCCGAGCGCAGCACTGAACAATGGCAAGCCGAAGCCGGCATCGGACCGGGACGCGCCGCGCAATTGAGCGCCTTTTTTCGCGAGCCGCAGGTGCTGGCCTTGAGTGACGTATTACGCTCCGCCGGGGTCGACGGTTTTTAATCCGCCCCCCGTGCGGTTGAACCCAAGGGGCGAACATGCGTTCCAACAGCGCATCTGTACCGACCGCTCGCGATTTTTTTACGGAGTTGCTATGAATTTCCTGTCCCCCGTTGCCCTGCTGGTCTTATGCAGCGCCATGGCCGCCCCTTTGTTGGCGGACGAGCAAACCCCGGAACTCACTGGCTGCGCGGCCAAGCGCCAGGGCATCATCAACCAGATCGAACTGGCCAAGACCCGTGGCAACCAGGACCAGCAGGCAGGCCTGGAAACCGCATTGAGTGAAGTCACCACCCATTGCACCGATGCGTCCTTGCGCAAGGAGCGTGAAAACAAGGTGCTCGATGCCAAGCACGAGGTCAGCCGGCGTCAGGCCGACCTGGAAAAGGCCATGAAGAAAGGCGACGCCGAGCGGATCAACAAACGCAAGGACAAGCTGGCAGCCTCCCGCAAGGAATTGCAGGAAGCGGTGGATGAGTTGGATAAGTGAACATTGAAAAGATCACAGGCTTCGCCAGCGCCTACAAGGATCCCATCCAATCCGTAGGCGCTGGCTGGCGAACCCTGCGATCCTTCAAGGCAAGTCAATAATCCCGAAACTCTTTATGACAGGCACTGCACGCATCTTCGACCTTCTGCACCGCCGGCCCCAGGTAACTGGCCCTGTACGGTTGGACTTTGCTGGCGGTCACCAACTCACCGGTGGCCGCTTCAAGGTTGCGGGCCAGCTCCTGGAAGCGCGCCTGTTTTTGCCAGACGTCATCCCGGGCGCTGGTGTGGTCTTGCTCGCGCACTTGCGGGAAGTGCTTCCACGGCTCATGGGACAATTGGTCCAGTTGCGCCGCGCCCTCGGCGAAACGCGCGCCGTCAAACGGGACTCGGCCGCGCAACATGCCACCCAGCTCTTCATTGGTCTTGAGCATCTGCTTGAAAATCGTCTTGCGCTGGCCCAGGGGAGAATTGGGATCGACGCCGCCACAAGCGGACAACATCAGGCAGGCCAGCACGGCCATGGAAAATCGTTTTACAAACATCTTGGCCTCGGGGCAGGAAACGGCGGTTAGTATCCTCGGGTCATCGGTAAAGACCAATGGCCCTATCAACAATACGGGTTGTTCGAGCGCCTGACAGCGTCCGAATGGCTGCAAAGGAAATCTTCATGAACAGCCGCATCAAGCCCTGGCACAAAGGCCTGGCATTGACCCTACCGCTGATGGCACTGTTGGCCGGTTGCAACCGCGGCGAAAAGGTCGAAGAACCTCAGACCCACGCCCTCGCCACCTATGTCAGCGCCCCCTGGGAGGCGCTGCCGGCGGTGTCCGATGCAGACCTGCTGGCCGGTTTCGGTTCCTGGCGCAGCGCGTGCACCCGGCTCAAAGCCGATGCGACCTGGGGCCCGACCTGCGCAGCAGCGGCCAATGTGCCGCAAACCCCACAGGATATACGCAACTTCCTGAAACAGAACCTCGACGTCTATGGCCTGCGCTCAGGGGACAACAGCCCCAACGGCCTGATTACCGGCTATTACGAGCCGGTCTACCCCGGCAGCCTCACCCAGACCGCCACGGCGAATATCCCGGTTTACGGCGTACCTGAGGACATGATCATCGTGTCGCTGGACAGCCTCTACCCTGAGCTCAAGGGTAAACGCCTGCGCGGCCGCCTCGAAGGCCGGGTGCTCAAGCCGTACGACGACGCGGCCACCATCGAGACCAACGGCGTGAAGGCGCCGGTCATTGCTTGGCTGACCGACCCCATGAACCTGCAATTCCTGCAAATCCAGGGCTCGGGACGTATTCAATTGGCTGACGGCCGCCAACTGCGCATCGGCTATGCCGACCAGAACGGCCATCCTTACCGCCCCATCGGACGCTGGCTGGTCGAACAAGGCGAACTCAAGAAAGAAGACGTGACCATGGGCACCATCAGTGCCTGGGCCAAGGCCAACCCGAACCGCATTCCCGAACTGCTCGCCAGCAACCCCAGCTACGTGTTCTTCAACCGCAACCCCGATAGCAACGAAGGCCCGCGAGGCTCGCTGAATGTACCTCTGACCGCCGGCTACAGCGTGGCGGTGGACCGCAAGGTGATTCCGCTGGGCAGCCTGTTGTGGTTATCCACCACTCGTCCCGACGGCAGCGCCTTGAACCGCCCCGTCGCCGCCCAGGACACTGGTGGTGCGATTACCGGCGAAGTACGGGCGGACCTGTTCTGGGGCACGGGTGAAGCGGCGGGCCAACTGGCCGGGGACATGAAACAGCAGGGGCAGATCTGGATGCTCTGGCCCAAGGGCATGGCGTTGCCGCAAGTGCCTCAGGTGGCGAATGCAGTGGCCGCCACTCCCTGAAGAGAGGCGCTGATTGTTCCGGCCCCATCGCGAGCAAGCTCGCTCCCACATTGGATCTAGCCGCACACAAGCTATGTGTCCACTGGCGATCAACTGTGGGAGCGAGCTTGCTCGCGATAGGGCCAGCACAGACGCCGACGATTCAGCCGCCAGGTTCAAATCGAAACGAAGAAGAAACTCGCCACCAACCCTACCCCCACGAACCACACCAGCGAACGCAGAATCGCCCAGTCCGCCAGATAGCAAATGATGTAGAGCAGGCGGCTGGTGATGAACAGCACCGCCAGCACGTTGATGGTGACCAGTTCGGCGTTGCCGGCCAGGTGCGCGACGATCACGGCGGCGGCGAAAAACGGGCTGATTTCAAAGCTGTTCAGTTGCGCTGCGTAGGCACGCCGGGGAGCGCCGTCGAGTGAATCGAGAAAATCCCGCGGATCGTGATTATCCTGCAACCGGTATTTCCCACCGGCCTTGGCGATCGCGATACACAGGTAAGGCAGGAGAAAAGCAATCAACACACACCACAGGGCAACCGTCATACCGCACTTCCTTTTTGAGTTTTATAGAGAATCGAGCGCCAGGCGCCGGTCAGGCCTTCATCACCAGCATGCCGATCAGCACCAGTGCGCAGGCTAAGAGCCGCGGACGGCCAAAAGGTTCTTTCAGGTAGCGCATGCCAAACAACACCACCAGGATCACGCTGATCTCCCGCAGCGCCGCCGCTTCGGCGATCGACCCCAGTTGCATGGCCCATAGCACCAGAGCGTAGCTGAACAATACGCAGAATCCGACCGCCAACCCCAGCCGCCACTGTTCGTGCCAGAACCGCATGAACGCCGGTCGTTTGCTTACCAACGCCAGCAAGGGGAAGGGCCAGGCGCTGAGCAGCGTGACCCAGACCAGGTAATCCAGCGGATGGGACCAACGCCGCAGGGCGTGGCCGTCGATAAAGGTGTAGCAACCGATGCACAGGCCGATCAACGCCACCACCGGCAGCATCGACCAGGGCAGCCGGTCGCCGCCACCGCCCTGCCACAACAGGCAAAGCATGCCGAACGGGATCAGCAAAATACCGATGACCTGCTGGGTCGTCAGCGCTTCGCCAGCGAAAATAAACGTCAGGGCCAGCACCACCAGCGGCGACAGGCCACGCATCAGTGGATAGACCAACCCCAGGTCACCGACCCGATAAGCCTGGATCAGCAAATAACGGTACAACAGCTCGAACGCCGCCGAGGCCAGGACCCATGGCCAGATCTCCAACGGCGGCAATGCCACGAAACCCAGGGTCAACGCGACGAACAGCAGGGCGACGCTGTCCATGCACGCCACCACCAGCAAACGCTCGCCACTGAATTTGATCAGGGTATTCCACGCCGCGTGCAACAGCGCCGCTACCAACACCAAGGCCGTCGCAAGCACGGCACGCTCCTTGTCTTGTCCCCCCACCCGTAGGAGCTGCCGAAGGCAGCGATCTTTTGATCTTTCACGCCAGACTCAATTGTCAGTGGAAAGATCGCAGCCTCGCTGCATTCGACAGCGCCTACGATCAGCGGGGCTCATGAATTGATTCGCGATCGTTTATACTTCAAGCCGACCACGCCGCACTCAGTTGCGCATACCCCTAATTCCAATAATCTCGCGGTTGTCCCGTTCACTCGAACAGGGGCGCCGGCATGCGTATGCCTGATCAGAGCGTCAAGACTACAGACAGAGACCCTGCGCATGCCACTCGCCTTGCTTGCTTTGGCCGTTGCCGCTTTTGGCATCGGCACGACTGAATTCGTCATCATGGGGCTGTTGCCCGATGTCGCCCGGGACCTGGCCGTGAGCATCCCCCAGGCCGGGCTGCTGATCACCGGCTACGCCCTGGGCGTGGTGTTCGGCGCACCGATCCTGGCGATCGGCACCGCCAACATGCCGCGCAAGGCCACGCTGCTGGGCATGACCCTGATGTTCATTCTCGGCAATATGCTTTGCGCCCTGGCGCCGAACTACACCACGCTGATGGCCGCCCGGGTCATTACTGCGCTGTGCCACGGTGCATTCTTTGGCATTGGTTCGGTGGTGGCGGCCGGGCTGGTGGCGCCGAACAAACGGGCCCAGGCGATTGCCATGATGTTCACCGGCCTGACCCTGGCCAACGTGCTGGGCGTCCCGTTGGGCACGGCCCTGGGACAATACGCCGGCTGGCGCTCGACCTTCTGGGCGGTCTCGATCATCGGCGTGATCGCGGCCATTGCCCAATGGATCTGGCTGCCCAAGGAAATCCCCATGGACAAAGCCAACCTGGCCAGTGAGTTCAAGGTCCTGGGCAAGGTCAACGTGTTGCTCGCCCTGGGCATGAGCGTACTGGCCTCTACCAGTCTGTTCAGCGTGTTCACCTACATCGCGCCGATCCTGCAGGACATCACCGGTGTCAGCCCCCACGGCATCACCGTCATGCTGCTGTTGTTCGGCGTCGGCCTGACGGCCGGCAGCTTCCTCGGTGGACGCCTGGCGGACCGGCGCCTGCTGCCTGCGCTGGTGGGCATGGCCCTGGCCGTGGTGCTGGTGCTGGCCGCGTTCAGCCAGACCAGCCGGTCGGTGATCCCGGCGGCAATCACCCTGGTGCTATGGGGCATCTTCGCCTTCGCCCTGTGCCCGATCCTGCAATTGCTGATCATCGACCAGGCCCACGAAGCACCGAACCTCGGCTCCACACTCAACCAGAGCGCATTCAACCTGGGCAACGCCGCCGGGGCCTGGATGGGTGGGTTGGTGGTGGCCAGTGGTGCCGACCTGGCGGATCTACCCTGGACCGGAGCAGCGGTCGGCGGCCTCACGGTATTGACCGCCCTGTTCTTTATCCATCGACAACGACGCTTGGCGGCAGTCGCTGTTTGAGGAACTGAGAAATATGCCCTGCCGGTGAGCGAATGGGCAACGCGGTCAGTAAGACTTTGCCCCCATCCCTGCGAGCTGTTTTACCAACCTTCCAGAAGCCTTGTTCCAGAGGGCTTTCATTGAGATCCGCCGACTGCCGTTCGCAGCCGGCGGATATTTGTCCAATTGAGTCACAACGCAATTCGCCTTCAGATCTTGCTTACAGTTCGGCCCCCTCCCTCCCGGGCACACGGAACGAACCAATGCTAGCAATCTCGCAACACACCCCCTCCCTTCACACGTTTGAAAACGCAGGCCAGCTCGCAAAGCAAGCCATCCCTGAATGCCCCCAACAATTGGCATGCGGCGCGACAGACCGGTCGATCACCCTCGTTCGAAATGAAGACGGTAGCGCTCAAGTCAGTATCAATCGGCCTCCCATCACGGAACTGGTCCTGAGCGGCGGTGGCGCCAAGGGGGTGGCATATTCCGGCTTCGTCGATACGCTCGAAACCAACGGCATCATGGACAATATCAGAACGATTTCAGGCTCCTCTGCCGGGGCCATATCGGCAGCGTTGCTCGCCAGCGGTATGAATCATGCCGGCTTCGACAGGATTTCTGACGATATCCCTCTCATTTCCTTGCTCGACAGCACCAACGTTACTGTTCAGAAAATCCAGAGCGGATTGTCGAAGCTGGGCGAGAAACTGGAAAAACTCCCGCTGGCGCAACTGTTGTGTGATTTGCTGCCACGCCTGGGTTCCAAAGGGATGCCACTGGAGAAACTGATCAGGGAGGAGGCTTGCACATCGCTGTTGCAGCGTTGCAAAGAACACCCGGAGCCCCTTTCCGAAGACGCGCAACAAGCCGTTGCCAATGTGGAAAGGAACCAATACGTCACTTTTGCCGACCTGGCCGTCCTGAGCAAAGAGGTCCCGCAAATCAAATCCGTGGAAATCACCGGCACCGCCATGTTCGAGGAAGGCACGCAATTGGTGGTCTTCAGCGCGGACCTGACCCCCGATATGGACATTGCCGTGGCCGCGCATATCTCCGCGTCGCTGCCGGTGGTATTCAGCCAGCCGACCCTGCAAGGACAGCCGTTCCAAGCGATGGGCGCCACCACGGCATTTGCCGATGGCGGCATCCTGAACAACACACCGGTACCTGCCATCTACAACCCGGCCACCTCCATGAGCCCGATCCCGGACGGCGAGCCTTTGATTCTGGTATTCGAGGCTGAAGAGTCGGCCCAGGAAAACCCGCGAGGCACCGGCATCTCGGCCCTGATCGATCGGTTGCTCAAGGCTCCCCATACAGCCAGCGCTGCATGGCATGCCGAACAACTGAAGCGCTTTGCCGACAAGACCGTCGTCGTGCCGCTGATAACCGATAAAGGCAATTACTCTGGCCTGGTGAGTGGAACGATCAACTTCGGCATGTCCAAGGAGACCAAGAACCACCTCCAGGAAGAACTGCGCAAGGCTGTTCAAACCCACGTGGACGAGCGCAACGCCACGCAGCAGACCTTTTCGTTTGCCTCGGTCGAGGACGCCCTGTTGGCGTTGAGCGACAAGGACTTCGAGCCGCTGAGCGCAGAACTGGAAGGCGACGAAGCCTGCGCCGAGGTAGTCGCCTTCAGGCGCCACGCACTACTGGCGTTGACGCAATTGAAGGAAGCGATCCAGGTGGCCAACGAAACGTCCTCCAAGCTTGAACCCACTTCACAAATGCACATGGCCATCTGCGCCCTCGACCAGCTTGCGGATCAGCCCGGCAAGCTGGATTGGTTGGCAAAACGCCTCAACCACGGCAATGACCCGGACTTCATGCAGTTCCTGCAGGCTGCCGCCGAGTGGGACAGAGGCGCGACCAGCGCCATTTCCGAGGTGACCCGTCACGCCGTCGAGCAAATGCACCTGCACGACATTGGCACGCGCATCCATAACGTCGTGCAAAACGTGCTGAATCCCTCGCGCTTTATCGGCGGCCAGCCCGATGCGAACATCAAGCTGATAAAAGGGGCCATTCGGGACCTGCAGGAAGTGCAAGATCCAAAAGCCCGCAAAAACTCACTGGAGCAGAAGATCGCGTTCAACAATTCACTCGAACGGGTCATCGCCAACTACAGGTCGCGCTACACGGGGATGCTCGATCCGGAGTCGACAACCCGCAAGACACTGCGCAACATGCAATTCAAATAACCGCCGCTCACGCCGGGAGCCTGGGACCAGGTTCCCGCCTATTCCGAATCGCCGCGCCGCGCAGGCTTATCCGGGCGTTTATCTTTGGGCAGGCCGACTTCGCTGCGGATCTGTGCATGGCTGATCAAAGCGAAGATGAAGCTGCCGCCGACGATGTTGCCGGCCAGCGTCGGCCCGGCAAAGACCATCCAGAAGTCCTCCCAGGACAACTGGCCGGCGAACACCAGGTAGGACACTTCGGCCGAGCCGACGACGATGTGGGTGAAATCCCCCAGCGCCATGAGGTAGGTGATCAGAATGATGATCCACATCTTGGCGCTTTCCATGGAGGGGATCATCCAGACCATGGTGGCGATCATCCAGCCGGAAATGATGCCCTTGGCGAACATCTGGCCGGTGTCGTTCTCCATGACCTTGCGGCCGATTTCCAGGAAAGCCTGGTCGGTGCGCGGGTCGAAAATGGGCAGATGCAGCATCACGTAGGCCACCAGCAAGGTGCCGCACAGGTTACCCACCAGCACCACGCCCCAGAGCCGCAGCAACCGACCGAAGTTTGCCAACGTGGGTTTGCTCATGATCGGCAGCACGGCGGTCAGGGTGTTTTCGGTGAACAGTTGCTGGCGGGCCAGGATCACCGCGAGAAAGCCGGCGCAGTAACCGAAACTGGCGATGACCTTGAAGCCCTCGTGATCCGGCAGCCGGGAGCTGAGCAAGCCCATCGCCATCAGCGACAACCCCATGGTCAGCCCCGCCGCCAGGGCCGACCACCAGAGCGCGGCGATACTGCGTTCCAGCTCCAGATCGCCTTGGGTGCGGATGATTTCATGCAACACGGCCGCCCGCGGCGGCTGGTTACGGTCGACTTCGTGCTGCTCCTGAGCCGAAAGGTCAGGGGTCTTGCCGTCTTTATGAGTGTCCATGCAACTCCTGAAGCCGTGGCGTGATGTACCTACGACACGCGGCGCCCGGAGCTGTTCAGTGGTGCCCGAATACAAAATGTGGGAGCGAGCTTGCTCGCGATAGCGGTGGGTCTGTTTGCATCGGTGGTGAATGTGCAATCGTCATCGCGAGCAAGCTCGCTCCCACAGGGGAATTGGTGGCAAACCTGAATCTCGACCTCACCGCAGAACCCTTGTGGGAGCGAGCTTGCTCGCGATGACAGCGCCGCCGATCTCACTCGACGACATCATCCTTGAACTGGTCCTTGACGTACTTGATCTCGGTCCGGCCATGGGGCGCGGGCAAGCCGTCTTCGCCGAGGTTGACGAAGACCATTTTCTCCACGGTCAGGATGCTCTTGCGGGTGATCTTGTTGCGCACCTCGCAGGTCAGGGTGATGGAGGTGCGGCCAAACTCGGTGGCGGTGATGCCCAGCTCGATGATGTCGCCCTGGCGTGAAGCGCTGACGAAATTGATTTCCGAAATGTACTTGGTGACCACGCGCTGGTTGCCCAGTTGGACAATGGCGTAGATCGCCGCCTCCTCGTCGATCCAGCGCAACAGGCTGCCGCCGAACAGCGTGCCGTTGGGGTTGAGGTCTTCGGGCTTGACCCATTTGCGGGTGTGGAAATTCATGATCACTCCTGAGCGTCTGGTCGATGGATTGCTGCATCATGGCAGACCGCACGGCCAGGCTCTACGTCGCGGCCCCTATGACGGTCATCGGCAATTTCGATTTGCCGACAGAAACCCTTTTGGAAGATCCGATTAGCCCGTTATAATCGCCCCGCTTTACCCGGTCCACCCGTTGGACCGTTCCCGCCACCTGTCCGAGGGGCGCTGCAGCAGGCTCGACCTGTCAGGCTCGGATGGGGCGTTGTTTGTACGGGCCTGCCCGCACGGACACTAAACGCACAACGGCGCCCATTCGCATACATTACGAATGGAGACTCTTCATGAGCGCTGTTATCACGCCCGCAGCTTTTACCGATTACAAAGTCGCCGACATGTCCCTGGCTGCCTGGGGCCGTCGCGAAATCATCATCGCCGAATCCGAAATGCCAGCCCTGATGGGTCTGCGTCGCAAGTACTCTGGCGAACAGCCATTGAAAGGCGCAAAAATCCTCGGCTGCATCCACATGACCATCCAGACCGCTGTGCTGATCGAAACCCTGGTTGCCCTGGGTGCCGAAGTGCGCTGGTCGTCCTGCAACATCTTCTCGACCCAGGACCAGGCCGCTGCCGCCATCGCCGCCGCCGGTATCCCGGTATTCGCCTGGAAAGGCGAGACCGAGCAGGAGTACGAGTGGTGCCTGGAGCAGACCATCCTCAAGGATGGCCAGCCATGGGATGCCAACATGATCCTCGACGACGGCGGCGACCTGACCGAGCTGCTGCACAAGAAGTATGCCGCGGTACTGGACAAGGTCCATGGCGTCACCGAAGAGACCACCACCGGCGTTCACCGCCTGCTGGACATGCTGGCCAAGGGCGAACTGAAGATCCCGGCCATCAACGTCAACGACTCGGTGACCAAGAGCAAGAACGACAACAAGTACGGCTGCCGTCACAGCCTCAACGATGCCATCAAGCGCGGCACCGACCACCTGTTGTCGGGCAAGCAGGCGCTGGTGATCGGCTACGGTGACGTGGGCAAGGGTTCGTCCCAGTCCCTGCGCCAGGAAGGCATGATCGTCAAGGTGTCCGAAGTCGACCCGATCTGCGCCATGCAGGCTTGCATGGACGGTTTCGAGCTGGTTTCGCCGTTCATCGACGGGATCAACGACGGCACCGAAGCCAGCATCGACAAGGCGCTGCTGGGCAAGATCGACCTGATCGTGACCACCACCGGCAACGTCAATGTCTGCGATGCCAACATGCTCAAGGCCCTGAAGAAGCGCGCCGTGGTCTGCAACATCGGTCACTTCGACAACGAAATCGACACCGCTTTCATGCGCAAGAACTGGGCATGGGAAGAAGTGAAGCCACAGGTCCACAAGGTGCACCGCACCGGCACCGGCAGCTTCGACCCACAGAACGACGACTACCTGATCCTGCTGGCCGAAGGCCGCCTGGTTAACCTGGGCAACGCCACCGGTCACCCAAGCCGTATCATGGACGGTTCGTTCGCCAACCAGGTCCTGGCCCAGATCTTCCTGTTCGGCCAGAAATACGCCGACCTGTCGCCGGCCCAGAAAGCCGAGCGCCTGACCGTGGAAGTACTGCCCAAGAAACTCGACGAAGAAGTGGCCCTGGAAATGGTCCGCGGTTTCGGCGGCGTGGTCACCAAGCTGACCAAGCAACAGGCTGACTACATCGGCGTCACCGTCGAAGGCCCGTTCAAGCCGCACGCTTACCGCTACTGATCGGCACTGCTCCCCCACGGGAGCAGGCTTTTTTGTGGGAGCGAGCCTGCTCGCGATGCAGACACCTCGATCTGGCTGTCGGACCGAGGTGATACTAATCGCGAGCAGGCTCGCTCCCACACAAGCCCGCCTCTCAAGGCATGTGCAGGCCTCTCCGGCTTACGAGTTTTCCAAGGATATGACCATGTCCCAAGACCGTCGCTACAGCTTCGAGTTCTTCCCGACGAAGACCGATGCTGGGCATGAAAAACTGATTGCCACTGCCCGCCAGTTGGCCAGCTACAACCCCGACTTCTTCTCCTGCACCTATGGCGCCGGCGGTTCGACCCGTGATCGCACCCTGAACACCGTGTTGCAGCTCGAAAGCGAAGTCAAAGTTCCCGCGGCCCCTCACCTGTCCTGCGTCGGCGACAGCAAGGACGACCTGCGCAGCCTGTTGACCCAGTACAAGGCCGCCGGCATCAAGCGCATCGTTGCCCTGCGTGGCGACCTGCCGTCGGGCATGGGCATGGCCAGCGGTGAGCTGCGCCACGCCAACGAACTGGTGAGCTTCATTCGTGAGGAAACCGGCGAACACTTCCACGTCGAAGTGGCTGCGTATCCGGAAATGCACCCGCAAGCGCGCAACTTCGAAGACGATCTGCGCAATTTCGTGCGCAAGGCCAACGCTGGCGCCGACAGTGCCATCACTCAGTATTTCTTCAACGCCGACAGTTATTTCTACTTCGTCGAACGTATCCGCAAGCTGGGCGTCGACATTCCTGTCGTGCCGGGAATCATGCCGATCACCAACTACAGCAAGCTGGCGCGCTTCTCGGACGCGTGCGGTGCAGAAATCCCACGCTGGATTCGCAAACAACTGGAAGCCTATGGCGATGACTCCTTAAGCATCCAAAGCTTCGGCGAGGAAGTCATCACACAAATGTGTGAGCGTTTGTTGCAGGGCGGCGCACCGGGGCTGCATTTCTATACCCTTAACCAGGCCGAGCCCAGCCTCGCGGTATGGAACAACCTCAAGCTGCCGCGCTGAATTGACTTAATGCGGTGGTACAAAGAGGCCTTGGCGAAAACCAAGGCCTTTTTTTTAAGTATAGACATCTGGAGGATCGCAGTAGATGCCCAATGGTCACAGGCTAACGACCCCACAACTCATTTATCTGGTCTACGGGGCCGAAACCTATCACCAGGAAGCGTTGTTCAGCATCGCAAGCGCGTTGGCCGGTCTGCGCAAGACACCGGACGAAGCCTTGGATATCCAGGTGTTCACCGACAATCGCGCACCGTACGCAGGGCTGCCAGTGCGTTTGCGCCCGCTGGACAATGAAACCCGCCAGGCCTGGATCGAACCCCACGGGTATCACTTCCGTGCCAAGCACGTGGTGATGCGCAAAGTGCTCGAAGAAGCCGAAGTGGCGCTGCTGATCGACACCGACACTTTTTTCCATTGCTCCCCCCTCGAACTGTTTCGCCGCATCCAGCCTGGCACGTTGCTGTGCAACGCCTTCGGCCTGACGTATGGCGCCAACAAAGACGCCGGGCTTTACCTGGCACTGGCCGACACACTGCGCCAGCGTCAGCTGGCGGACGACGACACGCCCTTGCTGAACTCCGGGGTCATTGGTCTCAACTGCGTCGATGCATCAGTCCTGGATCGCTCGATCGCCCTGATGGATGAGCTGTATCCATTGGCGAAGGGTGCCTACACGCTGGAAGAATTCTGCCTTTCGGTGGCGGCCTATCGCTCGGTGCGGGTGCGCGAGTGCCCGGACCTGATCCACCACTATTGGAGCCGCAAGCAGCTGTTCCGCGCCAAGACCAAAGCCTGGCTCGACAAACACGGTGCCGCACCCACGTGCCACCAGGCCCTGGATGAAACCGGCCAAGTCACTGCCACCCTGCCTCGGCCGCCGGCCTTCCAACGCCTGGCCTATAAGTTCATCACCCTGGGGCTGCCCAGCCATAAACGCCAGTTCATGCGTGAGATCCTCTATGGCTGCTATCGCCATACCAACGAGTTCGACCAGGCCTGCGCCCCGGTCTGGTGGGAAAAAGCCCTGGAGAATGTCGAACATCGCCTGGAAAAATCGCTGCAGGACCATGAGCTCAAACGCTGGCTCGATCATCCGCTGATTCGCCTCGTGCTGGGTGAGCGCCGCGAAGCCATCTATGCGCACCTGATGCAGGCAAAAGGCAACTAGTGGCCTGCATGGTGAGTCGTCAGTTCAAATTCGCAGAAGTCGACTCACTCACCAAACAGGCCACCAGAGCACAGGCCAGAGCGCTCTAGCTATTTGATGAGCTCTCGTCGTAACCTCAGGCCCATGCCCGTCATTGTCCAGCTGCTGACCACCCTTCTTCTCTTGTGCCTGAGCGTGACCGCCCAGGCCGAAAAGTTGCGCATTGTCACCGAACCCTGGGCGCCTTATGTCTACGAAGAGAACGGCAAGATGCTCGGCCTGGACTACGAAACCACGGCCATTGTGTTCAAGCGCCTGGGCATCGATGTGGAATGGCAGTTCCTGCCCTGGAAGCGGTGCCTGGCGATGCTGGAACAAGGGTTGGCGGACGGTGCGCTGGACATTTTCCACAGCGATGAGCGCGATGCCCTGTTGCTTTACCCCAGCGAACCGCTGTCGGACGTGGAATTCGTGATGTTCTACGCCAACGCCCGCCCCCATCCGTTTCGCACGCTCGACGACCTGGGCGGCCTGACCGTTGGTACGTCGCCCGGTTACCTGTACAGCCAGGCCTTCAGTGAGTCGACCCTGTTCAAACGTGAAGCCGCGCCCACCCACGAAGCCAACTTCGGCAAGTTGCAACTGGGTCGGATCGACCTGCTCATCACCGACCGCAGGGTCGGCCGACATGTACTCGAACAAATGCAGTTGGGCGATCAGATCACCGAAAACCCGGTGGTGGTGAGCCGTCAAAGCCAATACCTGGCGGTGCGGCGCAATGCCGGGATGGATTTGCTGGTGCAGCGCTTCAGTGCCGAACTCAAGCGTTTCAAGCGCGAACCAGCCTATGCCGAACTGAGCGCCCGCTACGGCGCAGGCGCTATGGCCAAGGCCACCTCGCCCGGCCGGGCCAGCACTGAAATAAACCGTTGAGCAGCAGGAAAGCGGCGCGAGGCGTTTGCTCTGTTATACTCCGGCCTTCCCGCCAGGCTCACGCCCGGACGCCCGGCCTTGCAAAAGGCATCCCGACACCGCTACAGCGCCGCCTACGGCCCGCGCGAGCCTTGTCCGGACCCGCCTTCGAGGCCCGGCAGGACCGGACGGGATGACGTCTTTTGGTTGAACGTCATTCGCGCCCGGCAAGACTATCCCATTGGGCCAGGCCCTCACTAAAACAGGATTACTCATGTCCTTTGCTTCCCTCGGTCTCTCCGAGGCTTTAGTCGGCGCCATCGAAGCCGCCGGCTATACCCAGCCTACCCCGGTGCAACAGCGGGCCATTCCCGCCGTGTTGCAAGGTCGCGACCTGATGGTCGCGGCGCAGACAGGCACTGGTAAAACCGGTGGTTTCGCCCTTCCGATCCTGGAGCGGTTGTTTCCCAACGGTCACCCAGACAAATCCCAGCGTCATGGCCCGCGCCAACCGCGCGTACTGGTCCTGACCCCCACCCGCGAACTGGCGGCCCAGGTACACGAGAGCTTCAAGGTCTACGCTCGCGACCTGAAGTTCGTCAGCGCCTGCATTTTTGGCGGCGTCGGCATGAACCCCCAGGTCCAGGCCATGTCCCGTGGCGTCGATGTACTGGTGGCCTGCCCCGGTCGCCTGCTGGACCTGGCCGGCCAGGGCAGCGTCGATTTGTCCCACGTTGAAATCCTCGTGCTGGACGAAGCCGACCGCATGCTCGACATGGGCTTCGTCCATGACGTGAAGAAAGTCCTCGCCCGCCTGCCCGCCAAGCGTCAGAACCTGCTGTTTTCGGCGACGTTCTCCAAGGACATCACCGACCTGGCCGGCAAGCTGCTGCACAACCCGGAGCGCATCGAAGTCACGCCGCCGAACACCACGGTCGAGCGTATCGAGCAGCGGGTGTTCCGCCTGGCGGCCAGCCACAAGCGTGCCCTGCTGGCGCACCTGATTACCGCCGGCGCCTGGGAACAGGTCCTGGTCTTCACCCGCACCAAGCACGGCGCCAATCGCCTGGCCGAGTACCTGGACAAGCACGGCCTGCCAGCCGTGGCGATCCACGGCAACAAGAGCCAGAACGCCCGCACCAAGGCCCTGGCCGACTTCAAGGCTGGCGAAGTGCGCATTCTGGTGGCCACCGATATCGCGGCCCGTGGCCTGGACATCGACCAGTTGCCCCACGTGGTCAACTTCGAGCTGCCGAACGTCGATGAAGATTACGTTCACCGTATCGGCCGTACCGGCCGGGCCGGTCGTTCGGGCGAAGCGATCTCGCTGGTCGCGCCGGACGAAGAAAAGCTGCTCAAAAGCATCGAGCGCATGACCAAGCAGAAAATTGCCGACGGCGACCTGATGGGCTTCGATGCCAGCACCATCGAAGCCGAGAAGCCTGAAGTACGCGAACGTCCGGATGTGCGTAATCCGCGTAATGCCCGTGGCCCACGGGGCGACGGTCCGAACGGCGGCGGTGGCGGCGGTGGTCGCAAAGACAAAGGCAAGGACAAGGGCAAGGAAAAATCGGCCAGCAACAGCAATGGCCGTGGCGAACGCCCTGCCCGCGAGCAGAAGCCCCGCGAAGGCACCCCGGCCCGTGAGCAGCAGCGCCCGGCTCCGCGCGCCGCAGCCGATCGTGCCCCGGACGAGTTCCTGGATGACGATGTCGATAACTTCGGTAACCGCGTCGACTACGTGCCACAACAGAAACCGGCCCAGGGCCGCGGTCGCCGTCCGGGTGCCCCGGCACAGGGCGCAGGTGCAGGCGCACCGCGCAGTGGCCAGCCACAGGGTCGCCAGAACGGTCCGCGCAACAGCAACGGCTCGTCTACCGGCACACCACCGGCCAAGCGCAGTGGCCCACGCAACGGCGCCCCCCGTGACGGCCAGGCCCGTCGCGACGACACCCGCCCACGCCGTCCGGCCCGTGACGACCAGCCTCGCCAGGAACCCGCCGTGCAGAACCCACGCAGCAACCAGCCGAAGATCATGCACAAGGAATCGAAAGCCGATCGCTTCCCGACACCTGAACAGCTGGATCAACTGCCAAGCCGTCCACGGGGCGAGAAACCGGCATTGCTGACGCGCAATCGCTGAGTTTTCCCAAGCTATGAAAAAGCCCCGGGTCTCGCGACCCGGGGCTTTTTTTGGCCGAAACATTCCAAATGTGGGAGCGAGCTTGCTCGCGATAGCGGTATGTCAGTCAACATCAAGTCGACTGGTAAGACGCCATCGCGAGCAAGCTCGCTCCCACAGGGTTCTCTGTGTTGCCAAATCCGCGTAATAAAAAACGCCCCTGGTCCCAAGACCAGGGGCGTTTTTTGTCAGGCGCGAAGATTACTTCGCTTTGACACCTTCAAACGAGACGTACAGTTCGACCGCGTCGGAGGTTGGACCCAGGTCTTTCTGCTTGCCGAAGTCCGAACGCTTGATGCTGGTGGTGCCTTCGAAGCCAGCACGGTAGCCGCCCCACGGGTCCTTGCCTTCACCCAGGAAGGTGGCCTTGACCACGACCGGCTTGGTCACGCCCAGCAGGGTCAGGTCACCGGTCACATCGGCGGTTTCCTTGCCATCAGCGTTCTTGCCAGTAGGCTTGACGCTGGTGGAAACGAAGGTGGCCTTGCCGAATTTGCTGGCGTTCAGGAAGTCAGCGCTGGCGATGTGCTTGTCGCGCTCGGCGTGGTTGGTGAACACACTGGCGGTATTCACGTTGAACTCGATCTTGCTGGCTTCAGGCTTGGCGGCGTCGAAGCTGAACTTGCCGTCGATGTCCTTGAAGGTACCCGTGATGTAGCTATAGCCCAGGTGGCTGATCTTGAAGTCGACGAAGGCGTGCTGGCCTTCCTTGTCGACCACGTAGTCGGCAGCCATGGCCTGGCCGGCAGACAGCAGGGCAGAACCGATTGCCAGGGCGGCGAGCGTCTTTTTCAACATGCTTTCTATTCCTTTGGAGTCGAGGTTGAACATCAGGCTTGGCGCCCCAGCATTCGCTTGAGGGTCGCGTCACGGTCGATAAAGTGGTGTTTCAATGCTGCCAACGCATGAAGGCCGGAAAAAATGACCAGCGCCCATGCCAGGTAGAAGTGGATCTCACCGGCGACGTCTGCCTGATCGGGCAGTCCGGATACCAGCGCGGGCACTTCAAACAAACCAAACACCGGAATCCCGACACCGTCTGCGGTGGAAATCAGGTAACCGGCAATCATCACGGCGAACAACCCGAGATACAGTGCGCTATGGCCAAGCTTGGCGCCGACGCGGGTCAGGCGGCCATAGGTCGGCAGGGTCGGCGGCGGCGGGCTGACAAACCGCCAGACCACCCGCAGCAACATGACCGCCAGCAGCACCAGGCCAATGCTCTTGTGCAGGTCCGGCGCGTCTTTGCGCCAGGTGCTGTAGTAATCCAGGCCGACCATCCACAGGCCCAGGGCGAACAGCCCGTACACCACCAGCGCAACGCCCCAGTGCACAGCGATACTGACCCAGCCATAGCGAGAAGAAGAGTTGCGAAGCTGCATTGCTCATATCCTGTAAAAACTGAGATCAAGACTAGCGAGTTATCTATCGATTTAAAGCGGAAATTTTCGCTTTGAAATATCGAGAAATACGATCATCAGTCTGGAAGGGGTGGGTTAAGGAAAGATTAAAGCCAATACGGTGTGTGATATCAGTTGCATCTGGAGTCCTCATCGCGAGCAAGCTCGCTCCCACAAGGACTGCGTTCGGCCTGCCACCGCCGCCCCATGTGGGAGCGAGCTTGCTCGCGATGGCGACTCACAGGCAAAAAAAAAGCGCGGCTGACACGCCGCGCTTTTTCGTCACCGAGCCTTACTGAGCCTTGGTCTCAGTCGCTGCCGGGGTTGTCGCAGCCGGTTTCTTCGCCGGCGCGGCTTTCTTCACCGGCGCTTTTTTAGCCGGGGTCTTGGCGGCAGGTTTTTTCGCGGCCGGTTTGGTTGTGGTTTTCTTGGCGGGCTCAACCTTCGCCGGAGCCGCGGGTACTGTTGGCGCAACCGGCGCTGGAGCGGGTACCGGCGCAGGGGTTGGGGCCGGAGCAGGTGTTACCGGCTCTGGCGCCTTGACCGGCTCCGGCTTCTTGTCGTCATCCGAGCCACCAAACAAGTTGCTGAAGAAGTTGCCCTTCTTCGCCGCCACCGCACCGGCAGCTGCGGCCGTTGCCGCCGGCGCGACCTTGGCCGGCTCGAACGACTTGCCGGCCGCCAGGTCTTCAACCTGGCTGGCGGCCCGCTGGCCGCTGCGCAATGCGCCTTCCAGGGTGCCCGGATACAGGGTGTCGGTGTGTTCGCCGGCAAAGGCTACACGCTGCAACGGTTTTTCCCACAGGCGCCAGTACTTGCTGATCTGGCCCGGGCCAAAGGCCAGGTACGCGCCGCCCGTGGACGGGTCGGTGCTGTAGCGGCGGATTTCATAGCCGGTGAACGCGCCACGGGCCTGTGGATAAAACGCGTGCAGGCGGATCAGCACCTGATCGACCATCTGCTTGTCGCCGAAGGCCTGCATCACCCGGGCGTTGTCGCCGGACAGGTTGATGACCACGTTGGCGCCGCCCTTCATGGCCGGCTCGATCCACATCATGCCCAGGCCGGCGTTGCTGTAGATTTCGCCCGACATGCGTGCCTTGCTGTCCCAGACGGGGTTCTTGAACTTGAGCATGATCTGGTCGCGCCAACCGTAGTTGGTGCCCTTGATCGCGCCTTGATGCTGGGCGTCCAGGGCCGGGGTCAACTGGATCTTGCTCAGCGCCCGCAACGGCACCGCCAGCACCACGTAGTCAGCCTGGTAACCCACGCTGCCGACCTTGACGGTCACGCCGTCCTTGTCCTGGGAGATGGCCGACACCGGCGAGTTGGTCTTGATGGTTTTCAGTTGCTTGACGAACGCCTGGGCCAGTACCGGACTGCCGCCGAGCAGGCGCGAGGCGCGCAGGTCGCGGTCGGACACGCCCCGATAGACTCGGCTCTGCTGTGCGAAATACAGCAGTGACAAGCGCGAAGGCTCGTCATAACGGGTGCGAATCTCCTGGTTCACCAACTGCCGCGCCGTGGCTGGCAGTTGCAGACGATCGAGCCAGTTGGAGACGGTGATCTGGTCCAGGGCGTGCAACGTGTTGTTGGCCGCCGGGTTCTGCGGGTCTTCGATGGAGCGCGCCAGGTCGTCCAGGGTGGTTTCGTAGCGCTTGAGGGCTTCGGCGGTGGCCGGCTGCTTGGTCGCCAGGTCGGCGGCGGTGAAGTAGGTGCCGTCGATCAGGTAGCTGGGGGTACGCACGAATTCCGGGGCCGGCGTGGTGCTCAGCTTGAAGGTCGAGACGTATTTGTTCAGCACCGGCTGCGTCTTCTCATTGCCGATCCACTCGCTGGTGGCCATGCCCGAGCGACCGCCCAGGTCCGGCTTGGCTTCCAGCAGCGTCACGGCCCAGCCTTTGTTCTGCAGCTCATAGGCCGCGGTGAGTCCCGCCAGGCCGCCGCCGATGACGATGGCCGTCGGTTGCTTGTCCTTGGCCAGCGCCGAAACGCTGAACAGCCCTATCATCACCAGCGCACAGGCGCGCAGCCAACCAGCAGACATTCAACGAACTCCGGAGTAAACGTAGGTAGTTTCAGTTTTTCGAGCCAGACAGCTCAGAAGAGCCGCGAAGAATACGACAGCCATCAAAGCGCCGCCAGCGGCGTCTATCGCCTCGCTCAAAGTAGCGTCAACGACACAATGGGTTGTCCCCAGGGCCGCCATTGCATAGGCTTGCGCGATTGTTTTGCCCGCGCCCGCCGCGAGCCGCCTCGAGGAGACTGTAAATGGGCCTGAATAACCAGTGGATGCAACGCGACCTCGCGGTGCTGTGGCATCCCTGCACCCAGATGAAAGACCACGAACAGCTGCCACTGATCCCCATCAAGCGCGGTGAAGGCGTGTGGCTGGAAGATTTCGAAGGCAAGCGCTACCTCGATGCCGTCAGTTCCTGGTGGGTCAACGTGTTCGGCCATGCCAACCCGCGCATCAACCAGCGCATCAAGGACCAGGTCGATCAGCTGGAGCATGTGATCCTGGCCGGCTTCAGCCATCAGCCCGTGATCGAACTGTCCGAGCGCCTGGTGAAGATGACACCCGAAGGCCTGACCCGGTGCTTCTATGCCGATAACGGCTCGTCCTGCATCGAAGTGGCGATGAAGATGAGTTTCCACTACTGGATCAATCGCGGCCGGCCGGACAAGAAGCGCTTCGTCACCCTGAGCAACAGCTACCACGGCGAAACCATCGCGGCGATGTCAGTGGGCGATGTGCCGCTGTTCACTGAAACCTACAAAGCGTTGCTGCTGGACACGATCAAGGTGCCGAGCCCCGACTGCTACCACCGTCCCGAAGGCATGGGCTGGGAAGAACATTCGCGCAACCTGTTCGCCGCCATGGAGCAGACCCTGGCCGAGCACCACGACACAGTGGCGGCGGTGATCGTCGAGCCGCTGATCCAGGGTGCCGGCGGCATGCGCATGTACCACCCGGTGTACCTGAAGTTATTGCGCGAGGCGTGCGACCGCTATGGCGTGCACCTGATCCATGACGAAATCGCCGTCGGCTTTGGCCGCACCGGGACGATGTTCGCTTGTGAGCAGGCCGGTATCACCCCGGATTTTCTCTGCCTGTCCAAGGCCCTGACCGGCGGTTACCTGCCGCTGGCGGCGTGCGTGACCACCGACGAGGTCTACAGCGCGTTCTACGACGACTACCCGACCCTGCGCGCCTTCCTGCACTCCCACAGCTACACCGGCAACCCGCTGGCCTGCGCGGCGGCCCTGGCGACGCTGGATATCTTCGAAGAAGACAACGTCATCGAGAACAACCAGGCCCTGGCCCAGCGCATGGCCAGCGCCACCGCGCACCTGGCCGATCACCCGAACGTCGCCGAAGTACGCCAGACCGGCATGGTGCTGGCCATCGAGATGGTCAAGGACAAGGCCAGCAAAACCGCGTATCCGTGGCAGGAACGGCGTGGCCTGGCGGTGTTCCAGCATGCCCTGGAGCGCGGTGCGTTGTTGCGGCCGTTGGGTAGCGTGGTGTATTTCCTGCCGCCGTATGTCATCACCCCCGAGCAGATCGACTTCCTCGCCGAAGTGGCCAGTGAAGGCATCGACATCGCCACCCGGGACAAGGTCAGCGTGGCGGTGCCGAAGGACTTTCACCCTGGGTTCCGTGATCCGGGCTGACAACAAGTCTCCCTCGCAGCAAATGTCGAATTCAGATTCAATAGAGAACAAAACATGAGACTGTCCCGCTTCTTCATCGACGCCCCTCTGAGCCTCGGCGACCACGAACTGCCCGAAGCCCAGGCCCACTATATCGGCCGGGTGCTGCGCATGGCCGAGGGCGATGCGGTGCAGGTATTCGATGGCTCCGGTCAGGAGTTTCGCGGCACGTTGGCCGAAGTCGGCAAAAAGCGCGTGCGGGTGCAGTTGGACGAGCAGTTCGCCGGACAACTTGAATCGCCGTTGCGTATCCACCTCGGCCAGGGCCTGTCCCGAGGCGAGCGCATGGATTGGGCGATCCAGAAAGCCACGGAGCTGGGGGTCAGCGAAATCACGCCGATTTTCAGCGAGCGCTGCGAAGTGCGCCTCAAGGACGAACGCGCCGACAAGCGCCTGCTGCACTGGCGCCAGGTGGCGATCAGTGCTTGCGAGCAGTGCGGACGCTCGACCGTGCCGGTGATCCATCCGCCGCTGCTGCTGACTGACTGGTTGAAGCAGGCCGAGGCCGAACTGAAGCTGGTGCTGCACCCGGTGGCCGAGCCGCTGGTCAGTCATGAAAAACCGTCGACCCTGGCCTTCCTGATCGGTCCCGAAGGCGGTTTGTCGGATGCCGAGGTCGAGCAGGCCAAGACCGCCGGCTACCAGGCCGCCCGCCTCGGCCCTCGCGTGCTGCGCACCGAAACCGCGCCGGTGGTGGCCCTGGCCGTGGCGCAGCAGTTGTGGGGGGATTTCTGAGCTGCCGCAGGCCCTTGTGGGAGCGAGCTTGCTCGCGATTGCGGTGGGCCAGTCAACATCGATGCTGACTGATCCGACGCTATCGCGAGCAAGCTCGCTCCCACATTGAATCCAGGTTGCTCAGGGGGTCAGAGCACATAAAACAGAATCGCCACGAAATGCAGCAGGCTGCCGGCGATCACGAACAGGTGCCAGATGCCGTGGGCGTGGCGCAACCGGTGGTCGAGGGCGAAGAAGATGATGCCGACGGTGTACAACACGCCGCCCGAGGCCAGCCAGACGAACCCGGTGCTGCCCAGGGCCGCCAGCAGGGGCTTGACCGCCACCAGCACGATCCAGCCCATCACGGCGTAGATCACGATCGACAGGATCCGCGCTTCGGAACGCGGCTTGATTTCCTGCAAGATACCAATCACGGCCAGCCCCCAGACGATCCCGAACAACGTCCAGCCCCACGGCCCGCGCAGGGTCACCAGGCAGAACGGGGTATAGCTGCCGGCGATCAACAGATAGATCGAAAAGTGATCGACCTTCTGCATGATTTCTTTTTTGCGCCCGCGCACGCTGTGATAAACCGTCGAAGCGCTGTACAGCACCAACAAGGTGAACCCGTAGATCGCCACGCTGACGATCTTCCATGGATCGCCCGCCATCCCGGCGATCACCAGCAACCACACTGCGCCGATAAACGCCGCCACCGCCCCTACCAGATGCGTCCAGGCGTTGAGTCGTTCCCCGTGATACATCCAATACCACCTCACATTTAGAAACAGGTGCCCAGGCTCAGGCTTGGCGCTGCAAAGTGCAATGGTTTGCTGCTACCTCCTGAGCCCACCACTGATTAACTCCTCCAAAAAGAGTCGATTGGGGCACAATCAAACCATACGAATAAGAGTCCGCCCCATGCTGATCGACGAAGAATTGACCCTGAAGAAACTGGAGGTGTTCCTGGCCTTCATGCGCACCGGCAACCTGGCGCGGGCGGCGGCCGAGTTGCAGACCAGCAACGTCAGTGTGCACCGGGCCATCCACTCGCTGGAAAGCGCCCTGCGCTGCCCGTTGTTCAAGCACGAAGGTCGCAACCTCACACCGCTGGAAAGCGCTTACGTGCTGGAGGAGCGGGCGCAGAAGCTGATCCAGGACGTGGTCGAAAGTGTGCGCCTGACCCGTGAGGCCGCCGGGTTCTCCGCCGAGCGCTTCAAGCTCGGTTCGCTGTATTCGCTCACGGTCAAGACCGTGCCGCAGCTGATCATGGGCCTGAAGATCCGCCGCAGCGAACTCAATATCGACCTGATCCTGGGCTCGAACATCGACCTGCTGTACAAGCTCAAGAACATGGAGGTAGATGCGATCCTGATCTCCCTGGACGACAGCGTCAACGACCCGGACTGCGAACATATCGGGCTGTTTTCCGACGACATCTTCCTCGCCACGCCAGCTGATTCACCCTTTGCCCAACGCAGCGAAGTCGACCTGGCCGAAGTGCGCGACGAAACCTTCATCACCCTCACCCAAGGCTTCGCCACCCACCAGGACGGTAACCGGGTGTTCAAGCAGGCGGGGTTCGAGCCGAAGGTGGCGATGCAGGTCAACGACATCTTCACCCTGCTGAGCATGGTCAGCTCCGGGGTGGGCTATGCCTTGCTGCCGGGCCGGATCGCGGCGGTGTATGAAAACCGGGTGAAACTGATCCCGTTGCAGGAAAAGTACCGGTTGCAGCAGCACATCGGCGTGGTGTTCCTGAAGGCCAAGGAGCGGGATCCGAACCTGCTGGCGCTGTTGGCCGAGTGCCGGATGTATGCCAATCGCCAGGCATAGGACATTGTGGCGAGGGAGCTTGCTCCCGCTGGGCTGCGCAGCAGCCCCAAAAGAGCGGGTGCTGCGCCCCCGAGCGGGAGCAAGCTCCCTCGCCACGAAAGCAGTCGCCGATTAACCGACAATCCCGCGAACAATGAAGTACAACAACGAAGGCCCCAGCAAGCACCCCAGCCCGGTATGGAAGGTCGCCGTCAACGCGCCATATGGCACCAGCCGCCGGTCCGTCGCCGCCAAGCCGGCCGTCACGCCACTCACCGTCCCGGCCAAGCCACCGAATACCATGGCCGAGCGCGGGTTATCCAGGCCCATCCAGCGGGCCGCCATGGGGGTGCCGACCATCACGATGATCGCCTTGATCAAGCCGGTGGCAATCGACAGCGCCATCACATCGGACGTGGCGCCAATCGCGGCCCCGGTCACGGGCCCGACGATATAGGTCACCGCACCCGCGCCGATGGTGGTCATGCTTACCGCGTCGCGATAACCGAACAGCCAGGCAATGCTCGCGCCGACGATGAACGGCAGGATCGTGCCCAGCAGCAACGCGACGGCCCCGATCATCCCGGCCTTCTTCGCTTCGGTAGCCTGCACTTCGAATGCCGTGGCAACGATGGCGAAGTCACGCAACATGGCGCCGCCCATCAAGCCGATACCCGAAAACAGCGACAGGTCCGCCAGGCCTTTCTGCCCGCCAGTCATGGTGCCACCCACCCAAGCCAGCACCAGGCCGATGACAATGGCGATCGCCGAACCGTGGACCCGGCCATACGTCAGGCGCTTGGACAGCACCACTGACACCCACATGATCACGCCCACGAACGCGAATGCCGTGATCAGACCGTTATGCTCCAGGCCTTTCTCGATGAGATCCCACATATCAGCGGCCTCCTGCCGGTGTGCCCAGCGGGGTCAGTTCCGCCGGCTCATCGGGCAATGGCTCGCCTTTGTGGGTCCGGCTGATCAGCGCAATGGTACAACCACAGAGCACCACCGAACCGATGGCCGCCAACACCGCCACCGGGCCACCGTGCAGGGCCGTAACCACGTTCTGCTGCGCGGCCATCGCCACCACCACCGGAATGTACATGGCGCCCCAGAAGGCGACGCCCATCTCACAGTCCTTGGTCATGCCGCCACGTTTTTGCGTCCACAGCCGTGCGCAGATCAGCAGGATCATCGCAATGCCGACCCCGCCCACGTTGGATTTGACGCCCAGCAACACGCCGAGCATGTCGCCCAGGATCACCCCTGTCAGCGTACAGATCGCCAACAGCGCCACACCGTAAATAATCATTGTCGTAGTCCTCAAAGTGCATCGTCGAAGTTGTTGTTTTTGTGCTTCGCCAGCTTGAGTCGGTGTCTAGGGTTGGCGGTTTCCCTCCTCACGCAACAGCGCCTGCAAGGTATCGAGCCGGGCACCGTCGAAGGCAATGACGGTGCCCTGCTCGAACACCCGGCGCGCCAGCCCGGTGAGTACCGCGCCGGGCGGCAGTTCGATCTGTAGCCGCACGCCACGCTCGTAGGCGCTTTGCACGGTGCCACGCCAATCAACGACGCGGCACATGTTGAAGGCCAGGTCGTCGCGCAGGGCCTCAATGCTGATCACCGGCCGGGCGCGGCTGCCGCTGAGATAGGCCAGTGTGGGGGCTTTCAACGGCACCCCGGCAAACGCCTGGGCCAATGTCCGCGCCGGAGCCTCCAGCAACGGGCAATGGGACGGCACGCTCACCGCCAACCGACAGGCTTTGCCAGCGCCTTGGCGCCGAGCCTTTTCGGCGACCAGGCCCATGGCTTCGTCGCTGCCGGCGATGACCACTTGGTTATCGGCGTTGATATTGGCCAGGTAGACCGGCGTTGCTTCACCGTGCACCTGCTCCAGCAAGGCTTCCACTGCCGCCAGATCCAGGCCGATGATCGCGCTCATGCCGTAGCCGTGCGGATACGCCTGCTGCATCAGTTCACCGCGCAGGCTGACCAGCCGCAGCGCATCCTCGAAGCCCAGCGCCCCGGCAACGACCGCCGCCGGATACGCACCGATGGACAACCCTGCCACATAATCCGGCGCCGGAGCTTGCTCCAGCAATCGGCGGGCCGCCGCCACGCCGGCGATCAACAGGCATAGCTGCACGGCGCGGGTCGATTGCAACGCCTCGGCGCTGTCCAGCCGCAAGACGTCTTCACCGAGTACATCCCCCGCCTCGTCCAGGACCAGCGGCGCCAGCCCATGGAGCATGCCCACGCGCTGTGCACCCTGGCCGGGAAAAACGAAGAGACTGCTCACGCGACCTGCTCCACGCAAGGCTGCCAAGGATCGCTCACCAGCCGGGCCTGGACGTCATCCTTGAGCAAGACCCGAGGCGACGAACCCGCCCATTCGCGCAGGGCCACGGCGCCGCAAGGCGTTTGCAACTGCATGTCCACGGCGCATACCGAAGCATCCAGTAGCACCAGCAAATCCCTGGCCTGGAGACGATCCAGACCGTGCGGTGTGCGCAGAATCAAATCCAGGTCACTGCGTTCGTGCAGGGCCTCGAAACCGCTGGCGAGTTCGAACCCGGCGCTGCCGCTGACGCCCCAGGTCCAGCCACTGCCATCGAGCAGCGGACGCAGCCGGGACAACGCGTGCAGGGCCGGCAGGTCGCGCGGCGATTCGACCTGGCACAGGTCCTCCGGGCGCACCCTGCGCTGGACCGCAGCCACCGGCATCGACGTGGCGTAACGCTGCTCCCTGGCGCGACCGCGCACGCCCACCGCGACATCCCCGGGCGAGGTCAGCGCCCGGCGCACCACCACCGGTTGGCCAAGGCCGAGGCTCTCGACGGCCCAGCCTGGCGCATCCGCCGGCAAGTGCTCCGGCGTCATTCCCCAGAGCAGGTCATGGGCCAGCAACCCGTTCACCACTGCGCGCTCAACAATTGGCGAACAGTGCTGGAGGCTGCCCGATGGGCCGCACCGAGGCGGCTGCTCAGGTCTCGAGGTGCACCGGCAACATCGTTGATCGCTTGTTGCAGGCAATCGGTCACCCGGGCCAGATCAGCCGCCGTCGGTTGTTCGATCTGCTCCACCGACAAGGTTTCCCACAACAACCCCAGGCTGGCAAAACTGTCGATGTCGTAAGCCATCGGCGGCACGCTGGCGGCCAAGGCTTCAAGCTCTTCGACACTGCGCAAGGTCACCCGCGCCGCCGAGGCCTTGCCCATGGCGTGGACCATCACCCCCGGGTCGCGCAGGGCGATGAGCCGGTTGGCCTGGTAGCCGTGGGCCAGGAACGCCCCCGACATCGCCTTGCCCACCAGCAAGCCAATCACCGGGTGCCCGGCCAGCCGCGCACGGGCATAGCTGTCCGCCGCACCGGCCAAGGCCTGATGAATGCCCAGGGCTTCTTCGCGCCGGCCATAGGCCTGGCTCGGTACATCGACAATAGCGATCAACGCACGCTTGTGGGGGACATCGCGGTCGGCATCAATGGTATCGTCCACGGCTTTGGCCAGGCCCCAACCCTCGAGCAAACCCACCTCGCCGTTACGAGCACGGGGAAAGCGACTGTCGGGATCCGCCACCACCGCCAGCAGGCGCACGTGTTGCCCGCCCAGCGCGACGTCAGCGACTTTCAACGAAGCAGGCAATCCTTCCAATGGTTTGGCGCCGTCACTCAAGGCCTCGAACCAGCGCAAGCCTCTCAATGAATACGAGCTCATGGGCGTTCTCCCTGATACAGCTGGCGAACCGTGGCCGGTTCGATTTGCACTTCGGTATCCAATCGCGCCAGCCGCTGCAAGAACAGCTCGGCCTGGCCGCTGCGGTGTTCGACGGGAACGCCCAGGTGCAGCAATTGGCTGACCTGCTGGCGGATCCGCGCCACGTCATCGGCGACGTAACGATCCACCAGGCCGGTGGCGAAACGTTGTTCGCCGCCGGTCAGGCTCCAGATGAACGGCCGGTCACGGGAGTCGTATTCGTCGAGGCCGGCTTCCTGTTCGATCACTTGTGGACCGTTCAGGCCCAGCCGCGCTTCCCGGGTCACCAGCAGATAACTGCACAGCCCGGCGGCGATGGACATGCCGCCAAAGCAACCGACGCTGCCAGCCACCACACCAACCACCGGCTGGTACTGACGCAAATCGACAATCGCCGAATGAATCTCGGCAATCGCCGCCAGCCCCAGGTTGGCCTCCTGCAACCGCACGCCACCGGTTTCCAGCAGCAGCACGGCGCGGGTCGGAATGCCTTTGCGGTTGTCCTCGGCGGCCAGCTCCAGCGCACCGGCAATCTTCGCCCCGCCGACTTCGCCGAGGCTGCCGCCCTGGAACGCGCCTTCGATGGCGGCGATCACCACGGGCAGGCCATCGAGCGAGCCTTTGGCGATCACCACGCCGTCGTCGCTTTGCGGCACCACGCCCTGACGCAACAACCACGGCGACATGACCCGCTGGAACGGGTCGAGCAATTCACGGAAAGTGCCGTCATCGAGCAAGGCCCTGGCCCGCTGCCGGGCGCCGAGTTCGACGAAGCTGTGCTTGTTGAGCAACGCTGCGCTGTCAGTCATGGCCGATCTCCTCGAAACCTTGCTCCAGTCGCAAGCGCACCACGCCGGGGGTGGCGCCGAAATCATGGATGTCGATGGACAGGGC
This sequence comes from Pseudomonas sp. NFACC56-3, assembly GCF_900100025.1. Classification (NCBI taxonomy): domain Bacteria; kingdom Pseudomonadati; phylum Pseudomonadota; class Gammaproteobacteria; order Pseudomonadales; family Pseudomonadaceae; genus Pseudomonas; species Pseudomonas sp. NFACC56-3. The sequence goes on along the minus strand of NZ_FMTK01000004.1, from coordinate 287,314 downwards.
CGGTGGCGTCTGGCCGTCGAACATGCGGGCGAACAGATGTTGCCAGCGTTGCTCGCTGCCATTGACCGAGGTCTGCACCTGAATGGTCAGCTTGCCCGCCAGGCCAGGTTCGATCAGCACTTCCAGGTCGCCCGAGCCGACGCAGCCCACCAGTGCACGGCCCCGTGGCGGCTGCCCGGCGGGAAATTCAAAAGATAGGGTTTCCATCAGCACACTCCAGGGAAGAGGCCATCGCCGCGCTCGATACGATCGAGGAACAGGCAGGCGGCGAGCAGGTCGGCAGCGCCGCCGGGCGAGGCGTTCAAGGCAATCAGTTGTTGGTCCAGCGCGTGCAATTGGCGACGACCGCCCAGGCTCGCACTGCCACCGGCATCGAGCACCGCTCTGGCGCCTTGTTGCATGGCCTGTAACCCCGCTTCGCCGGCCCGGTAGAGCACGCAGGTGTCGGCCAGGCGAGTCATGATCGCCAGCAAGGCATCGAGTCGGGCGTTCTGCTCGCCCGCCCCCGCCGCGCGGCTGCGCTTGAGTTGCGGCAGGCCCAGGCCAGTCACCGCCGGAAACGCCAGTTGCGCTTCTTCCCGGGCACCGCGCACGCCGTAGCGCTGGGCGACCTGGGCACCGTGGCTCAAGGGTTGGGGCGCATGACGGTCGTTGAGCAAAGCCAGGCGGGCAGCGCGCAAAGTAACGGCGCTGGCGACACTGGATTCAGGTGCCAGCGCCGCTGCAGCGACCAACAGGCCCAAGGCCCAGATCGCGCCACGATGGGTGTTTACCCCGCCGGTGGTGGCGAGCATCGCCGCTTCCCCCTCACGGCCGATCCGCCCAAGGGCTTCGCGCAACGGCAGGCCGATTTCGCCGCATTCAAGCGCGGCCTCGGCCATTTCCTTGAACGCCGGCCACAGCGACAGCGCCGACGCATGCATCAGGCCCAGGTGCAGGTCGGTGTGGGCGCCATTGCCGCGACGGTCCACCAAGGCCGGTTTAGGCGACAGGTCGGCTTCGTCGATCAGCGCATCCACCGCCATGTCCGCCAGACGTTCGGCCAAGGACAGTTTTTTCGGTTGCAGGTTGAAGGCGTGCATTTACCAGCTCCTGAACTTGGCGGGCGGGTTGTAGAGGCCACCGGACCATTCCACCAGATCGGCCACGCTCTTGGCCGCGAGCAGCTCGCGGGTGGCGTCGGTGCGACGGATGCCGAGGTCTTCGGGCAAGGCGATCAGCCCTTCGCGACGCATGCGCGCGGTGTCTTTCGGATCATGGCGCAAACCGATGGCGGTGACCCCGGCCACGGCGGCGATCATCGCCTGGCGTTCTTCCAGGGAACGAGCCTTGTACAGGTAGGCGATGCCCTCTTCGGTCAGCAGGTGGGTGACGTCGTCGCCGTAGATCATGATCGGCGCCAGGGGCATGCCGGCTTTCTTCGCCACGTCCACCGCATCGAGGGTCTCGACGAAGGTCGGTTTGCCGCCCTCCTGGAACGTCTCGACCATCTGCACCACCAGCTTCTTGCCGCGTTCGAGCAACGGCGCCTCGCCATCGCCATGGCGCATGTCGAGCCAGGCTGGCGTGCCATGACGGCGACCGCGTGGGTCGTGGCCCATGTTCGGCGCACCGCCGAAGCCGGCCAAGCGGCCACGGGTCACCGTGGAGGAATGGCCGTCACCGTCCACTTGCAGGGTGGCGCCGATGAATAGGTCCACCGCGTACTGCCCGGCCAGTTGGCAGACCATGCGGTTGGAGCGCAGCGAGCCGTCGTGACCGGTGAAGAACACGTCGGGGCGGGCGGCGATGTAGTTTTCCATGCCCAACTCGGTGCCAAAGCAATGCACGCTTTCGACCCAGCCGCTTTCGATGGCCGGGATCAGGGTTGGGTGCGGATTGAGGGTCCAGTTACGGCAGATCTTGCCCTTCAGGCCGAGGGATTCGCCGTAGGTCGGCAGGATCAATTCGATGGCGGCGGTGTTGAAACCGATGCCGTGGTTGAGGGACTGGACGTTGTGCTTTTCGTAGATCCCACGGATCGCCATCATCGCCATCAACACGTGCACAGGCTTGATGTGGCGCGGGTCGCGGGTGAACAGCGGCTCGATGTAGAACGGCTTGTCGGCCACCACCACGAAGTCCACCCAGGATGCCGGAATGTCCACCCGTGGCAGGTCGCTGACGTCGTCCACCAACTGGTTGACCTGGACAATGACGATGCCGTCGCTGAAAGCCGCCGGCTCGATCAGCGCCGGCGTGTCCTCGGTGCTGGGGCCGGTGTAGATGTTGCCGGCGCGGTCGGCCATGAAACCGGCCGAGAGCACCACGTTGGGAATCAGGTCCACCACCAGCCGGGCGTAGAGCTCGATGTAGGTGTGGATCGCCCCAACTTCCAGCAGGCCGTCTTCGAGCAACTGGCTGATGCGCAGGCTCTGGGTGCCGGCGAAGGAAAAATCCAACTTGCGAGCGATACCGCGTTCGAACAGGTCCAGATGTTCGGAACGACCGACACTGGGCATGATCATGTGCAAATCGTGGAGCTTCGACGGATCGGCTTTCACCAGGGAGCGCGAGAGAAAATCCGCCTGCTTCTGGTTATTGCCTTCCAGCACCACACGGTCGCCCGGCAGGATCAACGCCTCCAGCGCCGCGACGATCTTGTCGGTGGGCAACACCACACCGTCGGCAAGCCCCTTCACCCGTTCGAGACGCCGCTGCTTTTCGCTACGCCGCCGCGTCCAGCGCGAGTCGGGGGATATTGTTGTTGTCATGACCACTCCACGGGTTCGCTGTCGTGGGGGTTACCTTAGGAGTGTCGTGGCAGGTGCATCAATCAAGCTCAGCGGCGGATCGTTACGGTTGGAGTAATGGTGAGAAAAACGAACCCAGTCCCCTGTGGGAGCCGAGCTTGCTCGCGATGACGGTGGATCAGTCAACACTGAGCCGGCGGACACTCCGCTATCGCGAGCAAGCTCGCTCCCACATGGGCGCTGCATAGACTTCAGGATTTGTGCTGCTGAACCAACCCGGCCGCCGCCACCAACTCCTCCAACGCCAGCAAGTCCGGCACTTTCGCCACATGTTCCCCCACTTGCACCGCCGCCTGCTCCAGCCCGCACAGCGGCACGTCAACGTAGCTCAACTGGCTGTCGAGCTTGTAGGACCGCGGGATCCCTTGCACCAGCAATGCAATGAAGCGCAGCTCCGGTCGGCCACCCAGGGCGTTGAGGATGACGATGCGTGCTCGCTCGCCGATCACGGTTTTCTGGCCGCAGGCCGATTCGAAGCTCAGTAGCGGGATTTGCCGTTCGCGCCAGCTCACCCAGCCCAGGAACCAAGGCGGGGTGTCCATATCGAAGGCGCTGCTCTGGTAGTCGATCAGTTCGGCCACCGCCACGTTGGGCAGGATCAGGTGGCGGTCGGCCAGTGGCAGCAGCAGGCCAGTGAGGTGGCTGGCGCGTGAGTGATGCAGGTCATGCATGGCTTCTGCTCCAGTGGGCGATGCTGTCGAGCAGCACCGATTCCTGGTACGGCTTGCCCAGGTAGTCGTTGACACCGATGGCCATGGCGCGGTCGCGGTGTTTCTGACCGGTGCGGGAGGTGATCATGATGATCGGCAGATGCGCCAGGCGTGGGTCGTTGCGCACTTGCGTGGCCACTTCGAAGCCGTCCATGCGCGGCATCTCGATGTCCAGCAGCATCAGGTCAGGCGCGTGCTCGGACAGCAGCGCCATGGCGTCCACGCCGTCCTTGGCGGTCAGGACGTGCATGCCATGGCGCTCCAGCAGGCGGCTGGTGACCTTGCGCACCGTCACCGAGTCATCCACCACCAGCACCAGCAGTGGCCGTTGCGGCTCACCCTCGCCTTCCGCCGGCACCTGGCGGCGCGGGACCTGGTGGGGCAAGGCGCGGATCGGCGCCAGCAGGTCGAGAATCAACACCACCCGGCCATCCCCCAGGATCGTCGCCCCGGACAGGCCCTGCACCGCCGAGAATTGCGGGCCAAGGCTCTTGACCACGATCTCCCGGGTCCCGGCGATAGCGTCGACCTGCACGGCCACGTGCCGCTCGTTGCACTGCACCAGCAGCACCGGCAACGGCTGGCTCTGGCCCAGCAGCTTCGGCCGGGGGCCGGTTTTCAGCAGCTCGCCCAGGTAGCACAGTTCATAGCGTTGTCCGGCGTAGGTGTAGGTCGGCGGGTCGAGTTGGTAGTAGCCGTCCAGTTCGGCCGGCAACACCCGGACAATGCTTTCGATGGCGTTCAGCGGGATCGCGTACTGGTCTTCGTGACAATGCACCATCAACGCCCGGTTCATCGCCACGGTAAACGGCAGGCGAATGCGGAAATGCACGCCCTGCCCCGGCGTGGAATCGATGGTCATGCTGCCGCCCAACTGCCGCACCTCTTCGTGGACCACGTCCATGCCCACGCCACGCCCGGAGATCTGGGTGATTTTTTCCGCCGTGGAAAACCCCGGCTGCAGGATGAACTGCAGCACGTCGCGGTCGCTGATATCGCTGTCCGGCGCCAGCAGGCCCCGCTTGATCGCCTTGGTCCGCACCGCCTCCAGCGGCACGCCGGCACCGTCGTCGCGGATGTCGAAAATGATGTCGCCGCCTTCCCGCGACAGGTCGAGGCTGATGCGTCCTCGCGCCGGCTTGCCAGCGGCGACGCGCACATCGGCCGGTTCCAGGCCGTGGTCGACGGCGTTGCGCAGCATGTGCTCCAGGGGCGCGGCCATACGTTCCAGGACGTTGCGGTCCATCTCGCCGTCGGCATTGCCCACCACGAACTCCACGTCCTTGCCCAATTCCTGCGCCACTTGCCGGACGATGCGCTTGAGCCGCGGCAGCATGCGCTCGAACGGCACCATGCGCGTGCGCATCAGGCCTTCCTGGAGCTCGGTGTTGATCCGCCCCTGCTGTTGCAGCAGGAGTTCGGCATCGTGATTGCTGCGATCCAGGGTTTCCTTGAGTTCGAGCAAGTCCGAGGCAGACTCGAACAGCGCCCGGGACAGCTGCTGCAACTGGGAATGCCGATCCATCTCCAGCGGGTCGAACTCTTCGTAGCCCAGGCGCTCGGCCTCCACTTGTTGACGACTGAGAATCCGCCCCTGGGTTTCGGTATCCAGGCGCCGCAACTGGTCGCGCATGCGCTCGATGGTGGTTTCCATTTCGCTCAGGGCCACGTGTGCGTCGTTGACCTGTTGTTCGATGCGCCCACGGAAAATCGACGTTTCCCCCGCCAGGTTCACCAGGTCGTCGAGCAGTTCGGCGGAGACCTTGACCATGTCTGCCCCGTCGCCCGCTGCACCGGGGTCTTGTCTGGCGGGCGCCGCGGGCGGACTTGCGATGGGGGGCGTGATCGGCTCCGGCGCCGGGGCAGCCTGGGACACCGCACTTGCCTGGGGATGATTCACCGCCTGGATCTGCGCGATCAGCCGATCGGCCAGCGGGCACGGATGGCCGGCGCGCACCGCATCGAGCATCTGCGCCAGTCGGTCATGACTGCTTTGCAGCAAGGCAAACAATGCCGGGGTCGGCTGGAGCAGGCCCGCCGACAGGCCTTCGTAGAGGTTTTCCAGCTCATGGGCCAGGTCGCCGATAGGGACGATTTCCACCATCCGCGCACCGCCCTTGAGGGTGTGCAAATCCCGCAGCAGGGTTTCCACGGCCTGGCGATTCGACGGTTCTTCCTGCCAGCGCAGCAGCGCCGCGCCTGAGCTGTCGAGGATGTCGAAGCCTTCTTCAAGGAAGATTTCCAACAACTCGGGATCGTGGCCGGCACCGTCGGCCTGGGCCGCTGCACTCGTCTCGATGGCATTCGGCTTGTCCTGGCGGAACCTTCGGATAGCGTCGATCAGCGCAACGGGATCGCCCAACGGTTGGCCCTGTTGCAACTGCCCGAGCAACAGGTCGAGGCGTTCGTGGCTGCTGCCGAGCAGTTGCGCCAGTTCCTCGCTGTAGCTGTAGCGCCGGTCCACCAGCCCTTCGTAAAGGTTTTCCAGCTCCTGGGCCAGGTCGCTCACCGGCCGGATGTCGGCCATCCGCGCGCCGCCCTTGAGGGTGTGCAAGTCGCGTTGCAGCGAGGACAGCGGCGCACCGTTGTCCGGATCGGCCAACCAGCGCTGCAAGGCCTGGGCGGCACTTTCGAGGATGTCCTGGGCCTCTTCGAGGAAAATCGACGCAAGGTCATCGTCCATCGAGGTCTCGGCGGGCGCGTCGCGTGCCATTTCCGCCGTCACGTGGCCCAGTTCGTGGATACTCAGCGTGCGGCTGCCGTCGCTACGGATCAGGCCAGTGGCCGACGGGTCGAGGCTCTCCTGAAGCAGGCGACGCAGGGCCGCTACCCGCTCAGGCCGCGGACGCACGTGCTGCCCGGCCGCCAGCTCATCGAGCATGTCGATCAGCGCCTCATGGGCGAGCTGCGCCTGCTGGAAAAATTCATCGCTGACCGCCAGGCTGCTTTCTTCCACCGCGCCGTAGAGATCCAGCAACGCTTCGCAGAGTTCGTCCACCGGGTGCAGGTCGGCCAGGTGCGCGCCTTCGCCGAGGGTCGTCAGTTCATCCAGCAGCGCACTCAGTTCCTGGCCTTCGCCGGGATGCTGCTGCCAGCGCTGCAAGAGGCTTTCGGCGTCCAGCAGGATGTCCATGCCCTGGGCGAGGAAGTTGTTGATCAGCTGTGGATCGCGCTTGGTCCGCATCGCTTTGTCGGGCGCACTGTTGGCGGCATGCAGACGCTCGGCCAGCAGGGCCTGGGCGCGCTGGATCAGATCCCCGGCGCCGGGGATCGGCGCCAGCGGCTCGCTGTGCAACTGGCGCAGGCCGCGGCGCAACAGCCCTTCGGCCTCCAGCAGCAACTCCACCTCATCCAGGTCGAGGGCAATCAGGTGCGCCCGGTACTCCCGGGCCAGTTCATCCATCGCACCGGCCAACTCGGCGATGGGTAGCACGCCGGCCATCGAAGCGCTGCCCTTGAGGGTGTGCAAAGCCCGCTGCAATTCATCGCTGGCCTGCAACGGCAGGTGGTCGGCCGCCTGGTCGAGAAAACGATTGAGACTGGCGAGGTGGCCCTGGGCTTCGTTGTCGAAGATCTTCAACAACAGCGGATCGAGGGCGGCCACGTCCTGCTCGTCGTCTTCATCGTCTTCATCGCCGCCCTTGGCCAGGGCATGGGCGCGGGCGGCCAGGCGGTCGACGTCATCGCGCTGGCGCTGCCGACTGGCCGCGAATTCGGCCACCAGGGCTGGCAACAACGGCACCGTGTCTTCGATCAACTGACGGACCGACGCCTGCGGCTCGACGCTGCGCTCCAGTACCCGGTTGAGCAGGTTTTCCACGGCCCAGGCCAGTTCACCCAGCACCAGCGCCCGCACCATCCGACCACTGCCCTTGAGGGTGTGGAAGGCCCGGCGCAGTTCGCTCAGGGCGCCGTGGTCGTCGGGATGCGCACTCCAGCGCGGCAAGTATTCACGCAGGACGTCGAGCACCTCGGCGGTTTCCTCGAGGAAGACCTCACGCAACTCGTCGTCCACCGGGCTCTCGTCCAGTGGTGGGGGCAACAGGCTGCCTGGGGTGCTCCTGGCCGGTGGATTGACCGCCGAAACCGGACTGGCCAGCACCTGTGCCAAGGACTGCACCGTCTGCGGGTCATCCAGTTCCTGCAAGTCCTGCATGACTTGGGCTTCGTTGGGACTCAACACATCGTCAAGCACCGGTACCCGCGCTTCGTCAGGGTAATAACCGAGCGCGGCCAGGCTCCGTTCGACCCCATCGAGCAAGGGCTCGCCAGGGGTTTCCGGGTCCTCGCTCAAGCGCTCCAGGTAGTATTCGAGACCGGTGATCACGTCGGCCAAATGATCGAGCTCTTCCCAACCCGGCTGGGCCCGCTCCAGCAACAAATGGTCACGGATGAACGCGTTGCAGGCCTCCACCAGGCTGGCGGCACGGCTCAGGGGGATCATCGCCAGCGCACCGCGCACCTGGGTCAGTAGCGCCGGCAACGGTTGCAGTTGCTCGCTGTTCCAGTCCGCGTCGATGTAGTCGACGATCATATCCTTGGCCTGTTGCAGGCAGGTGTGGGCTTCCTTGATGACGATCTGGTGGATCTGGGTCAGGTCGGTGGTGGGCAGGTGCGTGTCTTCGCGGCTCTCGGGCTCGACGGTGCCGACCATGCCGGCCAGGGTCGCCTCGACATAGAGCAAGGCCCCGGCTACGTCCATGAGGGTCGCGTCATCCGGCTCGCGCTGGCCCTGGGCGAGGCTCAGGACCACGGCCAGTTGATCGATGATGACCTTGCGCGGCTGGCCGAAACCCAGCACCGCCAAGGTGTCGGCGATCTGCCGCAACGGCGCCAGCAGGCTGTCCAGTTCCGAGGCGTGCTGGCGATCGCTGCGCACGAACAGGTCCAGGCGTTCCTTGACCCGTACCAACTCCTCGCACAGCGCGGCGAGCACCGAGCGCATGGCATCGCGGTCAGGCCCGGCCAGGCGCGCGCGTTCTTCGTCGACCATGGCGCTGTCGGGCAGCGCGTCGTCCAGTGAGTAGCGTTCTTTCATGATCTGCATCTGCCCGCTGGGATGTTCGGCCTTGGCAATATAGAACAACAAGCTCTTGAGCAGGTGGGGCGGTGCCGGTTGATTGATGCCAGGCATGCCTTGGTCCAGCAGGCGCTTGAGCTCCTTGTCGGCTTCCTTGAACAGGCTGCGCAACGCCGGGCTGTTGGCGATGCGCCCGTCACGCATGCCTTCGACCAGCGCTGAGGCCACTTGCCATAAGGCATTGAGCGGCGCCCCGGCACACAACGTTTCCAGGCGCTGGAAAACCTTGGCCAGGTAACCGAGGTGCGTCGCGTCATCCTGTTCGCGCAGCAGGCCCACCAAGGCCATTTGCAGGGTCTGGCGCCATTTGCGCAAGGTGTTCGGCAGGTCAGCGGGTTCGAGGCGCTGCAAGGCCTCGTCGCTGAGCGGCGCAATATCGGGCAATTCGGGACTGAACAGGCTGGTTTCCGACAACAGGCTCTCGCCCCGGGCACTGCGCAGGTCATTGATCAGGGGCAGTACCACCAGCGGCAGGTCGCGGCGGGCGCCTTGTATGCGGTCCAGGTAGATCGGCAACTGCCCCAGGGCCTGGCTCAACAGGCTGATGGCTTCATCGCGATGGGTGACGCGGTTGTCCTGCAGGGCGGCGCATAGCTGCTCCATCTCCTCGGCCAGCAACGCCGCACCGTAGAACTCGACCATCTGCAGGCCGCCGTGGACCTGGTGAATGCAGGCCAGGCATTGCCCGAGGGCGTCCGACGCCTGGGGATCGTCCACCAGGCGGTTGAGGGCCAGATGGGCCTGCTTCAGCGTTTCGGCAATCTCGCCCTTGACCCATTCCAGGGCCACGTAGTCGTGCCGATCACCCATAACCACTCCAAATCAACCTGTGGCGAGGGGATTTATCCCCGCTGGACTGCAAAGCAGTCCCAAAATAGCCAGCCTGGTACATAGAGATTGGGTTCTGCATTGCTAGGGGCCGCTTCGCGCCCCAGCGGGGATAAATCCCCTCGCCACAGAAGATCTCTGCGGCCAGGAAAGTGCGGCCAGTCACTCCTTGTCCTCATCCGCCACAGGTGCGGCCGGCAGGGTAAACCCCGACACCGACCGGCGCAGCTGGCTGGCCATTTTCGCCAGGTTGCCGATGCTTTCGGCGGTGGCGGTGGAGCCCGACGAAGTCTGCGTGGTGATCTGCTGGATCACGTTCATGGTCAAGGAAATCTGCCCCGCCGAGGTGGTCTGTTGCTGCGCCGCGTTGGAGATGCTCTGGATCAGCGCCGCCAGGGTCTTGGACACACCCTCGATCTCTTCCAGGGCGACGCCGGCATCCTGGGCCAGTCGCGCACCGCGCACCACTTCAGTGGTGGTCTGCTCCATGGAAATCACCGCTTCGTTGGTGTCGGCCTGGATCGCTCGCACCAGGGTTTCGATTTGCCGGGTCGCCGCCGAAGAACGCTCGGCCAGGCGTTGCACTTCATCGGCCACCACCGCGAACCCGCGCCCGGCATCGCCGGCCATGGACGCCTGGATGGCGGCGTTGAGGGCCAGGATGTTGGTCTGGTCGGCGATGTCGTCGATCAGGCTGACAATGTCGCCGATTTCCTGGGATGACTCACCCAAGCGCTTGATGCGCTTGGCGGTGTCCTGGATCTGCTCGCGAATGTTGTCCATGCCATGAATGGTGTTGTGCACCACCTCGTTACCCTTGTTGGCAATCTCCACCGAACGCTCGGCCACCGCCGACGATTCGGCGGCATTGGCCGACACCTGGTCGATGGACTGGGCCATTTCATTAATTGAAGTCGAAGCTTCGGAAATTTGCTGGGCCTGGTGCTCGGACGCCTGGGCCAGGTGCATCGCCGTGGCCTGGGTTTCCTGCACGGCCGCGGCGACCTGGCCGGCGGTGAGGTTGATGGTCGCCACCAAGTCGCGCAGCTGGTCCACTGAGTAGTTGATGGAATCGGCGATGGTGCCGGTGAAATCCTCGGTGACCGAGGCCGTGACGGTCAGGTCGCCGTCGGCCAGGTCCTCGATTTCATCCAGCAGCCGCATGATCGCGTTCTGGTTGCGCTCGTTCTTTTCCGCGGTTTCGTGCAACTGGCGGTTGGTCTCGCGGACCATCACCAGCCCGATCAGGATGATCGACATCAGCGCCAGCAGGCCCAGCACATAGCCGCCGATGGTATTGACGGAACGCCCGCCGGCCAGGTTTTCGAAGGCCGTGGCCAGGTGCGAAGCCTCGTCGAGCAAGGTCTGCGACAAGTTGAAGATATTACCGGCCGATTCGCGGACCTTGAACAGCTCCGGCGAGGTTTCGAGGATCTCATCCACCGAGCCGGAGACGAACTCGAATAGCTCGCTGATTTCGCTCAGCCGCGCCCGGGCATCGCGGTCCTGGACCTGGGAGATTTTCAGGGCCGGGTCACCTTGCAACATGCCATTGAGCACCTGGCCAAAACGCGCCGCGTCGCGACCGAAGGTATCGGCGGCCTGGCTGGCGTTTTCGTCCCCCGCCAGCACGGTGTTCACCGCGCCGAGAATTCGCTCGGCCAGCAGGGACTGGCGCTGGGCCATGGCCACTTGGGTGGCTGGCGCGCCACGTTGCAGCAGGATCTCGACGACTTTTTCGTACTCGACCTGCAACTGCGGCACGGTTTCGGCCAGGGTGGCCGCCACCTGGTGCAGCGACAACACGGTCTGTTCGCTGGAGAGAATGGCATCGGTGTTCTTGAGCAGGCGCTCCCAATCCAGCTGCACGGCGCGCATCTGCGGGCGCAGGGTGGCGGGCGCAGGGGGCAGGCCGGTCACCGGGTCGCCCTGTTTCAGGTAGCCCCAGCGCTGGGCGAAGTCATTGCGCGCATCGCTCAGCAGCTTGAACGCCGCAGGCTTGCCGGCGGCGGCCTCGGTGGCATTCTTGGCAATACGCTGGGACAGCACCCGCAGCTCACCGGCATGGCCGATGTACTGTTTGTCGTAGGTGGACTGGGTGTTGAGGTAAGCGAAGTTGGCGAACAGCAGCACGATGAAGACGATCAGCGCGACGAACAGCACGATGATCTGCGAACGACTGCGCGACGCTTCCAGTGGCTTGCCTGCTTTTGCTTTGATCATCGGTTCTCGCCTGTGCTGCCCAATCCAACTTACTGCTTTATCAGTGGGGCCACTGCCTTGCCTATCTGTCAGACCGAGTCGCCTCCTTCGCGAGCAAGCCCGCTCCCACATTGGGATCTACTGTGAACTCAAGCTTTGTGAGCATCATAGATCCAAGGTGGGAGCGAGCTTGCTCGCGAAGGGGCCAGCCCATTCACTCGAGCTTTTCCGTCAAACAGCCACATCCATGAACCCCGGCGACCGCGCCAGGGCAAACGGGCTGAACACTTGCCACTCGCGCTCGCCGCCGAACCGGCCCTTGACGAAGGCCGCTTCCGGGCCGTCGTGGTCGTCCACCGGCATCGGTTCCAGGCTGTCCTGGGCAAAGTGTTGCAGCCCGAGGACCTCGTCCACCAGCAACCCGGCGAACACCTCGTCGTGGTCCACCACCAGCACCCGCCGCTGCTTGCGCACGGTGGACAGCTCATGGCCAAAGAACCCGCACAAGTCCATCAACGGCAACAAGCGCCCCCGCAGGTTAGCCACGCCACGCACCCACGGCTTGACCCCGGGCAAATGCGTGTAACGCGGCTCGTGTAGCACTTCGCTGACTTCGCCCATCGGCGCCACGTACCAGTGCTCGCCCAGGCGAAAGCCGATGCCGCTCCAGCCGGCACGGTGGGTCGGCTGGGAGGGCAGGTCCGCCCCCAGCAGCCGGCAACGCCGGTCGATCTGCAACAGCAGTTCGAAGGCCGTCAGGGATTGGCTCATGGCCGCGCCGTCAACCCGCCAGTACTTTGTTCAAAGTCGCGATCAGGGTTTCTTCGTCCACCGGTTTGGTCAGGTAGTCCTTCGCCCCCTGGCGCGTACCCCAGACCTTGTCGGTGTCCTGATCCTTGGTGGTGATGATGATCACCGGGATATGGCCGGTGTCCGGGTCCTTGGTCAACTGGCGCGTGGCCTGGAAACCATTGAGGCCGGGCATGACGATGTCCATCAGCACCGCATCGGGTTTTTCCTGGCGGGCCAGCGCCACGCCATCGGCGCCATTCTCGGCCTTCAGGACCTGATGGCCGTGCTTTTCCAGCATGCCGGTCAGTTTGTACATTTCAGTCGGCGAATCATCGACGATCAGAACTCGTGCCATGGTATTCCCCATTTTCTTGTTGACCCCAGGCCCGTTGGCCGAGTGTCATTAATGTGCCTGGTGCGGCTGGACAGCGGCAAAGCCCGGGACATGGGCCTGTATCGCCCCCAGCAGTTCTTCCTTGCTGAACGGCTTGGTCAAAAACTGATCGGAACCGACGATGCGTCCCTTGGCCTTGTCGAACAACCCATCCCGGGACGACAGCATGATCACCGGCGTGGCCTTGAACGCGCTGTTGTTCTTGATCAGGGCACAGGTCTGGTAGCCATCGAGGCGCGGCATCATGATGTCGACGAAGATGATGCCCGGATGATGGTCGGCGATCTTGGCCAGGGCATCGAAGCCGTCGATCGCCGTGATCACCTCGCAGCCCACGTTGCGCAGCAAGGTTTCGGCGGTGCGGCGGATGGTCTTCGAGTCGTCGATGACCATGACCTTCAAGGCACTGGGTTGCTGCTGCGTGAGATGCTCTGCCATTGCCACTGCGAACCGGTTTTTAACGCGTAAGTGTGATCGACAGCGCAAACCCTTGATGTTCAAGGCCCGCACGTCACATGGCAGCCTTTTTAGCACAGTCTCCATCGCCGATCTATCGGCCGCTCGGCGCGGTGGTTTTTCCTTGACCGCCAATCTTCCGGGCGCCACTCTGACGCCACTTTTTCACGCCATTATGTGCCCATCACATTTCGAGGAACCAAGCCATGAGCGTACGCGTCGGCATTGTCATGGACCCTATCGCCAGCATTTCCTATAAAAAGGATAGCTCGCTGGCCATGCTGCTGGCCGCTCAGAAGCGCGGCTGGGAGCTGTTCTACATGGAGCAGCGCGACCTCTACCAGGCCGAAGGCCAGGCGCGGGCGCGGATGAAGCCGCTGAACGTCTTCGCCAACCCTGAGAAGTGGTTTGAACTGGGCGACGAGCGCGATGCGCTGCTCAGCGACCTGGACGTGATCCTGATGCGCAAGGATCCGCCGTTCGACATGGAGTTCGTGTACTCCACCTACCTGCTGGAACAAGCGGAAAACGCTGGCGTGCTGGTGGTCAACAAGCCCCAGAGCCTGCGCGACTGTAACGAAAAGCTGTTCGCCACGCTGTTCCCGCAGTGCACGCCGCCGACCATCGTCAGCCGTCGCCCGGACGTGTTGCGCGAATTTGCCGACCATCACGGCGACGTGATCCTCAAGCCCCTGGACGGCATGGGCGGTTCTTCGATCTTCCGGCACACCGCCGGCCACCCGAACCTGTCGGTGATCCTGGAAACCCTGACGCTGCACGGCAAGCAGCAGATCATGATCCAGGGCTACCTGCCGGCCATCGTCGATGGCGACAAACGCATCCTGATGATCGACGGCGAGCCGGTGGATTATTGCCTGGCGCGTATCCCGGCGGCCGGTGAAACCCGGGGCAACCTGGCAGCCGGCGGCCGTGGCGAGGCACGACCGTTGACCGAGAAGGACCGCTGGATCGCTGCCCAGGTCGGCCCGACCCTGCGGGAAAAAGGCCTGTTGTTCGTGGGCCTGGACGTGATCGGCGAGCACCTGACGGAAATCAACGTCACCAGCCCGACCTGCATCCGCGAGATCGATAACGCCTTTGGCACCGACATCGGCGGCCTGTTGATGGATGCCATCGATCAGAAGCTCAAGGCTCGTTGATCCAGATCTGCTGAAGGAAACCCACATTGCGTTATCATGCCCGGCCTGAAAAAAACGCGATGTTGGTTTCCTTGTCATGACACTCCCGTCCGATCTGCCCCAAGAGCTCGCCCATCGTGGCGTGCGCCCGGCTGATCGCCTCGGTTTTACCCTGTTCCTGGCGGCGCTGATCCACCTGGCCTTGCTGCTGGGCGTCGGGTTTGCCACGGTCGAGCCGAAACAGATCAGCCAGACCCTGGAAATCACCCTGGCCACCTTCAAGAGCGAGACCAAGCCCAAGAAGGCCGACTTCCTCGCCCAGGAAAACCAGCAAGGCAGCGGCACCCTGGAAAAGAAGGCGATCCCCAAGACCACCGAGATCGCGCCCTTCCAGGACAACACGGTGCAGAAAGTCACCCCGCCGCCAGCGGCCAAGCCCGAAGTGCAGGAAGCGGCGCCCAAGGCGGCCGTGACCACCGTGGCGCCGAAGCCGAAGAAAGCCCCGGCCAAGGAAGAGGTCAAGCCTGATCCCAAGCCCCAGGCCCCCGCGCCCACCTTCGACAGCTCCCAGCTGTCCAGCGACATCGCCAGCCTGGAAGCTGAACTGGCCCAGGAGCAACAGCTCTACGCCAAGCGCCCGCGCATCCACCGTCTGAGCGCCGCTTCGACCATGCGCGACAAGGGTGCCTGGTACAAGGACGAGTGGCGCAAGAAGGTCGAGCGCATCGGCAACCTCAACTACCCTGACGAAGCGCGGCGCAAACAGATCTACGGCAACCTGCGGCTGATGGTCTCGATCAATCGTGACGGCTCGCTGTATGAAGTGCTGGTGCTCGAATCCTCCGGCCAGCCGCTGCTGGACCAGGCCGCCCAGCGGATCGTGCGCCTGGCCGCACCGTTCGCGCCGTTTACCGGGGATTTGTCGGACATCGACCGGCTGGAAATCATCCGCACCTGGAAATTCGCCCGCGGCGACCGGCTGTCCAGCAATTGATCACGGGTTTGTGCCGGACATAACCTCGGCGCCCGCCGCAGATCCCTTGTGGGAGCGGGCTTGCCCGCGAAGACGGCGGTCCTGCCGCAAGAGATCTGTCGGTTGCACGGGCCCCTTCGCGAGCAAGCCCGCTCCCACATTTGATCGGTGTCGCCAGCCAGATCGGGGCATTTCCTGTACATCCCCAGCTTGTCAGTTCGGCCCTGCGCCGCCACACTAGCGCCTATGAAAAACGTCAGCCCCACCTACCTCAAGCATCACTTCCTGATTGCCATGCCGCACATGGCCGATCCGAACTTTGCCCATACCTTGACCTACATCGTCGAGCACACGGCCAATGGGGCCATGGGGCTGGTGATCAATCGCCCGCAAGAGCTGAGCCTGGCGGACATTCTTGAGCAACTGCGGCCCGAGGTCGAACCGCCACTCTTGTGCCAGCACGTGCCGATTTTCATCGGCGGCCCGGTGCAGACCGATCGCGGCTTCGTACTCCATCCATCAGGCCCCAAATACCAGGCCACGGTGGACCTGGACGGCTTGTCGCTGTCCACTTCCCAGGACGTGCTGTTCGCCATCGCCGACGGCGTCGGCCCGCAGAAAAGCCTGATCGCCCTCGGCTATGCCGGTTGGGAACCCGGGCAACTGGAAGCCGAGCTGGCCGACAACGCCTGGCTGACCTGCCCGTTCGACGCCGACATCCTGTTCAATACCAGCAGCGAACTGCGCCTGGAAGCGGCGGCCAGCCGGTTGGGGGTCAACCTCAGTCTGCTCACCAGCCAGGCAGGACACGCCTGATGGCCCTGCGCTTGCTGCTGGGCTTCGATTACGGCACCAAACAGATCGGCGTAGCGGTCGGCCAGGTCATTACCGGCCAGGCCCGCGAGTTGTGCACCTTGAAGGCGCAGAACGGTGTTCCGGACTGGAACCAGGTCGAAGCGCTGATCAAGGAGTGGAAACCCGATGCCGTGGTGGTCGGCCTGCCGCTGAACATGGACGGCACGCCCAGCGACATGTGCCTGCGCGCCGAAAAGTTCGCCCGCCGGCTCAATGGCCGCTACAACCTGCCCTTCTATACCCATGACGAGCGCCTGACCACCTTCGAGGCCAAGGGCGAGCGCCTGGTGCGCGGCGGGCAGAAAGGCAGCTACCGCGACAATCCGGTGGACGCCATCGCCGCCGCCCTGCTGCTGCAAGGCTGGCTCGATGCCAACGCCGCTCTGTTCGAAACCTGATTTTTTACAAAGCGCCGCCAAGGCGCTTTCTTTTAGCGATAAGCCGCGCCACTCACCACCGGCCCGGGAACCTGAAGGAGCCAGCATGAGCCTGCCCAATCCTGCCGAACTGATCAGCCAGATGGCGATTCGTCTCACGGCACACCTGGAACACCGCGACATCAGCGAACCGCGCTACATCGGCATTCGCACCGGTGGCGTCTGGGTCGCCCAGGCCTTGCTCGAAGCACTGGGCAGCCAATCGCCGCTGGGCACCCTGGATGTGTCCTTCTACCGCGACGACTTCAGCCAGAACGGCCTGCACCCGCAAGTACGCCCCTCGGCACTGCCGTTCGAGATCGAAGGCCAGCACCTGGTGTTGATCGACGACGTGCTGATGAGCGGCCGGACCATCCGCGCCGCCATGAACGAACTGTTCGACTACGGTCGCCCGGCCAGCGTGACGCTGGTGTGCCTGCTGGACCTGGACGCCGCCGAGCTGCCGATCCGGCCGAACGTGGTCGGCGCGACGCTGACGCTGGCCACCCATGAGCGGGTCAAGCTCTCCGGGCCGTCGCCGCTGCAACTCGAACTGCAAGACCTTGCCCTTTAACTGCCCTTGTAAGAGTCCATCGCGATGACGCCTCTCGAAACCAAGCGCCCGCTACAGCTCAACGATCAGGGCCAGCTGCGGCACTTCCTGTCCCTCGACGGCCTGCGCCGCGAGCTGTTGACGGAAATCCTCGACACCGCCGACTCGTTCCTCGAAGTCGGTGCCCGGGCGGTGAAGAAAGTCCCGTTGCTGCGCGGCAAGACCGTGTGCAACGTGTTCTTCGAAAACTCCACCCGCACCCGTACCACCTTCGAACTGGCGGCCCAGCGCCTGTCGGCGGACGTGATCACCTTGAACGTGTCCACGTCCTCGGCGAGCAAGGGCGAAACCCTGCTCGACACCTTGCGCAACCTCGAAGCCATGGCCGCCGACATGTTCGTCGTGCGCCACGGCGACTCCGGCGCCGCGCACTTCATCGCCGAACACGTGTGCCCGCAAGTGGCGATCATCAACGGCGGCGACGGCCGTCACGCCCACCCGACCCAGGGCATGCTCGACATGCTGACCATCCGTCGGCACAAGGGCAGCTTCGAGAACCTGTCGGTGGCCATCGTCGGCGACATCCTGCACTCGCGGGTAGCCCGCTCGAACATGCTGGCCCTCAAGACCCTCGGTTGCCCGGACATCCGCGTGATCGCACCGAAAACCCTGCTGCCCATCGGCGTCGAGCAATACGGCGTGAAGGTCTACACCGACATGACCGAAGGCCTCAAGGACGTGGACGTGGTGATCATGCTGCGCCTGCAACGCGAGCGCATGACCGGCGGCCTGCTGCCCAGCGAAGGCGAGTTCTACCGCCTGTTCGGCCTGACCACGGCGCGCCTGGCCGGGGCCAAGCCGGATGCCATCGTCATGCACCCGGGGCCGATCAACCGCGGCGTGGAGATCGAGTCGGCGGTGGCCGACGGCCCGCACTCGGTGATTCTCAACCAGGTGACCTACGGCATCGCCATCCGCATGGCCGTGCTGTCCATGGCCATGAGCGGGCAAACGGCCCAGCGCCAATTCGACCAGGAGAACGCCCAGTGAAGCTCAGCATTCTCGGCGCACGCGTGATCGATCCGGCCAGTGGCCTGGATCAAGTGACTGACATTCATATCGATGCCTGCAAGATCGTCGCCCTTGGCGCGGCGCCGACGGGCTTTGTCGCGGTCGACATCCTCGACGCCCAGGGCCTGGTGGCCGCGCCCGGCCTGGTGGACCTGAACGTCGCCCTGCGCGAACCGGGCTACAGCCGCAAAGGCAGCATCGTCAGCGAAACCCGGGCCGCCGCGGCCGGTGGCGTGACCAGCCTGTGCTGCCCGCCGCAGACCAAACCGGTGCTGGACACCTCGGCCGTGGCCGAACTGATCCTCGACCGCGCCCGCGAAGCCGGCAACACCAAGGTCTTCCCGATCGGCGCACTGAGCAAAGGCCTCGACGGCGAGCAACTGGCCGAACTCATCGCCCTGCGGGACGCCGGTTGCGTGGCGTTCGGCAACGGCCTGAACAGTTTCCGCAACACCCGTACCCTGTGCCGCGCCCTGGAATACGCGGCGACCTTCGGCCTGACGGTGATCTTCAACTCCCAGGATCACGACCTGGCCGAAGGTGGCCTGGCCCACGAAGGCCCGACCGCCAGCTTCCTCGGCCTGCCGGGCATCCCGGAAACCGCCGAGACCGTGGCCCTGGCCCGGGACCTGCTGCTGGTGGAACAAAGCGGCGTGCGCGCCCACTTCAGCCAGCTGACCAGCGCCCGCGGCGCGGCGTTGATCGCCCAGGCCCAGGCCCGCGGCCTACCAGTGACCGCCGATGTGGCGCTGTACCAGTTGATCCTGACCGACGAGGCGCTGATCGACTTCAACAGCGTCTACCACGTCCAGCCGCCGCTGCGCACCCGCGCCGACCGCGATGGCCTGCGCGAGGCGGTGAAGTCCGGGGTGATCTCGGCCATCTCCAGCCACCACCAACCCCACGAGCGCGATGCCAAGCTGGCCCCGTTCGGCGCCACCGAGCCGGGCATCAGCAGCGTCGAGCTGTTACTACCGCTGGCCCTGACGCTGGTGGAAGACGGCTTGCTGGACCTGCCGACCTTGCTGGCCCGCCTGAGCGCCGGCCCGGCCCAGGCGCTGCAATTGCCGGCGGGGAAACTGGCGGTGGGCGCCGCGGCGGACCTGGTGCTGTTCGACCCAGCCGCGTCCACCGTGGCCGGCGAAGCCTGGCGCTCCAAGGGCGACAACTGCCCGTTCCTCGGCCACAGCCTGCCGGGGATGGTGCGCTATACCCTGATGGATGGGCGGATCACTCACCAGGCCTGATACCGCGTCGCCTGCTTCGCGAGCAAGCCCGCTCCCACATTGGATCTGAGGTGTTCACACATCATGTGTTCACAGCGGATCCCGTGTGGGAGCGGGCTTGCTCGCGAATGCAGGCGACTCGGTCTAGCCGACTTAGTGAAAAGCCCCCCGCTTCTGCGCATTACGAATCGAGACCTGATCGTTCAGCGTCCAGAAGTCATACAGCACCCCGAGGAAAAACACCCCGCCGGTCAGCAAGTAAATAATCCCGCTGATCCACTTGCCCTGGTACATCCGGTGTACGCCCAGCACCCCGAGAAACGTCAGCAGAATCCACGCCACGCTGTACTCGATTGGCCCAGGGGTGAAACGCAGGTCCGCCTCGCGGTCCATGGCCGGGATCAGGAACAGGTCGATCAGCCAACCGATGCCCAGCAGGCCGAAGGTGAAGAACCAGATCGTGCCCGTGACCGGCTTGCCGTAATAGAAACGGTGGGCGCCGGTAAAACCGAAAATCCACAGCAGATACCCGATGACTTTGCTGTGGGTATCGTGGATGGCGTCCTGCTGATAGCTGTTCATGAATGGCCTCTTTTGCCTCGATAGAAAAATTTGTTCGGACTTTTTGTGACTTTTTTATGTCTCGCCGACAAGCGGTCCTGAGCGACTTGAACCAAGCAAACCCCCGTGGTGTCGGGGTTCTGTCGGACAATCGGGTCAATTTGGCGCATTTATGCGGGGTTCGGAGCGACTTCCGAATCGACAAACGGCCTCAGGAACGAGAAAAAAGCTGTTATAAAGTTGCGCGCTAACCTTTAAGAGCCTTGCCTAATGCGTCCATTTTTCAAGACATGGCTAACCATTTGCCTATTATTGCCACTGGCCGCCCACGCCACCAATCGTGAGCAACGTCTTCCTAACGTCAACGGCTACACCCCGAAATCCCATGTTTCTGCTCCTTCGAGCAAGAACAAGCCAAGCGTCCAGCGCGTGAGCACGGCCCACAGCAAGCTGGTGCCGCCCATGGCGACCAAAGCGAGCAGCAACGTGCTGAGCCGCGCCGTGAATGTACTCGGCACACCTTATCGTTGGGGCGGCAGCAGCCCAAGTAAAGGCTTCGATTGCAGCGGGTTGGTGAAATACGCTTTCAACGACGCCACGTTCGACCTGCCACGCACGTCCAATGCCATGGCCGCCGGTCATGGCGAGAAAGTCGAGCGCAAGGATCTCAAGCCCGGCGACCTGATCTTCTTCAAGCTCAAGAGCCGCCGGGTCAACCACGTGGCCATCTACCTGGGTAACGACCGCTTCATCCACGCCCCACGCCGTGGCAAGTCGGTGACCATCGACACCTTGAACAAGCCGTACTGGGACACCCACTACGTGGTCGCCAAGCGGGTACTGCCGAAAGAACCTGGTGCGCTGCGCGTGGTTCAGCGCTGATCAGAAGAACTCACCGGCCCCCTGTGGCGAGGGAGCTTGCTCCCGCTGGGTGGCGCAGCCGCCCCAAAACAGACCAATGATCTCTGTGGGCCCAATTATTTTGGGTCCGCTTCGCGGCCCAGCGGGAGCAAGCTCCCTCGCCACAGGGGCCGTATCAGGCCTTACTGACCATTTTCCCGCCTCAGAAATTATCCGGCGTACGCGCCTTCTCCCGAGCATGCTCGCGGCTGATCAGGCCCTTGTTCACCAAGTCCTTCAAACACATATCCAGCGTCTGCATCCCCAGCGAACCGCCGGTCTGGATCGATGAGTACATCTGCGCGATTTTGTCTTCGCGGATCAGGTTCCGGATGGCCGAGGTCCCCAGCATGATTTCATGCGCCGCGATCCGGCCGCCGCCGATCTTCTTGATCAACGTCTGGGAAATCACCGCCTGCAACGACTCCGACAACATCGAGCGAACCATGGATTTCTCGTCACCGGGAAACACGTCCACCACCCGGTCGATGGTCTTGGCCGCCGAGGTGGTGTGCAAGGTGCCGAACACCAGGTGCCCGGTTTCGGCGGCGGTCAGCGCCAGGCGGATGGTTTCCAGGTCGCGCATCTCGCCCACCAGGATCACGTCCGGATCCTCCCGCAGGGCTGAACGCAGGGCCGTGGAGAAGCTTTGGGTGTCGCGGTGCACCTCGCGCTGGTTGATCAGGCATTTGCGCGGTTCGTGAACGAATTCGATAGGGTCTTCGATGGTGAGGATGTGATGGTGCTTATGGCTGTTGAGGTAGTCGATCATCGCCGCCAGGGTGGTGGACTTGCCCGAACCGGTCGGCCCGGTCACCAGCACCAGCCCCCGCGGCGATTCGGTCACCTTGCGAAACACCTCGCCCATCCCCAGGTCTTCCATGGTCAGCACTTTCGACGGAATGGTGCGGAACACCGCCCCCGCGCCGCGATTCTGATTGAAGGCGTTGACCCGGAATCGCGCGACGCCCGGCACGTCGAAGGAAAAGTCAGTCTCCAGAAACTTTTCGTAATCCACCCGTTGCCGGTCGTTCATGATGTCGTAGATCAGTTCATGGACCTGCTTGTGGTCCAGCGCCGGCAGGTTGATCCGCCGCACATCGCCATCCACGCGGATCATCGGCGGCAGCCCGGCGGACAGGTGCAGGTCCGACGCCCCCTGTTTGGCGCTGAACGCCAGCAGTTCAGTGATATCCATAGCGCTCCTCAATTCCAGTAGAATGCCGCGAACCTCACCGCTGGCGCTTCCTTTATGTCCACGATAGCAGACAACATTGCTCAGGTTAGTTCGCGTATCCGTACGGCGGAGCAGACCGCCCAACGTGCCGAAGGCAGTGTCCAACTGCTGGCCGTGAGCAAGACCAAGCCCGCCCAGGCCCTGCGTGAGGCCTATGCCGCCGGCCTGCGGGACTTCGGCGAGAACTATCTGCAAGAGGCCCTGGGCAAACAGGCCGAATTGACCGACCTGCCCTTGATCTGGCACTTCATCGGCCCCATTCAATCGAACAAGACGCGCGCTATCGCCGAACACTTCGATTGGGTGCATTCCGTGGATCGTTTGAAAATTGCACAGCGCCTGTCCGAGCAGCGCCCGGCCGAGTTGCCACCGCTGAACATTTGTATCCAGGTCAACGTCAGCGGTGAAGCCAGCAAATCCGGCTGCACCCCGGCGGACCTGCCCGCCCTGGCCAGCGCCATCAGCGCTTTGCCGCGCCTGAAGCTGCGCGGGCTGATGGCGATTCCCGAACCCACCGAGGAACGTGCCGCCCAGGATGCAGCCTTCGCCGCCGTTCAACGCCTGCAAGCCAGCCTGGCACTGCCGCTGGACACACTTTCCATGGGCATGAGCCACGACCTCGAGTCGGCCATTGCCCAAGGCGCCACCTGGGTGCGCATCGGTACTGCCCTGTTTGGTGCCCGCGACTACGGTCAATCCTGAACCATGACCGACTCATCTCTTTATAAGGACCTGTCATGAGCAACACGCGTATTGCCTTCATCGGCGCCGGCAACATGGCCGCCAGCCTGATCGGCGGCCTGCGGGCCAAGGGCCTGGACGCTTCGCTGATCCGCGCCAGCGATCCGGGTGAAGAGACCCGCACCCGAGTGAGTGCCGAGCACGGCATCGAAACCTTCGCCGACAATGCCCAGGCCATCGACGGTGCCGACGTCATCGTGCTGGCGGTCAAGCCGCAAGCGATGAAAACCGTCTGTGAAGCCCTTCGCCCCAGCCTCAAGCCCCATCAACTGGTGGTGTCGATTGCCGCCGGCATCACCTGCGCCAGCATGAACAACTGGCTCGGCGAGCAGCCGATCGTACGCTGCATGCCCAACACGCCGGCGCTGTTGCGCCAGGGCGTCAGCGGCCTGTTCGCCACGCCACGGGTGACCGCCGAGCAACGCCAGCAGGCCGAAACGCTGCTGTCGGCCGTCGGCCTGGCCCTGTGGCTGGACACCGAACAGCAACTGGACGCGGTCACCGCCGTGTCCGGCTCGGGCCCGGCGTACTTCTTCCTGCTGATCGAAGCCATGACCGCCGCAGGCGAAAAGCTTGGCCTGACCCGGGAAACCGCCGCCCAGTTGACCTTGCAGACCGCACTCGGTGCCGCGCACATGGCGGTGTCGAGCGACGTCGATGCGGCCGAGCTGCGTCGTCGCGTGACCTCGCCGGCCGGCACCACCGAAGCGGCCATCAAATCGTTCCAGGCCGGGGGCTTCGAAGCCCTGGTGGAAAAAGCACTCGGCGCCGCCGCGCACCGCTCGGCCGAAATGGCCGAACAACTGGGCCAATAAGGAGCCATTCATGATTGGATTGAACACCGCAGCGGTCTACGTGCTGCAAACCCTCGGTAGCCTGTACTTGCTGATCGTGCTGCTGCGTTTCGTGCTGCAACTGGTGCGCGCCAACTTCTACAACCCGCTGTGCCAGTTCATCGTCAAGGCCACCCAGCCGCTGCTCAAGCCGCTGCGCCGGATCATCCCGAGCCTGTTCGGCCTGGACATGTCGTCGCTGGTCCTGGCGATCCTCGTGCAAATGGCGCTGATGGCCCTGACCCTGCTGCTGACCTACGGCACCACCGGCAACCCGTTGCAATTGCTGATCTGGTCGATCATTGGCGTGACCGCGCTGTTCCTGAAGATTTTCTTCTTCGCCATGATCATCAGCGTGATCCTGTCGTGGGTCGCGCCGGGCAGCCATAACCCGGGGGCCGAACTGGTGAACCAGATCTGCGAGCCGGCCCTGGCGCCGTTCCGCCGCATCGTGCCGAACCTGGGTGGCCTGGATATCTCGCCGATCCTGGCGTTCATGGTGCTCAAGCTGATCGACATGCTGGTGATCAACAACCTGGCGGCGATGACCCTGATGCCGGAAATCCTGCGGCTGCTGATCTGACCCAATACCGGCCTGATCAGTCAGCACCTCTCTGTGGGAGCAAAGCTTGCTCGCGAAACAGGCACCTCGGTCCCCAAAAGACCGCATCGTTCCTATCGCGGGCAAGCCTTGCTCCCACAGGGTCTACGTTCACCGGACAATCAGCGCCGCCCGTTGCTTGCCGCTTGCCACAGCGGTCTTTAGACTTACGCCTCATTTCAACGCGAGCAGGGTCGATGCCAGCTGCCTTTCCCCCCGATTCCGTTGGTCTGGTGACGCCGCAAACGGCGCATTTCAGCGAGCCCCTGGCCCTGGCCTGCGGCCGTTCGTTGCCAGCCTATGACCTGATCTACGAAACCTACGGCACCCTCAATGCCACGGCGAGCAACGCCGTGCTGATTTGCCACGCCTTGTCGGGGCATCACCATGCCGCTGGCTACCACAGCATCGACGAGCGCAAGCCCGGCTGGTGGGACAGTTGCATCGGCCCGGGCAAGCCCATCGACACCAGCAAGTTCTTCGTGGTCAGCCTGAACAACCTGGGCGGCTGCAACGGTTCCACCGGCCCCAGCAGCCTCAACCCGGACACCGGCAAGCCCTTCGGTGCCGATTTCCCGGTGCTGACCGTGGAAGACTGGGTCCACAGCCAGGCCCGCCTGGCCGACCGCCTCGGTATCGGCCAGTGGGCCGCCGTGATCGGCGGCAGCCTGGGGGGCATGCAGGCCTTGCAATGGACCATCACCTACCCGGACCGCGTGCGCCACTGCCTGGCAATCGCCTCGGCCCCCAAGCTGTCGGCGCAAAACATCGCCTTCAACGAAGTGGCGCGCCAGGCGATCCTCACCGACCCCGAGTTCCACGGCGGTTCGTTCCAGGAACACGGCGTGATCCCCAAGCGCGGGCTGATGCTGGCGCGGATGGTCGGGCACATCACCTACCTGTCCGACGACTCCATGGGCGAGAAATTCGGCCGTGGCCTCAAGAGCGAAAAGCTCAACTACGACTTCCACAGCGTCGAGTTCCAGGTCGAGAGCTACCTGCGTTACCAGGGCGAGGAATTTTCCGGGCGTTTCGACGCCAACACCTACCTGCTGATGACCAAGGCCCTGGACTACTTCGACCCGGCGGCGAACTTCGACGATGACCTGGCGAAAACCTTCGCCAAGGCCACCGCCAAGTTCTGCGTGATGTCGTTCACCACCGACTGGCGCTTCTCCCCGGCGCGCTCGCGGGAGCTGGTGGACGCGCTGATGGCCGCGCGCAAGGACGTCTGCTACCTGGAAATCGACGCGCCCCAGGGCCACGACGCCTTTTTGATCCCGATCCCGCGCTACCTGCAGGCGTTCGGCAACTACATGAACCGTATAACGCTGTGAGGACGCCATGAGAGCCGATCTGGACATCATCCAGGAATGGATTCCCGCCGGCAGCCGCGTGCTCGACCTGGGCTGCGGCAACGGCGAACTGCTGACCTGGTTGCGGGACAACAAGCAGGTCACCGGCTACGGTCTGGAAAACGACCCGGACAACATTGCCGAGTGTGTCGCCAAGGGCATCAACGTCATCGAGCAGGACCTGGACAAGGGCCTGGGCAACTTCGCCAGCAACAGCTTCGACATCGTGGTCATGACCCAAGCCCTGCAAGCGGTGCACTACCCGGACAAGATCCTCGACGAAATGCTGCGGGTCGGGCGCCAGTGCATCATCACCTTCCCCAACTTCGGTCACTGGCGCTGCCGCTGGTACCTGGCGAGCAAGGGGCGCATGCCGGTGTCGGATTTCCTGCCCTACACCTGGTACAACACGCCGAACATCCACTTCTGCACCTTCAAGGATTTCGAGGCGCTGTGCCGCGAACGTGAAGCCAAGGTCATCGATCGCCTGGCCGTGGACCAGCAGCACCGCCACGGGTGGGCCAGCAAGCTATGGCCTAATCTGTTAGGTGAAATAGGCATCTATCGGGTCAGCAGCCCAGGCCTTGCCGATTACCAGGTCGCGGTCTAAGACCCGGCCTCACCAGGAGCACGACATGAAACGTCTAGCGTTGTTTCTCATCACCGCTTGCCTGAGCGTCGGCGCCATGGCCGCCGACGTCATCAAGGGCGAGCGCAAGGAAGTGTTCGGTGATATCACCGTGCACTACAACACCTTCAACTCCACCTTCCTGACGCCGGACATCGCCAAGGCTGCCGAGCTGATTCGCAGCAAGCAACAGGGTGTGATCAACGTCTCAGTGCTCAGGGATGGCAAGCCCTTGATGGCCCAGGTCAGCGGCACGGTGAAAGACCTCACCAGCCAGAGCATCCCGCTGAAATTCAAGCAGGTGACCGAGCCAGGCGCGATCTACTACATCGCCCAGTATCCGGTACCCCAGCAGGAAACCCGCACCTTTGAAATCAAGGTGCAAACCGGCGACAAGATCAACACCCTCAACTTCAACCAGGAACTGTTCCCGGGCCAATGATGAACCTCACCCAACTCGTACTGGCCAGCCACAACGCCGGCAAGCTCAAGGAACTGCAGGCCATGCTCGGTGGATCGGTGCAGTTGCGCTCGATTGGCGAATTCAGCCAGGTGGAACCGGAAGAGACCGGCCTGTCGTTCGTCGAGAACGCCATCCTCAAGGCCCGCAATGCCGCGCGTATTTCGGGCCTGCCGGCGCTGGCCGACGATTCCGGGTTGGCCGTGGACTTCCTGGGCGGTGCACCAGGCATTTATTCGGCCCGTTACGCTGACGGCAAAGGTGACGCGGCGAACAACGCCAAGCTGCTCGACGCCCTCAAGGACGTGCCCGAAGCCGAGCGCGGCGCGCAGTTCGTCTGTGTGCTGGCCCTGGTACGCCACGCCGACGATCCGCTGCCGATCCTCTGCGAAGGCCTGTGGCACGGGCGCATTCTCACCCAAGCCAGCGGCGAGCACGGTTTTGGCTACGACCCGTTATTCTGGGTACCGGAGCGCGATTGCTCCAGCGCCGAGCTGGGGCCGGTGGAAAAGAACCAACTGAGCCACCGCGCCCGCGCCATGGCCCTGCTGCGTCAACGTCTGGGCCTGCAATGATCGATGACGCTCCCGCACCGCTGATCCATGGCGGTGTACAAACGCCCCGGGCACCACTGCCGGTGTTGCCGCCCCTGGCGTTGTACATCCACATCCCGTGGTGCGTGCGCAAATGCCCGTATTGCGACTTCAACTCCCACACCGCCAGCCCGCAGTTGCCGGAAGAGGCGTACGTCGACGCCTTGCTGGCAGACCTCGACCAGGATCTGCACGCGGTCCATGGTCGCCCGCTGAGCTCGATCTTTTTCGGGGGCGGTACCCCGAGCCTGTTCAGTGCCCAGGCCCTGGGCCGATTGCTCGAGGGGGTCGAGGCGCGGATACCGTTCGCCCAGGACATCGAAATCACCCTGGAAGCCAACCCCGGCACATTCGAGCAAGAAAAATTCGTCGCTTACCGGGCCTTGGGCATCAACCGCCTGTCCATCGGCATCCAGAGTTTCCAGCAGGCCAAGCTCGAAGCCCTGGGGCGCATCCATAACGGTGACGAAGCGGTACGCGCCGCCGGCATGGCCCGCCAGGCCGGGTTCGACAACTTCAACCTGGACCTGATGCACGGGCTGCCCGACCAGTCCCTCGACGATGCCTTGAGCGACCTGCGCCAGGCCATTGCCTTGAAGCCGACCCATGTGTCCTGGTACCAGTTGACGCTGGAACCGAACACGGTGTTCTGGAATCAGCCACCGACCTTGCCCGAAGACGACACGCTGTGGGATATCCAGGAAGCCGGGCAGGCCTTGCTGGCCGAACACGGCTACGCCCAATACGAAGTCTCGGCCTACGCCCAGCCCGGCCGGGCGGCGCGGCATAACCTCAACTACTGGAGCTTCGGCGACTTCATCGGCATCGGCGCCGGCGCCCACGGCAAGCTCAGCCATCCGGACGGGCGCATCGTGCGCACCTGGAAGACCCGACTGCCCAAGGACTATCTCAATCCGGCCAAAAGCTTCCAGGCTGGCGAGAAAACCCTGGCCAATGAAGAACTGCCGTTCGAGTTCCTGATGAACGCCCTGCGCCTGACCGCAGGCGTGGACGCGCGACTGTACCCGGAACGCACCGGGTTGCCCCTGCAAAGCCTGGCCGAAGGCCGGCGCGAGGCCGAACAAAGCGGGTTGTTGCAGGTCGAACCGACACGTCTGGCGGCCACCGAGCGCGGACAGCTGTTTCTCAATGACTTGCTGCAGACATTTCTGAGCTGATCAACACAAGGAAATCGAATGGATCTGGTACTCGACCTGCTGGCCACCGTGTCCCGCTGGAGCCGCAGCAACCTGTCGGAAATCTCCCTGGCATTGGTAGGCTGCCTGCTGGTGCTGTTTGGTGCCGACATCAAGGGTTGGGTCGACCAACGCCTGGGCAGCATCGCCG
Organism: Pseudomonas sp. NFACC56-3; assembly: GCF_900100025.1. Lineage (NCBI taxonomy): Bacteria > Pseudomonadati > Pseudomonadota > Gammaproteobacteria > Pseudomonadales > Pseudomonadaceae > Pseudomonas > Pseudomonas sp. NFACC56-3. The sequence goes on along the minus strand of NZ_FMTK01000004.1, from coordinate 258,571 downwards.
GCGCCTTGCGCGTCCCCTTGATCGCCCTGCTGTGCATGATCGGCAGCGGTGCCGCGCTGATCTATGCCACGCCATGGATCGTCAGGGGCTTGAGCCAGTTCAACAACTACAGCCTGGCGCCGGTGTTGTTGGTGGTGCTGGTGTTGATTGGCGTGGTGGCGGATCGGCGCTGATTTCGACCATCACACAAAACAAATGTGGGAGCGAGCTTGCTCGCGATGGCGGCCTGACAGCAACATTGATGCTGAATGTCATGGCCTCATCGCGAGCAAGCTCGCTCCCACAGTTTTTACCGCCTGATGTTTACGCCACCTTCTCGAACTTCAAATCCCAAACCCCATGCCCAAGCCGTTCGCCACGGCGCTCGAACTTGGTGATCGGCCGTTCGGCCGGACGGGGCACGCACTTACCGTCTTCGGCCAGGTTGCGATAGCCCGGGGCGACGTTCATCACTTCCAGCATGTACTCGGCGTAGGGTTCCCAGTCGGTGGCCATGTGCAGCACACCGCCGACCTTCAACTTGCTGCGCACCAGCTCAGCGAACGACGCCTGGACGATACGGCGCTTGTGGTGCCGGCTTTTGTGCCAAGGGTCCGGGAAGAACAGCATCAGTCGGTCGAGACTGTTGTCGGCCACGCAGCGGTTGAGCACTTCAATGGCGTCGCAATCGTAGACCCGCAGGTTGGTCAGCCCTTGGGTCAACACGCCGTTGAGCAGCGCACCGACGCCGGGACGGTGGACTTCCACCCCGATGAAATCCTGCTCCGGCGAAGCGGCGGCCATTTCCAGCAACGAGTGACCCATGCCGAAGCCGATTTCCAGCGAGCGCGGGGCCGAGCGGCCGAACACCTGGTCAAAATCCACCGGCGCATCGGCCAGGGGCAGGACAAACAGCGGCGCGCCCTGCTCCAGGCCGCGCTGCTGGCCTTCGGTCATGCGCCCGGCGCGCATCACGAAACTCTTGATGCGGCGGTGCTGGCGCTCTTCGCCTTCTTCCGGCAGGACCGGCGTGTCGTTCGATTCAGTCATCAATGGCTCTTACTTGATCAGACCATCCAGCGGCGAGGAGGCGCTGGCGTAGAGTTTTTTCGGCATGCGGCCGGCCAGGTACGCCAGGCGACCGGCGACGATGGCGTGCTTCATGGCTTCGGCCATCAAGACTGGCTGCTGGGCGTGGGCAATGGCCGAGTTCATCAGCACCGCTTCGCAACCCAGCTCCATGGCGATAGTGGCGTCGGAGGCGGTGCCGACACCGGCATCCACCAACACCGGGATCTTGGCTTCTTCCAGGATGATCTGCAGGTTGTACGGGTTGCAAATCCCCAGGCCAGTGCCGATCAGGCCGGCCAGCGGCATGACCGCGATGCAGCCGATTTCCGCCAGTTGACGGGCAATGATCGGGTCATCGCTGGTGTAGACCATCACGTCGAAACCTTCCTTGACCAGGGTTTCGGCGGCCTTGAGGGTTTCGATCACGTTGGGGAACAGGGTTTTCTGGTCCGCCAGCACTTCCAGCTTCACCAGGTTGTGGCCATCGAGCAGTTCACGGGCCAGGCGACAGGTGCGCACGGCCTCGATGGCGTCGAAGCAACCGGCGGTGTTCGGCAGGATGGTGTAGCGATCCGGCGGCAGGATATCCAGCAGGTTCGGTTCGCCCGGGTTCTGGCCGATGTTGGTCCGGCGCACGGCGACGGTCACGATCTCGGCGCCCGAGGCCTCGATGGCCAGGCGGGTTTCTTCCATGTCGCGGTATTTGCCGGTGCCTACCAGCAAGCGCGACTGGTAGGTACGACCGGCCAGGACGAAGGGCTTGTCGCTACGAACGATGCTCATGGGAAATCCTCTGTTGGGGTGAGGTTCTTGCGAAATGCTGCGAAACCGAGGCGACTAGCCGCCACCGATGGCGTGGACCACTTCGACCGAATCGCCGTCGTTCAACGTGGTCTCGGCGTGCTGGCTGCGCGGGACGATATCCAGATTGAGCTCCACCGCGACGCGACGTCCAGCGAGTTCCAGACGGGTCAGCAGGGCCGCAACGGTTTCACCGTCGGGCAGTTCAAGGGGTTCGCCGTTCAACTGAATGCGCATGCCGGATGCCGCCATCATTTTTAGGGGCTGGCATTCTAGCCCGATCAGTCAGGGCGACCCAAGCCATTCGTCATGAAATGGACTGCCCGGTCAGCCCAGCCGCCAGGCGGCAAGCCCCAGGCACAGCCAACCGATCAGGAACGCCACGCCGCCCAACGGGGTGATGATGCCCAGCTTGCTGATGCCGGTCAGGGTCAACAGATACAGGCTGCCGGAGAACAACAGGATGCCGATGACAAAGGAGATCCCGGCCCAGGTGACGATACGACCGGGAATGTGCGTGGCCAGCAGCGCAACGCCCAGCAACGCCAGGGTGTGCACCAGTTGGTAGGTGACGCCGGTGTGGAAAATCGCCAGGTAATCGGCGCTCAGGCGATTTTTCAGGCCATGGGCGGCAAATGCCCCCAGCGCCACGCCCGTGAAACCGAAAAAAGCCGCCAGCATCAGAAAGCTACGCAACATGGGAACTCCAGTCAGACTCGGTGGACAGGGTCTGTATAATGGCCCGCTCGACGGGTTCGGCCAAGCCATCTCTATGTTGCGTTTATTGTTTCGACGATTCCTTAAAGCCCTGCTCTGGTTCGCCGTCGGCAGCGTCGTGCTGGTGCTGCTGTTTCGCGTGGTGCCGCCGCCGTTCACCGCGCTGATGATCGAGCGCAAGGTTGAATCCTGGTTCGGCGGTGAGCCGATCGACCTGCAACGCACCTGGCAACCTTGGGAGCGGATTTCCGACAGCCTCAAGGTGGCGGTGATCGCGGGTGAAGATCAGAAATTCCCCGAGCACTGGGGCTTCGACATTGGCGCGATCCAGGCCGCCTTCGCTCACAATGGGCGTGGCGGTTCGATTCGCGGCGCCAGCACCCTCAGCCAGCAAGTGTCCAAGAACCTGTTCCTGTGGTCGGGCCGCAGCTGGCTGCGCAAAGGTCTGGAGGCCTGGTTCACCGCGCTGATCGAAGTGCTCTGGCCCAAGCAGCGGATCCTTGAGGTGTACCTCAACAGCGTCGAGTGGGATGACGGTGTGTTCGGGGCGGAAGCAGCAGCACGCCATCACTTCCACACCAGCGCCGATGCCTTGTCCCGGCAACAGGCCAGCCTGCTGGCGGCGGTATTGCCCAACCCGCGGAAATGGAGCGCCAGCCGACCGAGCCCCTATGTGCTACGGCGGGCGGGCTGGATTCGCCAACAGATGAGCCAGCTGGGGGGCGACAGCTACCTGCTGGAGCTCGATCATTCGCGGCGGGTGCCTTGGGCGCAATAGCCCAGACACTTAGGACCCCTTGTGGGAGCGGGCTTGCTCGCGAAGGCGGTGCGTCAGACACATTGATATGGACTGACACACCGCCTTCGCGAGCAAGCCCGCTCCCACAGAGGTTTTGCCCACACAAACAAAAACGCCCCGATCATCGCTGATCGGGGCGTTTTCTTAGACGTTACCGTCGTCAGGCCGCAATCGACACCTTGAGCTTGTTCATCGCGCTCTTCTCGAGCTGGCGAATCCGCTCGGCCGACACGTTGTACTTCTGCGCCAGGTCGTGCAGCGTGGCTTTTTCCTCGGCCAGCCAGCGCTGGTAGAGGATGTCGCGGCTGCGTTCGTCCAGCACTTCCAGGGCTTCGTGCAGGTTGGTGTTGGAGTTGTCGCTCCAGTCGGCGTCTTCCAGTTGACGCGCCGGGTCATACCGGTGGTCTTCCAGGTAGTTGGCCGGCGATTGGAAAGCGCTGTCGTCGTCCGCTTCGGCGGCCGGGTCGAAGGCCATGTCATGGCCGGTCAGGCGGCTTTCCATCTCGCGTACTTCCCGGGGTTCGACGCCCAGGCTTTCAGCCACGCGGTGGACTTCTTCGTTGTTCAGCCAGGCCAGACGCTTCTTCTGGCTGCGCAGGTTGAAGAACAGCTTGCGCTGGGCCTTGGTGGTCGCGACTTTCACGATGCGCCAGTTGCGCAGGATGAACTCGTGGATTTCCGCCTTGATCCAATGCACGGCGAACGACACCAGGCGCACACCCATTTCCGGGTTGAAGCGCTTGACCGCCTTCATCAGGCCGACGTTGCCTTCCTGGATCAGGTCGGCCTGGGCCAGCCCGTAGCCGGAATAGCTGCGGGCGATATGTACGACAAAACGCAGGTGGGCGAGCACCATCTGCCGAGCCGCCTCAAGATCCTGCTCATAATAGAGACTCTCGGCCAGTTCACGCTCCTGCTCGGGCGTCAGCAAAGGAATGCTGTTCACCGTGTGCACATAGGCCTCCAGGTTCGCACCCGGGACCAGAGCATAAGCAGGTTGCAAAGAAGTGGTCATACGAAAAAACCTCCGACTCACATAACTCGTGCAGTTCAGCACTGCGAAAATTGACCGGGAACCCTAAGACAAGTTCCCACAAAAACCGAAAGGTCAATACGCGCAAAAAACACTATTTTGGCGCAAGCTCACGCAAGTGGCGTGCGACCGCAATCCATGCACCGATATAACCCAACAGCACCGCGCCAAGCAAGAGCGACAGACCGTCGGCGACTGGCACTCCGGCCAGCGCAAAATCACTGCCGTACAAACCGGCCAGCCCCACTACCGCATCGTTCAGCCAGTCCAGGCCAAACGCCAATACGCCCCAGGACAGAATCCCCGCACCGAAGCCATACAGCGCCCCCATATAAAGGAAGGGCCTGCGTACATAACTGTCCGTGCCGCCGACGAGTTTAATCACTTCTATCTCGGTGCGGCGGTTTTCAATATGAAGACGAATGGTATTGCCTATCACCAAAAGTAATGCAGAAACCAGCAGCACCGTCAGACCGAAGACAAACCGGTCGCCGAGCTTGAGGATCGCCGCAAGACGCTCGACCCAGACTAGATCAAGTTGCGCCTGTTGTACCTTCGGCAACTCGGAAAGTCTTTGTCTTAATGCTTCAAGGGCGGGCTTGTCGACCTCGTTCGGCGTCACCAGCACCACGCCCGGCAGCGGGTTTTCCGGCAGCTCCTTGAGCGCGTCGCCCAGGCCGGACTGTTGCTGGAACTCTTCCAGCGCCTGCTCGCGGCCGATGTACTCGGCTTCGGCCACACCCGGCATCGCCTTGATCTGCTCAACCAATGCCTGGCCTTCGCCGGGACTGGCGTCCATCTGCAGGTAGAGTGAAATCTGCGCCGCGCGCTGCCAGGAGCCGCCCAGGCGCTCCACATTGTTCAGCAATAATGACAGGCCCATGGGCAGGCTCAGGGCGACCGCCATCACCATGCAGGTAAAGAAGCTGCCGATGGGCTGCTTGCCCAGGCGCCGCAGGCTGTCCAGCAGGCTGGCGCGATGGCTTTCGATCCAGGCGCGCAGCAACGTGGCGAAATCCGGGCCGTCGTCATCGTCGCGCTTTTTCTTCTGCGGCTGCGGATCGGAGGCCTTCGGGGCCACGCGTTCGGCCACTTTCGGGCTGCGAGTAGCACTCATACGCCGGCCTCCCCGTCACCGATCAATCGACCGCGTTGCAAGGTGAGCATGCGGTGACGCATGCGGGCGATCAGGGCCAGGTCGTGACTGGCGATCAGCACGCTGGTGCCCAGGCGGTTGATGTCTTCGAACACGCCCATGATTTCCGCCGCCAGGCGCGGGTCGAGGTTACCGGTGGGCTCGTCCGCCAGCAGCAAGGCCGGGCGATGGACGATGGCACGGGCGATGCCGACGCGCTGTTGCTGGCCGGTGGACAGGTCGCCCGGGTACAGGTCGGTCTTGTCCGACAGGGCCACGCGCTCCAGGGCCGAGTCCACACGCTTGATGATCTCGGCCTTGGACAGGCCAAGGATCTGCAACGGCAACGCCACGTTGTTGAACACCGTGCGGTCGAACAGCAACTGGTGATTCTGGAACACCACGCCGATCTGCCGCCGCAGGTAGGGGATCTGGGCATTGCTGATGGTGCTCAGGTCCTGGCCGGCCAGCAGCAGTTTGCCGGTGGAAGGTCGCTCCATCGCCAGCAACAGGCGCAGCAAGGTGCTTTTACCGGCGCCGGAATGGCCGGTGACAAACAGAAACTCGCCCCGACGGACCCGAAAGCTCAGCTCATGCAAGCCGACGTGACCGTTCGGATAGCGTTTACCGACCTGCTCGAAACGAATCATGAATGCTCCCGTTCGGCAAACAGTGCCTGGACAAAGGGCTCGGCTTCAAAGGTGCGCAAGTCGTCGATGCCTTCGCCCACGCCAATGTAGCGAATGGGCAGGCCGAACTGCTTGGCCAAGGCGAAAATCACCCCGCCCTTGGCGGTGCCGTCGAGCTTGGTCAGGGCCAGCCCGGTCAGTTCGACGGTCTGATTGAACTGCTTGGCCTGGTTGATGGCGTTCTGGCCGGTACCGGCGTCCAGGACCAGCAGCACTTCATGGGGCGCGTCGGCGTCGAGCTTGCCGATCACCCGGCGCACCTTCTTCAATTCTTCCATCAGGTTGTCTTTGGTGTGCAGGCGACCGGCGGTGTCGGCGATCAACACGTCGATGCCACGGGCCTTGGCCGCCTGCACGGCGTCGAAGATCACCGAAGCGGAGTCGGCGCCGGTGTGCTGGGCGATCACCGGGATCTTGTTGCGCTCGCCCCACACTTGCAGCTGTTCGACCGCGGCGGCGCGGAAGGTGTCGCCGGCGGCGAGCATGACTTTCTTGCCTTCGAGCTGCAGCTTCTTGGCCAGCTTGCCGATGGTGGTGGTCTTGCCGGCGCCATTGACGCCAACGACCAGGATCACGAATGGCTTGTTCTGCGAGGCGATCACCAGCGGCTTTTCCACCGGTTTGAGCAGGCTGGTCAGCTCGCCCTGCAAGGATTTGTACAGGGCGTCGGCGTCGGTCAGCTGCTTGCGCGCGACCTTCTGGGTCAGGCTCTGGATGATCACCGAGGTGGCCTCGACACCGACATCGGCGGTCAGCAGGCGGGTTTCGATGTCTTCCAGCAACTCGTCGTCGATGACTTTCCTGCCCAGGAACAGGCTGGCCATGCCTTCGCCGATGCTGGCGCTGGTCTTGGACAAGCCCTGCTTGAGGCGGGCGAAGAAGCCGACCTTGTTTTCCTCAGCGCTGCGGGCGGGCTCGACGGGAGCCATGGTGTCCACCACGGCAGGTGCCGGCTCGGTTGCGGCAGGCGCAACCACGGATGCAACGACGGCGGCTGGCGGCTCAATGACAGCTTCGACGACTGGCGCCTCGACAACCGGTGTCGGCGCTGGAATCGGCGGGGTGATATGGGACGCCGTTTCCTCCACCAGCGCGACAGGCTCTTCCGCCACCGGCAAGGTCAGCCAGGGCGTTTGCTCGGCGGGCGGGGTCAGCGGCTGCTCGACCATCGGCTCGGCAACGGGCTCAGGCTCGACCGGTTGCAGCACCGGCTCGGCGATCGGCAGGACAATGGGCGCGGCTGCTTCGGCCACTGCCTCGGCGGCGGGCTCAGGCAGCGCTTGTGGCTGTTCGACGACGGTATCCTGCGGCTTCTTGCGCAGCCATCCGAACAGGCCTTTTTTCTCGCCAGCCGGGGCTGGGGTCTTCTTGTCGTCGTTGGAACCAAACATGGAGGACGGCTATCTCACGGTAGCGACGCGCCACGAAGGCGCCTCGGTGATAAATATTCAATGCTGAACAGACTGCGTTTCATCCAGCTTGTTCACGCGCAACATTTTGTCGAAGCGTCCCCAGGACGCCTCAAAGTCGATTTTTTCGAAGGACTGGTACGGCATCATCGGCGAAAACGCCGGGATCAACGAGCAAACCCAGCATTTCCGCGGAGAACCCAGACAACCCCGGGCCGATAAAAGGCCCGATAGGCGTGGCCGCCAGTAAAACGGATCAGTATCCTAGCACCTCCTCGCCTGCCGAGGCTAAGACCTAGCAGGCAACCCAACAGGTTTAAACACGAATGAATGCTCTTGCCCGCCGCGCCGCAGGCCTGCTGCTCAGCACAGTTTGTCTGCCTCTTTCAGCCTTGGCTGCCGACCCACAACCCACCCATGAATTCACCCTCGACAACGGCCTGAAGGTCGTCGTGCGCGAAGACCATCGTGCGCCAGTGGTGGTGTCCCAGGTCTGGTACAAGGTGGGCTCCAGCTACGAAACGCCAGGCCAGACCGGTTTGTCCCACGCCCTTGAGCACATGATGTTCAAGGGCAGTGAAAAAGTCGGCCCCGGCGAAGCGTCGCTGATTCTGCGCGACCTCGGTGCCGAAGAGAACGCCTTCACCAGCGACGACTTCACCGCCTACTACCAGGTGCTGGCCCGCGACCGCCTGGGCGTGGCCTTCGAACTGGAAGCCGACCGCATGGCCAGCCTGCGCCTGCCGCCGGAGGAATTCAGCCGCGAGATCGAGGTGATCAAGGAAGAGCGCCGCATGCGCACCGACGACAAGCCCATGTCCAAGGCCTACGAGCGTTTCAAGGCCATGGCTTACCCGGCCAGCGGCTACCACACGCCGACCATCGGCTGGATGGCCGACCTGGACCGGATGACCGTCGAGGAACTGCGTCACTGGTACGAGTCCTGGTACACCCCGAACAACGCGACCCTGGTGGTGGTTGGCGACGTGACGCCGGAGGAGGTCAAATCCCTGGCCCAGCGTTACTTCGGCCCGATTGCCCGGCGCGCGGTGCCGGTCGCGAAAATCCCCCTGGAACTGGCCGAACCCGGCGAACGCCAGATCACCTTGCATGTGCAGACCCAACTGCCCAGCGTGATGCTGGCCTTCAACGTGCCGAGCATCGCCACCGCGACGGACAAGGCGTCGGTCAACGCGCTGCGGCTGATCTCGGCCCTGCTGGACGGCGGCTATAGCGGCCGGATCCCGACCCAACTGGAGCGCGGCGAGGAGTTGGTGTCCGGCGGCTCGTCGAGCTACGACGCCTTCACCCGCGGCGACACATTGTTCACCTTGTCGGCGACGCCCAACACGCAGAAAAACAAAACCCTCGCCCAGGCAGAAGCAGGTTTGTGGCGCTTGCTCGAGCAGTTGAAAACCACCGCCCCGACCGCCGAGGAACTGGAACGCGTACGCGCCCAGGTCATCGCCGGCCTGGTGTATGAGCGCGACTCGATCACCAGCCAGGCCACCGCCATTGGCCAGCTGGAAACCGTCGGCTTGTCCTGGAAGCTGATGGACACCGAACTCGCCGAACTGCAAAGCGTCACCCCGCAAGACATCCAGAAGGCAGCCCAGCTGTATTTCACCCGCTCGCGCCTGAGCGTTGCGCACGTCCTGCCCGAGGAGAAAGCTCATGAATGAGCGCAAATCATCGCGCCTGCTGCCGATCGGCCTGGTATTGATCGCCCTGGCCGGCGCCCTGGCCTTTTACCTGTCGCCGTCCAGCGACTCCAACGCCAGCCAGGCACTGGACAAGGCCAAGTCCGGCAACAAGCTGCAATCCTTGGCCGAACTGAACGACAAGGCGCCCAGTCGGCGCCAGCTCGACGTGCAAACCTGGACAACCGCTGACGACGCCAAGGTGCTGTTCGTCGAAGCCCGGGAATTGCCGATGTTCGACCTGCGCCTGACCTTCGCCGCCGGCAGCAGCCAGGACGGCGACGCCCCTGGCCTCGCCCTGCTGACCAACGCCATGCTCAACGAAGGCGTGGCCGGCAAGGACGTCAGCGCCATCGCCCAAGGCTTCGAAAGCCTCGGCGCGGACTTCGGCAACGGCGCCTACCGGGACATGGCCGTGGCGTCCCTGCGCAGTCTCAGCGCCGCCGACAAGCGTGAGCCGGCATTGAAGCTGTTCGCCGAAGTCGTCGGCAAACCGACTTTCCCCGCCGACTCCTTCGCCCGGATCAAGAACCAGATGCTCGCCGGGTTCGAATACCAGAAGCAGAACCCCGGCAAACTGGCGGGCCTGGAACTGATGAAGCGCCTCTACGGCGATCATCCTTACGCCCACTCCAGCGACGGCACCGCCGACAGCATTCCACCGATCACCCTGGCCCAGGCCCGGGCGTTCCATGCCAAGGCCTATGCCGCCGGCAACGCAGTGATTGCACTGGTGGGGGACTTGTCCCGCGCCGAAGCCGAAGCGATTGCCAACCAGGTGTCCGCCGCGCTGCCCAAAGGCCCGGCCCTGGCGAAAACCCCGCCACCGGTGGAACCGAAGGCGAGCATCGGCCACATCGAGTTCCCGTCCAAGCAGACCAACCTGATGCTCGCGCAACTGGGCATCGACCGCGACGATCCGGACTATGCCGCGGTGTCCCTGGGCAACCAGATCCTCGGCGGCGGTGGCTTCGGCACGCGGCTGATGACGGAAGTCCGCGAAAAACGCGGCCTGACCTACGGCGTGTATTCCGGCTTCACGGCGATGCAAGCCCGCGGCCCGTTCATGATCAACCTGCAGACCCGTGCCGAGATGAGCGAAGGCACCTTGAAACTGGTGCAGGACGTGTTCGCCGATTACCTCAAGAACGGCCCGACCCAGAAAGAACTCGATGACGCCAAGCGTGAGTTGGCGGGCAGCTTCCCGCTGTCCACCGCCAGCAATGCCGACATCGTCGGCCAGCTCGGCGCCATGGGGTTCTATGACTTGCCGCTCAGCTACCTGGAAGACTTCATGCGCCAGTCCCAGGAACTGACGGTCGAGCAGGTCAAGGCCGCGCTGAACAAACACCTGAGTACTGACAAAATGGTCATCGTCACCGCCGGCCCGAGCGTGCCGCAAAAGCCGTTGCCGCCCCCTACTGACAAACCTGCCGAGCAGCCGCTCGGGGTTCCGGAGCACTAATGGCCCGTCCATCGAATTCCAGCAAGAAACCCGTGCACAACGGTGTGAACCAGTTGCGCATCATCGGCGGCGAATGGCGCAGCCGGCGCCTGAGTTTCCCGGATGCCCCGGGGCTGCGCCCCACCCCGGACCGCGTGCGGGAAACCCTGTTCAACTGGCTCGCGCCCTATGTGGCAGGCGCCCGGGTGCTCGACCCGTTCGCCGGCAGCGGCGCGCTGTTTCTCGAGGCCCTGTCCCGTGGCGCCGCCATGGGCCAGGCGCTGGATGCCAGCAACCTGGCGGTCTCCAGCCTCAAGGAACACCTGGGCACCCTGCGTTGCACCGTCGGTCAGGTGCAGACCGCCGACGCGCTGCGCTACCTGGACAGCCAACCGGCAACGCCTTTCGACCTGGTGTTCCTGGACCCGCCTTTCAACCAGAACCTGTTGCCGACGGTCTGCGCCTTGCTCGAGGAGCGTCAGTGGCTGGCCGAGGATGCCTGGGTCTACACTGAAAGCGAGACTGCCCCGTCCAGCCTGGGCTTGCCGGGCAACTGGCGCTTGCACCGCGAGCAGAAATCCGGACGGGTGTATTACGCGTTGTGGCAGCGTTTGCCAAAGGACATTGGCTGAACGGCTGACCAGTGCATCGAGAACAATAATGATGTCCGCCGCCTCCGAACGTTTCGTCCCTGCCCCTGGGCTTGGCAACCCACACCTGCAAACCTTGTGGGGCCCCTTGTGGCGCCAGACCACCCACATCGAGCGTCAACGCGAACGCCTGTGGCTGGAAGACGGTGATTTCCTCGACCTCGACTGGCACGGCCCCCACAGCGCCGAGGCGCCACTGGTGCTGGTGCTGCACGGGTTGACCGGCTCTTCCAACTCACCTTACGTAGCCGGGTTGCAGCAGGCGCTCGGTCGCCAGGGCTGGGCCAGCGCGGCCTTGAACTGGCGCGGCTGCTCGGGCGAGCCGAACCTGTTGCCCCGCAGCTATCACTCGGGCGTCAGCGAAGACCTGGCCGCCGCCATCACTCACTTGCGCGCCAAGCGGCCCTTGGCGCCGCTGTTTGCGGTGGGTTATTCACTGGGCGGCAATGTGTTGCTCAAGCACTTGGGAGAAGCCGGCCGCGACAGCCAGTTGCAAGGGGCGGTGGCGGTCTCGGTACCGTTTCGCCTCGACCAGTGCGCCGATCGCATCGGCCAGGGATTTTCCAAGTTCTACCAGGCGCACTTCATGCGACAGATGGTGGCCTATGTGCGCAACAAGCAACGCCAGTTCCAGCACGACGGACGCCACGAAGGCCTGGCAACCCTGGCGGCCCTTGGCCCGCTGGAAAACATGCGCACCTTCTGGGACTTTGACGGCCGGGTGACCGCGCCGCTGCACGGGTTCTCCGATGCCGCGGACTACTACCGCCGTGCCTCCAGCCGCTATTTCATGGCGGGCATCAGCACACCGACCCTGGTCATCCAAGCTGCCGACGATCCTTTTGTGTTTCCCCACAGCCTGCCCGAACCCGGCGAGTTATCCACCTCGACCCAACTTGAACTGCACGCCCGGGGCGGACATGTCGGGTTTGTCGACGGAACCCTACGCCGCCCGGGATATTACCTGGAGCGGCGGATTCCCGATTGGCTGGCCAGCCTGGGGCGCGGCTGACGATTCGCAGACAACACAAATCCCCTCTGGGAGGTGTTCACCGGTTCAGCGTTCGCCAGCAATCCCCTGTGGGAGCGAGCTTGCTCGCGATAGCGGTGGGGCAGCAACATTGAAGTTGTCTGGCACACCGTCATCGCGAGCAAGCTCGCTCCCACATTGGTTTTTTGGGGGTGGGCTATTCGCCCTTCGCCACGCCCCGCTGGGGATCATTGATCCATTCACTCCACGAGCCGGCGTACAGCCGCCCCAAGGGATACCCGGCCAGGCACAAGGCGAACAGGTTATGGCACGCCGTCACGCCGGAGCCGCAGTACGCCACCAGTTCGGTGGGCGAGCGCTCGCCCAGTTTTTCGGCGAAGCGTTGCTTGAGCTGGGCGGTCGGCAAGAAGCGTCCATCGGCGCCCAGGTTGTCGGTGAACGCTGCGCACTGGGCGCCCGGGATATGCCCGGCCACCGGGTCGATCGGCTCGACTTCGCCCTTGAAGCGCGGCAACGCCCGGGCATCCAGCAGAGTCATGGCCGATTCGCCGAGGCGTTGTTGCAGCGCTGGCGCATCGATCAACAAGCTCGCATCCGGCGCCCCCGTGAAAGTCCCACGACTGTGCTGCGGCGGATCCAGGCTCAAAGGCAAGCCGGCGGCATGCCAGGCCTTGAGCCCACCGTCGAGGATGGACACGCCATCGCGCTTGCCCAGCCAGGCCAGCAACCACCAGGCCCGCGCGGCATAAGCGCCGGGGCCGTCGTCGTACAGCACGACGTCGCTGTCGTTATCGAGCCCCCAAGCCCTGAGGCGCTCGATCAGGGCCTCGGGCTCGGGCAGCGGATGACGCCCGGTCACGCCTTTGATCACCGGCCCGCTCAGATCGCGCTCAAGGTCCGCGAACGACGCCCCGGCAATGTGACCCTCGGCATAACTGCGTTGGCCGTAATCCGGGTCTTCCAGGGCAAAACGACAGTCGAGAATGACCAGCCCGGGCCGTGATCGCCGCTGTTCGAGGGCTTCGGGGCTGATGAGTTGCGCGATGGGCATGGTGAGCTCCTGTGGCTAAGTCGGGGATCGGCCTACTGCCCTTCCTCGAGGGTCTGGGCCAGGGGGACGTAATATTCCTTGAACAGTGCATCCACCGCTTCGCGGGCCTGATCGGTCACGAAACCGGCTTCCAGCACCAGCACCTGATAGACGCCGCGCTTGATGGCCTGCTCGCTCAGGTGGCTGAAATTTTCCCGCGTGGTGCACAAGAACCGCACCCAGGACGTGAGGATGATCCAGGCGTTGAGGGTCAGGGATTCGATCTGCACCCGGTCCATCTTCAGGATGCCGGCGGCAACGAAACCTTCGTAGATCGCGGTGCCGTGGATCAGGCAGCGCTGGGAAAACCGACGATAGCGGGCCGCAAGGTCCGGATCGCTGTCGAGCAGATGCTCCAGGTCCCGGTGCAGGAAGCGATAGCGCCACATGGCCGCCAGCAGTTCCTGCAGGTAGAAGCGCTTGTCATCCACCGTGGCCGCCCGGCCTTGGGGCGGACGCAGGAAGCTGTCCACCAGGTTCTCGTATTCACTGAACAGCACGGCAATGATCGCCTGCTTGTTGGGGAAGTGGTAATAGAGATTGCCCGGGGACATGTCCATGTGGGCGGCGATGTGATTGGTGCTGACGCTGCGCTCACCCTGTTGGTTGAACAGCTCGAGGCTGTTCTGCACGATGCGCTCGCTGGTTTTCATTCGTGGGGCCATGGTTTGGGCTTTAATTCGACGAAGGCATTGATCGGCATCTTACGACCTATCGGTCACAGGAAAAACCCAAAGCCGTTGCGGACGCCATTGACTTTCTAGAGTATAAGCTCTAGAAAACTCCTCATTCTAATAACATCCGGTGCCTGACGATGCCTGCCGACGTTGCCTACCTGCACGAGTCTCAACAACAGCTGGACGAACTGCGGTCGCTCTTCGATGCCCAGCGCCAGGCCTACGCTGCCCACCCAATGCCACCGGCCGAACAGCGCCGGCAATGGCTAAAGGCACTGCGCGAGGTATTGAGCAACGAACGACAAGCCTTGATCGACGCCATCAGCCAGGATTTCAGCCACCGCAGCGCCGACGAAACCCTGTTGGCCGAGCTGATGCCGAGCCTGCACGGCATCCATTACGCCAGCCGACACCTCCAGGGCTGGATGAAACCCTCCCGACGCAAGGTGGGCATGGCCTTTCAACCGGCCTCAGCCAAAGTGATCCATCAGCCGTTGGGCGTGGTCGGGGTCATCGTGCCGTGGAACTACCCGCTGTTCCTGGCCATCGGGCCGCTGGTCGGGGCGTTGGCGGCGGGCAACCGGGTGATGCTCAAGCTCAGCGAATCGACACCGGCGACCGGCTTGCTGATCAAGCAATTGCTCGCCCGGGTCTTCCCCCAGGACCTGGTGTGCGTAGTGCTCGGCGAGGCGGAGGTCGGCATGGCGTTTTCCAAGTTGCCCTTCGATCACCTGTTGTTCACCGGCGCCACCAGCATCGGCAAGCATGTCATGCGGGCCGCTGCCGAAAACCTGACCCCGGTCACCCTGGAGCTGGGTGGGAAATCGCCGGCCATCGTGTCGGTCGATGTCCCCATCAAGGACGCCGCTCAACGCATTGCCTTCGGCAAAACCCTGAATGCCGGGCAAACCTGTGTCGCCCCGGACTATGTGCTGGTGCCGCAGAACCGCGTCGGTGAGTTCGTCGAGGCGTATCGCGAGGCGGTGCGCAGGTTTTATCCGACCCTGGCGGACAACCCGGACTACACCGCCATCATCAACGAACGACAACTGGCGCGGCTCAATGGCTACATCAGCGACGCCACCGGCAAGGGCGCGTTGCTGATCGAACTGTTCGAGCAAGGCCAGGGCCGCCGCATGGCCCACAGCCTGCTGCTCAACGTCAACGATGAGATGACCGTCATGCAAGACGAGATCTTCGGCCCGCTGCTGCCCATCGTGCCTTATGACCATCTGGACCAGGCGTTTGCCTACATCAATCAGCGCCCCCGCCCGCTGGCGCTCTACTACTTTGGCTACGACAAGGCCGAACAGCATCGCGTGCTCCACGAAACCCATTCCGGCGGCGTCTGCCTGAACGACACGCTGTTGCATGTCGCTCAGGATGACATGCCGTTCGGCGGCATCGGGCCCTCGGGAATGGGGCATTACCACGGGCATGAGGGCTTCCTGACCTTCAGCAAGGCCAAGGGTGTGCTGACCAAACAGCGATTCAACGCGGCGAAGCTGATTTATCCGCCCTACGGCAAACCCTTGCAGAAACTGATTCAGAAGCTGTTTGTCCGCTGACGCGTGTCTGCCCGGGTGATCACAATCATGAACGCCAGCCTCACCGATACTCCCGCGCTGTCACGGCGCGGCCTGCTGAAATTCAGCCTCGGCGCCAGCGCCTTCCTGGCCACCGTCGGGCTGGGCGCCAGCCTGAGCGGTTGCTCGCCAAGCCAGCCGGCCGTCGGCCTGGCGGCCCTGCGCGACAGCGACCTGGCGTTTTTACGCGCCGTCATCCCTGTGATGCTGGACGGCGCAGTGACCGCCGGGCAGATGCCTGCCGCCATTGACGCGACCCTGGGCAGCCTGGACAGAAGCCTGGCCCACCTGTCCCCCGCCATGCTCGATCTCACGCACCAGTTGTTCGATGTGCTCACGCTGGGCGTGACCCGCGGGCCACTGACCGGGGTCTGGGGCGCGTGGGAAAACGCCAGCGCCGATGACATCCGCCAGTTCCTCGCGCGGTGGGAAAACAGTTCGCTGGACCTGCTACAGCAAGGTCACTGCTCGTTGCTGCAATTGGTGATGATGGCCTGGTACACCCAATCCGAAGCCTGGGCGCATTGCGGGTATCCGGGGCCGCCAACGGTTTGAAAACCAGAACCAACCCCTGTGGGAGCGGGCTTGCTCGCGAATGCGGTTACACATTCAACACTTGTGCAAGCTGACCCGCCGCCTTCGCGAGCAAGCCCGCTCCCACAAGGGGGCTACATCACCTATTCAAAACAATAAGAGAGCCCAGAACATGCCCGTACCCGATCCCTTCCGCGAAGGCCTGGCCCGTGGCTGGACCACCTACAACGGCGCGCAATTGACCGAGGACCTGACCCTGGAAGCCGACGTGGCCATCGTCGGCAGCGGTGCCGGTGGCGGCACCACGGCGGAAATCCTCAGTGCTGCCGGCTACCGGGTGTTACTGATCGAGGAAGGGCCGCTCAAGACCAGTCATGACTTCAAGCTGCTCGAAGACCAGGCCTACAGCAGCCTGTACCAGGAAGGCCTCGGACGCATGAGCAAGGACGGCGCCATCACCATTCTCCAGGGCCGGGCCGTCGGTGGCACGACGCTGATCAATTGGACCTCCAGCTTCCGCACGCCCGACCAGACCCTCGATCACTGGGCCGCCGAGCACAACGTCAAGGGTCACGGCCGCGCTGAAATGGCGCCCTGGTTTGCGCAGATGGAACAACGCCTGGGCGTGGCGCCGTGGCTGGTTCCGCCCAACGCCAACAACGACGTGATCCGCAAAGGCTGCGAACAATTGGGCTACGCCTGGCACGTCATCCCGCGCAACGTCCGCGGCTGCTGGAACCTGGGCTATTGCGGCATGGGCTGCCCGACCAACGCCAAGCAGTCGATGCTGGTCACCACCATCCCGGCCACACTGGACAAGGGTGGCGCGCTGCTTTACCTGGCGCGGGCCGAGCGCCTGACGATCAAGAACGATGCCGTCGTCGGCCTCGAGTGCCAGGCCATGGACGAGCGCTGCGTGGCGCCCAGTGGGCGGCGCATCACCGTCAAGGCGCGGCACTACGTGCTGGCGGGCGGCGGTATCAACAGCCCCGGCCTGCTGTTGCGCTCCGCTGCCCCAGACCCGCACGAACGTGTGGGCAAGCGCACCTTCCTGCACCTGGTGAACATGTCCGCCGGGCAATTCGACGAGGTCATCAACCCGTTCTACGGTGCGCCGCAATCGATTTATTCGGATCACTTCCAATGGCAGGACGGAACCACCGGCAAGATGTCCTACAAGCTCGAAGTCCCGCCCTTGCATCCGGCGCTCGCCGCCACGCTGTTGAGCGGGTTCGGCCCCGAGAACGCCTTGCACATGTCTCGGCTGCCTCACACCCACGCCATGCTCGCGCTGCTGCGCGACGGCTTTCACCCGGACAGCCCCGGCGGCCGTGTCGAGTTGCGCAGCGATGGCGCGCCCGTGCTCGACTACCCCGTTTCGCCGTATACCTGGGACGGCTTGCGCCGGGCCTTCCACAGCATGGCCGAAATACAATTCGCCGGCGGCGCCAAGGCGGTGATGCCGCTGCACAGCGATGCCCGCTACGTGAAGACCCTGGCCGAGGCCCGCACGCTGATCGACGGGCTTGACCTGGCCTTGTACCGCACGCGCCTGGGCAGCGCCCACGTGATGGGTGGCTGCGCCATGGGTGAAGACCCGAGAACCGCCGTCACCGACAGCCTGGGGCGCCATCACCAACTGGGCAACCTGTCGATCCATGACGGCTCGCTGTTCCCCACCAGCATCGGCGCCAACCCGCAATTATCGGTGTACGGGCTGACCGCACAATTGGCGACAGCCCTGGCCGAACGCCTGAAAAACCCATGAATATCCGGATTATTCGCAGCGTCTATAGTGCTTTCTTATCCAACAGCCGACTTGGCCGACCGAGAAGGCTGCGATACCATCCGACTCCCCAACGGACTCCCGCCAGGACGACGCGATGAACCGAGTGTTGTACCCAGGTACCTTCGACCCTATTACCAAGGGCCATGGCGATCTGGTCGAACGCGCCGCGCGCCTGTTCGACCACGTGATCATTGCCGTCGCCGCCAGCCCGAAGAAGAACCCGCTGTTCCCGCTGGAGCAACGTGTGGAACTGGCCCGCGAGGTCACCAAGCACCTGCCCAACGTGGAAGTGGTCGGCTTCTCGACGCTTTTGGCCCACTTCGCCAAGGAAAAGAACGCCAATGTGTTCCTGCGCGGCCTGCGTGCGGTCTCGGACTTCGAGTACGAGTTCCAACTGGCCAACATGAACCGCCAATTGGCACCGGACGTCGAGAGCCTGTTCCTGACGCCGTCGGAGCGCTATTCCTTCATTTCCTCGACCCTGGTCCGGGAAATCGCGGCGTTGGGCGGTGATATCACCAAGTTTGTCCACCCGGCCGTGGCCGATGCGCTGACCCTGCGCTTCAAGAAATGACCGGCAAGCGCTGCGAGCCACCTCGCAGCGCAACGCAGTCCATCGCGCCCGCGTGCACTGCGCTCGCCAATGCGGCACAATTGCGCCCATACGTTTTCAGATGCCCGGGCCCAACGCCCCGGCAGGAGCCTGCATGTCCCTGATCATCACCGACGACTGCATCAATTGCGACGTCTGCGAACCCGAATGCCCGAACGAGGCCATTTCCCAAGGCGAGGAAATCTACGTCATCGACCCGAACCTGTGCACCCAGTGCGTCGGCCATTACGACGAACCCCAGTGCCAGCAGGTTTGCCCGGTGGATTGCATCCCGCTGGACGAGG
This sequence comes from Pseudomonas sp. NFACC56-3, assembly GCF_900100025.1. Classification (NCBI taxonomy): domain Bacteria; kingdom Pseudomonadati; phylum Pseudomonadota; class Gammaproteobacteria; order Pseudomonadales; family Pseudomonadaceae; genus Pseudomonas; species Pseudomonas sp. NFACC56-3. The sequence continues at coordinate 239,580 of NZ_FMTK01000004.1, read as the reverse complement.
CTCATCCGGAAACTGAAGAGCAGTTGATGGCGAAATATCGCAGGATTACTGGCAAGGATTGAGCTTTTGGGCGGCCCCAACAGCCCCCATCGCGAGCAAGCTCGCTCCCACAGGAGCTTTGCTTCAGGCACGAATGGTGTAACCACAGCAGACCCCTGTGGGAGCGAGCTTGCTCGCGATGAGGCCATCAGCAGCACCAAGCTTCAGTTGCCTGCCTCACTCCTGCCGCTCAAACCCCTCCCCCACACACCCCAGGCACCGCACGAACGTGGCCCTGGCCGGGTCCACCACCAACGCCTTCCCCGCATCGCCGACCCCGCCGCCCAGGGCGGTAAAGGGCAACGACACCACGAATGCCCCAGCCCCGATCACCGTAGCGGCGAGCAGCAGCGGGCGGGCGATCAGCAGGTCGCCGAGCATGGCGAAGGCCGGCGGATTCTGGATGGTGTAGCGCGGGTCGCCGCTGCCGCTGTTTGCCAGGGCAGGCAAACCGACACTCAGCAGCAGCGCTAGAACGACAGGTCGAAGCGGTTTCATCGGGCGATCCTTCGGCTAAATCAATATGACTACTGACTATAGACCGTCGGACGAATCAGCTCTGGCAGCGTGGGCACCAGACACTGGCGCGCTGGCCCAGGCGGATTTCCCGCAACCCCGTGCCACAGACCTTGCACAATTCCCCGCCCCGGCCGTAGACGAACAGCTCCTGCTGGAAATAGCCGGGCTGGCCGTCCCCACCGATAAAATCCCGCAGCGTGGTGCCGCCGCGCTCGATGGCATGGGCGAGGATGCGCTTGATCTCGATCGCCAGCTTCAGGTAACGCGCCCGGGAAATACCTCCGGCGGCCCGGCGCGGGTCGATCCCGGCGGCGAACAGCGCCTCGGTCGCATAGATATTGCCCACCCCCACCACCACCGCGTTATCCATGATGAACGGCTTGACCGCCATGGAACGCCCCCGCGACAGCTGGAACAGCCGTTCGCCATCGAACAGGTCGGTCAGTGGCTCAGGGCCGAGGCGAATCAACAGCTCGTGATTGAGTGGGTCGAGGCTCCAGAGCATCGCGCCGAAACGCCGCGGGTCGGTGTAGCGCAAGGCCAGGCCGGACTCCAGCTCGATGTCCACGTGTTCGTGCTTGAGGGCGGGCATGCCCACCTCCACCAGGCGCAGGTTACCGGACATGCCCAGATGGCTGATCAACGTGCCGACCTCGGCATTGATCAGCAGGTACTTGGCCCGCCGCTCCACCTGCACGATGCGCTGGCCCGAGAGCCGCACGTCGAGATCTTCCGGGATCGGCCAGCGCAGGCGGCGGTCACGGACCACCACGCGACTGACCCGCTGGCCTTCAAGATGGGGCGCGATACCGCGACGGGTGGTTTCGACTTCCGGCAGTTCTGGCATGAGGTTCTCGCGTCAGGCGACGCCGCGCACTCAACGAGAGGCGAGGTCGCGAATTTCCTGTTTCTGGGTCTGGAAGTCGTATTCCGACAAACCGATGTAGTCGAGCACCAGGCTCCCGACGCTATCCCACTCGTGGTCTTCGGCCTGGTTGCCCAGCACCCGGTGGGACGCACAGATGTTCTCGGACATTTTCAAGATCGCCAGCAGGTTTTTCAGCTGGCTGTTGTTGCGTGAAGACTCGTCGCTGAAGACCGCCAGGGCGTTGTGGTGGTTGGCGATCGCCTGGCTGACGTGATCGGGCAGGCGCCAGGATTTGGAAGTGTAGTAACCGACCACCGCATGGTTGGTATTGAACACGCGGTTCTCGGTGTCCACCACCCGGCACTCGGCGCTGGCACTGGCGTAGGCCTCCTCCAGCACGCTCATGTAGTTGGGGAACTGCTTGAGCATCAACGGCACGCCACAGTCGTGGAACAACCCCAGGGCATAGGCTTCGTCACCGTTCTCCAGGCCGACGCGCTTGGCCAGGGTCAGGCAGGTCATCGCCACGTCCTGGGCCGTATCCCAGAAACGGTTCAGGGTGACGATGGTGTCATCGTGCAGCTCACCCTTGATCGACTGCGCATTGATCAGGTTGATGATCGAACGGCTGCCCAGCAGGTTCACCGCGCGCTGGATCGAGGTGATCTTGTTGCGCAGGCCGTAATAGGGCGAGTTGACGATCTTGAGCAAGGCTCCCGAGAGCCCCGGGTCCTGGGAGATCAACTTGGCGATGGTCTCCAGGTCCGGGTCGGGCATGTACTGCTCCATCTGCAGATCCACCATGATCTGCGGCTGGGGCGGCACACTGATCCCTTGCAGGGACTGTTGGATCTGTTCGGCGGAAAGTTCTTTGGACATGAGTGCACACTCTGGGTCAGGCGGGGATTCTAACCCTTAAAGATGGATCCGATACACCGCCGGGTAGATCGGCGGAACTTTCCTTCAGGCATCGGCTTCGGACTTTACAGGGCCGACAGCCAAGCCTGCATACAGGCTTGAGTCGGCAGCCCGACCACTCAGCTTGAGGAGATTTTTCCATGTCTGGTTTCCTGAACAACAAACGTGTCGCCATCCTGGTGACCGACGGTTTTGAACAGGCCGAACTGACCGGCCCCCAGCAGGCGCTGGAACAGGCCGGCGTCAAGGTGGACATCGTTTCGGCCCGCGAAGGCCAGGTCAAAGGCTGGAACCATGACCAGCCGGCCGACGACTTCCCGATCGACCTGACCTTCAAGGCCGCCAATGTCGACCAGTACGACGCCGTAGTGCTGCCCGGTGGCGTGCAGAACTCCGACACCATCCGCATCGATCCCGACGCCCAGAAACTGGTCAAGGGCTTCGAGGCGGCGGGCAAGCCCATTGCGGTGATTTGCCATGGCGGCTGGTTGCTGGCGTCGAGCGGGCTGGTCAAGGGCAAGACCATGACCAGCTACAAGACCCTCAAGGATGACTTGGTCAACGCCGGCGCGAACTGGGTCGACCAGGAAGTGGTCAAGGACGGCACGTTGATCAGCAGTCGCCAGCCCGATGACATTCCGGCGTTCAACCGCGAGTTGCTCAGCGCGTTGTCCGCTTGAAGCCTGCACGATACCGTGGCGAGGGCGCCCGCTTCCTCGCCACATGTCCAGCGCAAGCCCCGCCAAGGTTGCAACACGGTATACTCCCGCTCTTTTTTCCGGAGCGACGTCATGTCCCTGCCTAGCCTGCGCCTCAAAGCCAACGCCGACCGTCGCCTGCGCGCCGGCCACCTGTGGGTCTACAGCAACGAAATCGATGTGGCCGCCACGCCCCTGCACGGCTTCAAGGCTGGCGACCAGGCCATCCTCGAAGCCGCCGGCGGCAAGCCGTTGGGCATCGTTGCGATGAGCCCCAACAACCTGATCTGCGCCCGGCTGCTGTCCCGTGACGCGAAGTTGCCGCTGGACAAGTCCCTGCTGGTGCATCGCCTCAACGTGGCGTTGTCCCTGCGCGAACGGCTGTTCGACAAGCCGTTCTATCGACTGGTCTACGGTGATTCCGACCTGTTGCCAGGCCTGGTGGTCGACCGTTTCGGCGACATCCTGGTGGTGCAGATCGCCTCGGCCACCATGGAAGCCCACAAGGACGACGTGATCGCCGCCCTGACCCAGGTGCTCAAGCCCAGCGGCATCCTGTTCAAGAACGACTCCGCGGCCCGTGACGCCGAGGGCCTGAACCGCTACGTCGAGACCGTGTTCGGCCTGGTGCCGGAATGGGTGGCCCTGGAAGAGAACGGCGTGAAGTTCGAAGCGCCGGTCATGGAAGGCCAGAAAACCGGCTGGTTCTACGACCACCGCATGAACCGTGCACGCCTGGCTCCGTACGCCAAGGGCAAGCGCGTGCTGGACCTGTTCAGCTACATCGGCGGCTGGGGCGTGCAAGCCGCGGCGTTCGGCGCCAGTGAAGTATTCTGCGTCGATGCCTCGGCCTTCGCCCTCGACGGTGTCGAGCGCAACGCCGCGTTGAACGGCTTCGCCGAGAAGCTGACCTGCATCGAAGGCGACGTGTTCGAGGCCCTGAAGGAGCTCAAGGCCAGCGAAGAACGTTTCGATGTGATCGTGGCCGACCCACCGGCCTTCATCAAGCGCAAGAAAGACCTGAAGAACGGCGAAGGCGCCTATCGCCGTCTCAACGAGCAAGCCATGCGCCTGCTCAGCAAGGACGGCATCCTGGTCAGCGCGTCGTGCTCGATGCACCTGCCCGAAGACGACCTGCAAAACATCCTGCTGACCAGCGCCCGTCATCTGGACCGCAACATCCAACTGCTCGAACGCGGCGGCCAGGGACCAGACCACCCGGTACACCCGGCCATCGCCGAGACCCGCTACATCAAGAGCATCACCTGCCGGTTGTTGCCCAACAGCTGACACCGGGCGGGGCCAGTGCCGTAGCGCTGCGCCCCGCGCACTCGAATCGCACTCTGATCGCGGCCTCGGCTGCGATTTTTTTTGCACGTCTGAAATAAGTCCACAGGAGAACTCCCACGCAATTACCAGAACCTTCCTACTCAATCTCCCCGGCGCCCGGCGGACATGACGCATTAGGATTGAAAGCGCCCCCTCAGGTACGTCTTGGACCTCGTCAATGACTGATCCGCAAAATCGTCCGGCTGCCCGCAAACCGGCCACCGTCGGCTTGTTGCTGACGCTGACACTGCTCGGCGTCTTTCCCATCGATGTCGTGCTGCCCTCGTTCCCCGCCCTATCCGAGCATTTTGAACGCTCATCGGCGGACATTGCCTTGTCTGTCAGCCTGTTCGCGGTGGGAATTGCCCTTTCCCAACTGCTGGTCGGCCCGCTCTCCGACGTCATGGGACGAAAAACCCTGCTGTTGATCGGGATCGCCGTTTCCGCCGTGGGAGCCGCCGGTTGCGTGCTCGCCGACGGTTACGGGGCCTTTCTGTTCTTGCGTGTCGTCCAGGCCCTGGGATGCGGTTGCTTCGTGCTGTCCCAAGCGCTGATCCAAGACCTGTTCACCGGTCGGGAACAGCAGCGCCTGCGAATCTTTCTGGTCACCTGCGGGGGGATTTTCATTTCCGTTTCGCCCCTGGCCGGCACCGGGCTGCAAAGCTGGATGGGCTGGCGAGGCAGCTTCCTGGTGTTCATTGCCCTGGCCATCGGTGCATTCATCAGCGCCAGTCGTTTACTTCAACGCCCTGTGGCAGACAGCCAACCCAGGCGCCTGGACTTCATCGCATCCTATCGAAAGGTCTGCGGCGACTTCAGCTTCATGGCCTATTGGTTAACCTCGGCGCTGGCTTTTTCCTGCCATTTTTCGTTCATCGTCATTTCGCCGCTGGTCCTGATCGACCAGTTGCGCCTCTCCCCCGAGGCTTTTTCCCTGGCGCTGCTGGGCTATGGGCTGGCTTACATCGGCGGGGGCGCGGTAGCGTCCGCGCTGAGCAATCGAATCGATCCACAGACGCAAATCATCACGGGACTGGCCCTGATCCTCGCCGCAGGCCTGCTGATGCTGGGGCTTGCCAATCAACTGGGGTTGTCAGTCACCACCCTGTTGCTGCCCATGATCGTGTGCACCACCGGGACGACCATCGCCCGCGCAGCCGCCCACACCCAAGCCATGAACAGATTTCCCGAGCGGGCCGGCACATCCGCCTCCGCCGGCAGTGTGCTGATCTTCATCGTCGGCGGGCTGACCAGTGCCGCGATCAGCCTCACCCCGCTGGACTTGCAGCTCACCCTGGCCTTGTGCCTGGTCTTGCTCAGCCTGCTGGGGCTGGCGCTCAATGCCCTGGTCCGGCAGCGTGACAGGGGGCTGTTGGCCGGCTGAACCCTGCCAGTCGTCATCCCATGCACGACATTAGCGCCCGATCAGCGCTTTGCGTCATTTCATCCTGGCGCCAGCGGTGTAGAATCGTGGCATTCATCGCCATTCATCCCCGGCGGGTTTATGAGCTCATGCCGAGGCGCGCAGCGATCCTGCAAAGTCATCGGCCACTTCCGGACACACGGCCAAACCCGGGTGCTCCAGACGTCGACAGAAGCTCACTTCCCCATTGATACCTGATAAGTACCTGATTAGCCGCCCGGAGTGCTCCATGCCTGATTACCGCTCGAAAACATCCACCCATGGCCGCAACATGGCCGGCGCCCGTGCCTTGTGGCGTGCCACGGGGATGAAGGATGACGACTTCAAGAAGCCGATCATCGCCATTGCCAACTCCTTCACCCAGTTCGTACCCGGCCACGTCCACCTCAAGGACCTCGGCCAACTGGTTGCCCGGGAAATTGAACGCGTCGGCGGCGTTGCCAAGGAATTCAACACCATCGCCGTGGACGACGGCATCGCCATGGGCCACGACGGCATGCTGTATTCGCTGCCGAGCCGCGAGATCATCGCCGACTCCGTCGAATACATGGTCAACGCCCACTGCGCCGACGCCATCGTGTGCATTTCCAACTGCGACAAGATCACCCCGGGCATGCTCATGGCCGCCCTGCGCCTGAACATCCCGGTGATCTTCGTTTCCGGCGGCCCGATGGAAGCGGGCAAGACCAAGCTCGCCAGCCACGGCCTCGACCTGGTCGATGCCATGGTGGTCGCCGCCGACTCCAGCGCCTCTGACGAGAAGGTTGCCGAATACGAGCGCAGCGCCTGCCCGACCTGCGGTTCGTGCTCCGGCATGTTCACCGCCAACTCGATGAACTGCCTGACCGAAGCCCTGGGCCTGGCCCTGCCGGGCAACGGTTCGACCCTGGCCACCCACAGCGATCGCGAGCAGTTGTTCCTGCAGGCCGGCCGGACCATCGTCGAGCTGTGCAAGCGCTACTACGGCGAAAACGACGAGTCGGTGTTGCCGCGCAACATCGCCAACTTCAAGGCGTTCGAGAACGCCATGACCCTGGACATCGCCATGGGCGGTTCCACCAACACCATCCTGCACTTGCTGGCCGCCGCCCAGGAAGCCGAGATCGATTTCGACCTGCGCGACATCGACCGCCTGTCCCGTCATGTGCCGCAACTGTGCAAGGTCGCGCCGAACATCCAGAAGTACCACATGGAAGATGTGCACCGCGCCGGCGGGATCTTCAGCATCCTCGGCTCCCTGGCCCGTGGCGGCCTGTTGCACACCGACCTGCCGACCGTGCACAGCAAGAGCATGGCCGAAGCCATCGCCAAGTGGGACATCACCCAGACCACCGACGAGGCCGTGCATCACTTCTTCAAGGCCGGCCCGGCAGGCATCCCGACGCAAACCGCGTTCAGCCAGTCGACCCGCTGGGAGACGCTGGACGACGACCGTGAAAACGGCTGCATCCGTAGCGTCGAGCACGCTTACTCCAAGGAGGGCGGCCTGGCCGTGCTCTACGGCAACATCGCCCTGGACGGCTGCGTGGTGAAAACCGCTGGCGTCGACGAGTCGATCCATGTGTTCGAAGGCAACGCCAAGATTTTCGAAAGCCAGGACAGCGCGGTGCGCGGCATCCTCGCCGACGAAGTGAAGGCCGGCGACATCGTGATCATTCGCTACGAAGGTCCGAAAGGCGGCCCGGGCATGCAGGAAATGCTCTACCCGACGTCCTACCTGAAGTCCAAAGGCCTGGGCAAAGCCTGCGCCCTGCTGACCGACGGTCGGTTCTCCGGCGGCACCTCGGGCCTGTCCATCGGCCACGCTTCGCCGGAAGCGGCGGCTGGCGGTGCCATCGGCCTGGTGCGCGATGGTGACAAGGTCCTGATCGACATTCCGAACCGCTCGATCAACCTGTTGATCAGCGACGAAGAACTGGCCGGGCGCCGCATCGAACAGGACAACAAGGGCTGGAAGCCGGTGGAAGTGCGTCCGCGCAAAGTCACCACGGCCCTCAAGGCCTACGCCCTGCTCGCCACCAGCGCCGACAAGGGTGCGGTGCGTAACAAGGCGATGCTTGACGGCCTGTAAGCGTCGTTCGTTGCAATAAAAAATGCCCCGCCAAGTGCGGGGCATTTTTTTTGCGATGAGCGCAAATCCTGAGCACACCGACAATCGAATGTGGGAGCGAGCTTGCTCGCGATGGCGGTGTGTCAGCCAACAAGGATGCTGCTGAGCCGACGCCATCGCGAGCAAGCTCGCTCCCACAAGGGGGGTGGGGCTTACTGGATATCTTCCGGCTTGACGATCACCCAGTTCTTGTCCGCCGTCACCGGCAGTCCTTCCTTGGCCTGGGCCGCGGCGTGCTTGGCCATCATGCCGTTGATCTGAGTCATGTACTTGTCCTTGCGGTTGACCCACAGGTGGATGCCGCCCTTGGCCACGTCCACATCGTGAAACAGCATGTAGCCGTCACTGGTCGGCGTGTCGCCAGCCACCAGCACCGGTTTTTTCCACTCGTCGATGTACGTCAGGATCGCCGCGTGCTTGCCGGCCATCCAGGTCGCCGGGGTCCACAAGTAAGGCGTGTACTCCAGGCCGAGGTTGGCCTTCTCGTCATATTTGCCCGCGGTGATCTGCTTGCGGGCGGTGGTCAGTTCGCCGGTCTTGCGGTCCTTGAGCAGCGTGGTCACGCCGATCACGTTCTGCGGCTTGAGGTTGTAGCCGTATTTAGGGTCTGCGGCGACCATGCGTACCAGCTCTTCGGAAGCGGCGGTCATGACATAGACCTCGATGCCGTTTTCCATCAGTTTGTTGTACAGCTCGGCCTGGCCGGTGAAGACTTTCGGCGGGTTGACGTTGTACTGGACCACCTTGTCGCCATCGTAATAGGTGGTCGGCACCGGCTTGCCGGACGCCATCAGCTCATCGACATAGCCCTTGAGCTCCTTGAGCGTGAAGCCCGAGAACACCTGGGCCACCCACGGGTAGCAGACCATGTCGTCCACTTCGCACAGGCGGTAGTAATAACTGAACAGGCTTTCCTTGTGATCGGCCGTGTCCTTGAACGGCATCAGCTTCAAGGACGGGTCCAGGCTTTCCCGGGTGATGAGGCCCTTGTTCTCCATGAACGGCAGCAACGACTCCTCAAGGTCGTAGCGGTAACTGGTGTTGTCCATGTCGAACACCGCGTAGTTACCCTTGTTGGCGTTGGCCGCGATCATCGCGTCCAGGGCCTTGGCCTGTTCCGCCGGCCAGTGCTTGAGTTCGGTGGCGAGCACCTGGCCGGCCAGGCCAAGACTCAAGGCGACAGCGAGAAAACGAGGTGCGAGTTTCATCGGCATTTCTCCCGGGTTCAAAGAATCCGACGCTAACAAATGCTTGTGACAGTCCTCGCCTGTGGGCGACCGCTTACATCTTGATCACGCCAGCCGCGTATCCGTAAACGTCACTGCCTTATTCCATAAACGACAATCTACATGCTTTTTTAGTATTAATTCATTAGTTATCAGGCTGTTAGGCTCCCCGGTTCGCAGTCGCGGCTTCAGGCGACTGGCACAAGTCTGATGGAGCTCTTTTGATGAATCTGCCGCTGATCCTCAATCTGCTGGTATTCCTCGCCTTGCTGTTCGGCCTGGCGCAAACCCGTCACAGTACCTGGAGCCTGGCCAGGAAAGTGCTGTTGGCACTGGTGCTCGGCGTGGTGTTCGGTATCGCCCTGCACACGATTTATGGCGCCGGCAACCCGGTCCTCAAGGCCTCGATCGGCTGGTTCGACCTGGTGGGCAACGGCTACGTGCAATTGCTGCAAATGATCGTGATCCCGTTGGTCTTCGCGTCGATCCTCAGCGCCGTGGCCCGCCTGCACAACGCCTCGTCCCTGGGCAAGATCAGCTTCCTGACCATTGGCACCCTGTTGTTCACCACCGCCATCGCCGCGCTGATCGGCATCGGCCTGACCAACCTGTTCGGCCTCACCGCCGAAGGCCTGGTGGCCGGCACCCAGGAACTGGCGCGCCTGCAAGTGATCCAGAGCGACTACGCCGGCAAGGTCGCCGACCTGAACATCCCGCAACTGCTGCTTTCGTTCATTCCGCAGAACCCCTTTGCCGACCTGGCGCGGGCCAAGCCGACGTCGATCATCAGCGTGGTGATCTTCGCCGCGTTCCTCGGTGTCGCGGCGTTGCAGTTGCTCAAGGATGACGTGGAGAAAGGCCAGAAAGTGATCAACGCCATCGACACCCTGCAAAGCTGGGTGACGCGCCTGGTACGCCTGGTGATGCAGCTGACGCCGTACGGTGTGCTGGCGCTGATGACCAAGGTGGTGGCCGGCTCCAACCTGCAGGACATCATCAAGCTCGGCAGTTTTGTCGTGGTGTCGTACCTCGGGCTGGGCCTGATGTTCGTGGTCCATGGCCTGTTGGTGTCCGCTGCCGGGATCAACCCGCTGCGCTTCTTCCGCAAGATCTGGCCGGTGCTGACCTTCGCCTTCACCAGCCGCTCCAGCGCGGCCACCATCCCGTTGAGCATCGAAGCCCAGACCAGCCGCCTCGGCATCCCACGGGCGATTGCCAGCTTCAGCGCCTCGTTCGGCGCCACCATCGGCCAGAACGGTTGCGCCGGCCTTTATCCGGCCATGCTGGCGGTGATGGTCGCGCCGACCGTGGGCATCAACCCGCTGGATCCGGTCTGGATCGCAACGCTGGTGGCGATCGTGACGTTGAGTTCAGCCGGGGTGGCCGGGGTCGGTGGCGGCGCGACGTTCGCCGCGCTGATCGTGCTGCCGGCCATGGGCTTGCCGGTCGCGCTGGTGGCCTTGCTGATTTCCGTCGAGCCGTTGATCGACATGGGCCGTACGGCGTTGAACGTCAGTGGCTCGATCACCGCCGGGGCGATTACCAGCCAGGTGATGCAGCAGACTGACAAGGCCTTGCTCGATGCCGAGGAGCATGGGGAGTTGGTGCAGGCTTGATGGGTGGCACCTGAACGATCGCTATCGCGAGCAAGCTCGCTCCCACACTGAATCTTCAGTGGACACAGTATTGGTGATCACTGGCAATCCATGTGGGAGCGAGCTTGCTCGCGATGCTTTTAAAGCTTTTCCCATACTTCGAAGGTGTAGGCCGGCTTGTCCCCTTCAGCCGGGTTCGGCTGGTTCGAGACCAACGCCCACTGGCTCGAATCAAATTCCGGAAACCAGGCATCCCCCTCCGGGCTCAGCGCCACGCGGGTCAGGTACAGCCGATCCGCCTGCGCCAGGGCCTGGGCGTACAGCTGGGCGCCGCCGATCAACATCAGCTCATCGACGCCCTGCTCCAGTGCCCAGGCCTCGGCCCGCGCCACCGCGGCCTCCAAGGTGGAAAACACTTCCGCGCCTTCCAGCACCAGGTCCGGCTGACGACTGACCACGATGTTCAGGCGCCCGGGCAGCGGTCGACCGAGGGAATCCCAGGTCTTGCGCCCCATGATGATCGGCTTGCCCAAGGTGGTGGCCTTGAAGTATTTGAAATCCCCCGGCAGGTGCCAGGGCATGCTGTTGTCGACGCCGATCACCCGGTTTTCACCGAGGGCTGCGATCAGGCTTAAGGGGAGAGTTTTGTTCATGGCCGCGAGGATACCAGAGGCCCGGCGTACCCCGACAGGCATCACAGCGGTTATGCTCAACCCTCATTCGAGCAACGGAAGCCCCCGTGATAGCACTGCAGAACCTCTGGTTGACCGAGACGATCCGCCTGCGTGAAGAACACGCCGGCCCGCTCGAGGATCAGGAAGCCAATCGCCTGGCCCGCGCGGCAGGCGGCGATCTTTCCACCCGCATCCGCCACCGCGCCCGCTGGCTGGCCGAGCGCGATGGCCTCACCCAAGCCCTTCGCCATTGGCTGCAAGGGGCGCGCCTGGCGCTGATCGTGCTGGTGGTGCTCGCCATCGTCAGCGGCGCCGGCCTCGGGTTCGCCGCCCTCGGCGATGGGCAAACACCGGTCAATGTGTTCTGGGCCCTGGGCAGTCTTCTGGGGCTGAACCTGATCCTGCTTGTCGGTTGGGTCCTGGGCCTGATCTTCGCGGGCGAGCAAGGTGCCGCGCTGGGGCGCCTGTGGCTGTGGCTCAGCGAAAAACTCGCCCGCGATGCCAAGGCCGCCCAACTGGCACCGGCCCTGCTGCTGTTGCTGCAACGGCACAAGCTCAATCGCTGGGCCCTCGGTGCGCTGGTCAACGGCGTGTGGCTGCTGGCGATGCTCAGCGCGCTGGTCATTCTACTGATGCTGATGGCGACCCGGCGCTATGGCTTTGTCTGGGAAACCACCCTCCTCGGCAGCGAGACCTTCGTCGCCATGACCCGAGGCCTCGGCGCGCTGCCTGCCCTGTTGGGCTTCAGTGTGCCGACCGTGGAGATGATCCGCGCCAGCGGCGACGGCGCCCTGGACATCGAGAGCGCCCGCCAGGCCTGGGCCGCCTGGCTGGTCGGCGTGCTGCTGGTCTATGGCGTGCTGCCGCGCCTGGGCCTGGCGCTGCTGTGCCTGTGGCGCTGGCGACGCGGTCGCGCCACATTGCACCTGGATTTGAACCTGCCGGGCTACGCCCAATTGCGTGAACGGCTGATGCCCAGCAGCGAACGCCTGGGCGTCAACGACGCCGCGCCCGCGCAGTTGCCCCCCATCGAAAGTGCCGTCGGCGCGATGGACAGCGACGGCGCGCTGCTGGTGGCGATCGAACTGGACGATCGGCCCTGGCCGCCCAAACTGCCCGACACCGTGAAAAGCGCCGGCATCCTCGACAGTCGCGAGTCGCGCCACAAACTCCTGGAACAATTGTCGCGCTTTCCACCCGCACGCCTGGCCATTGCCTGTGACCCCCGCCGTTCACCAGACCGGGGCAGCCTGGCGCTGATCGCCGAGCTGGCCCGCAGCGCCAGCGCCACCCGCGTCTGGCTGTTGCAGGCCCCGCTCGGCGAAGCCCTGGACGCCGAACGCCTGGGCGACTGGCACAACGCGCTGCACCAGTTGCAACTGCCCTTCGCCGACTGCATGCCCTTGAACTGGCTGGAGACCGGCCATGACTGAACCCATGAAGCCGTTGAAGCTGGCCGTGGTCGGCCACACCAACGTGGGCAAGACTTCGCTGCTGCGGACTTTGACCCGCGACGTCGGCTTCGGAGAGGTGTCCCACCGTCCGAGCACCACCCGGCACGTCGAGGGCGCACGTTTGTCGGTGGACGGCGAAGCGCTGCTGGAGCTGTACGACACGCCGGGCCTGGAAGACGCCATCGCCCTGCTCGATTATCTCGAGCGCCTGGAGCGCCCTGGCGAACGCCTGGACGGCCCGGCGCGCCTGGCTCGCTTCCTCGAGGGCAGCGAGGCGCGGCAACGCTTCGAACAGGAAGCCAAGGTGCTGCGGCAACTGCTCGCCAGCGACGCCGGACTGTATGTGATCGATGCTCGTGAGCCGGTGCTGGCCAAGTACCGCGATGAATTGGAAGTCCTCGCCAGTTGTGGCAAGCCGCTGTTGCCGGTGTTGAATTTCGTCAGCAGCGCCCACCATCGCGAGCCCGACTGGCGTGAAGCCCTGGCGCGATTGGGATTGCACGCCCTGGTGCGCTTCGACAGCGTCGCCCCGCCCGAGGACGGCGAGCGGCGCCTGTATGAAAGCCTCGCGTTGTTGCTGGAAAGCGCCCGCGGGCAACTGGAACGACTGGTCGCCGATCAACAGGCCCAACGCCTGGCCCGCCAGCAGAGCGCGGCGCGCTTGATCGCCGAATTGCTGATCGACTGCGCCGCCTGCCGACGCAGCGTGGCCAGTGATGCCGAGCTGGAACGCGAGGCCATCAGTGAGCTGCGCAACGCGGTGCGTCAGCGCGAACAGCGCTGCGTCGAGGCCCTGCTCAAGCTCTACGCGTTCCGCTCCCAGGACGCTGCCGCCAGCGACCTGCCGCTGCTCGATGGACGCTGGGGCGATGATTTGTTCAACCCCGAAACCCTCAAGCAGCTGGGCGTACGCGTCGGCGGCGGAATCGCGGCAGGCGCGGCGGCCGGTGCCGGCGTGGATTTGCTGGTGGGTGGCCTGACCCTCGGTGCCGCTGCCCTGGCCGGGGCCATTGTCGGCGGCACCCTGCAAACCGCCCGCAGCTACGGCAACCGGCTGATGGGCAAGCTCAAGGGGCAACGGGAACTGACGGTGGACGATGGCGTGCTGCGCCTGCTGGCCCTGCGCCAACGACAATTGCTGCAGGCCCTCAACCTGCGCGGCCACGCGGCGATGGACAGCATCCGCATCGCCACGCCCCAGGACAAGTCCTGGCGCGAGGGCAAGCTGCCCGACGCCCTGAACAAGGCCCGGGCGCATCCGCAATGGTCATCCCTCAATCCCCAGGCGCGGTTGAGCCAGGCAGAGCGACAGGAGCTGATCGAGCAGTTGGCCGAGGAGCTCTAAGCGACACAAAACCCTCTGGCAAGCACACAAGACCTGTGGCGAGGGAGCTTGCTCCCGCTGGGTTGCGAAGCAACCCCAAAACCTGACACCTTGGTGTGTCAGGCCTACCGCGCTTCAGCATTTCGGGGCCACTTCGTGGCCCAGCGGGAGCAAGCTCCCTCGCCACAAAAGCAATCCATCAATCGTTGTTCAAGGCCTTGAGGGCCGCCGCCGCTTCAGCCAACTCCAGCTCGCTGAACACTTGCACGCCATGGCGCTTGAGCAACGCCGCCGTCACACCTTCGCCGCTGACCTTCACACCGCTGAACGTCCCGTCATAGGTCAGCAGATTGCCGCACGACGGACTGTTGGCCTTGAGCACAGCGATACGGATGCCGTGTTCACGCACCTGTTCCAGCGCTTGATACGCGCCTGACAAAAACTGCGCACTGACATCTTCACCGTCGGTAGTGATCACCGCTGCGTGGCCGTCGAGCACTTGTCCGCCCTGCCCGCCGGGAATCTCCGCCGCCGCCCGGGGCGTGGGCAGGCCGCCAGCGACTTCCGGGCACAGCGCCACGATCCGGCCTTCGTCGAGCCAGTGCCGGAGTTGATCGTACGGACCGCTGGCACCACCGTCGTAGCGCACGCGATGGCCGAGCAGGCAGCGACTGACCAGGATCTTTTCCATCGTCAGAACAACTCGTTGCCGCGGCGTCGGAACCACCCCGTCAAGGACAGGCGATCCCGGGTGGCCGGCAGTACTTCATGGGGGATCTCCCCCGACAGGAACACCACCAGGCAACCACCGGTGGGCACCACGTCACGCTCCACGCCATCCTCCAGATACATGCGCAACTGGCCGCCGTGCTCCGGCAGCCAATCGTCGTTGAGGTAGAGCACCGCAGACACCGCGCGTCGATCGTCATCGCGGAAGCGGTCGACGTGCTTGAGGTAGAACGCACCGGGCGGGTACAGGGCGAAATGACTTTCGAAATCTTCCAACCCCAGGAACAACCCGCGATTCATCGCCTCGCGCAGGCTGTCCATCAGCGCCAGGTAACGGTCGCAGGCTGGCGCCTGGCCGGGTTCGATCCACTGGATGCGATCACCTCGAATCCCTTCGCGAATCTCCGAGAACGGCCCGCGTCCGACCGCTGCCGGAGCCAGCTCACCCTCGGCGGCACGCTGGCGGCATTCGGCCGCCAGGGCACGGGTCAGCGCGTCCGGCAGGAAGAGGTTCTGCTGCGACCAGCCGCGCTCGGCCAGGTCGTCGACGATACGTAACAGCAGCGGGTGATCAGAAGGTATTTGCATGGCGCGCATAGTATGCCTGTGCCTGCAAAACCGACAGCGCCACGCAGCGGCTTCGCTGCGTCGGATAGCACCACCGTACGAACTTGATACGAATTCTCGACAAGACCCCACACCCCACGGAGAATAGTCGGCTGCTGACAGGAGTCCCTATGCGCCGTTTGCTTTTCTCACTGTTGATGTTCTGCGTGTTGCCCGCCTGGGCAGACAGCTACGACCAGTTGTACAAGGTCGCCGGCTGGCCGGAACAGCGGGCGCATTTCAATGATGCCTTGAGCGCCGCCCAGCAGCGCTATCAGAGCAGCCTGCCGCCGGCGGTGTTCCAGGCACTGGTCAACAACAGCAATCAACGTTTCGCCCCCCAGGCCATGGACCAGCGGGCCGAGGCGCAATTACGCAGCAAGCTTCGAGACCCGAACCCGGCCCTGGCCTTTTTCCAGACGCCCCTGGGTCGCAAGGTCGTGGCGGCCGAGTTGCTGGCGACCCGGCGCGATCAATTGGCGAAAAACGCCAAGGGCCTGCCGAAGATGCAAGCCAGCGACAACCGCCTGTTGATCATCGGCCACCTGGCCCAGGCCCTGCCCGCCCGCGAAGCCGGCGCCGAAGTCAGCCTGGCGATCGCCGGCGTGGCGGCCGACAGCCTGAGTTCGATGATCCCCGGCCTGCTGGGGGCTGGCCAGGCCCAAGGCATGCTCAACGGCCAGCGCCAGCGACTGATGGAACAGATCGGCGCGGACCTGAACAACACGTTGCTGTACGTCTACCGTGACCTGACGGATACCGAGCTGGAAGAGTTCGCCACCTTCGCCGAATCGGCCGAGGGCCAAGCTTATTACCAAGCGGCTTTGGCGGCGATTCGGGCGGGGTTGGCGGTGGGGCAGACGCTCGGGCAATAGTTCAGACCGCTATCGCGAGCTCGCTCCCACAAGGGGCTTGAGTGAACTCAAGTTTCGCGAGCACCAAAGGTCCAATGTGGGAGCGAGCTTGCTCGCGATAGCAATAGCCCGATCACCGCCGACCCCGGCTCATCCGCTTGGTCAGAAACCCGAACATCTCCTGCCGCAACGCCAAGGCCTCATTGGCCAGATGATGCCGCCCTTCAGGCAACATCAACACCTGCGGCCGGTCGAACTTCCCACGCAGCACTTGCAGGTTGTGCACCCAGTCCACCGTCATGTCCGCCTGCCCCTGCACGATCAACGGCTGGCGCGGGCTGCTGGGGGCGGCTTCGATACGCTTGATCCACTGCGCCAGCGCGCCCACCCACGCGGTGGGCAGGCGCAGCGGTTGCAGCGGGTCGGCTTGCAGGAATGGCAGGAACTGCGGGTCGGTGGAGTTCTCGCTGAAACGCCGGGCGATACCGGTCACGAACGGCTTGAGCAAGTAATAACTCAGGCGCGACCAACCCCAGGCCCGTGGCCGCACCAGGGGTGACAGCAGGATGACCTGGCCCTGGGCCGGACTCTGTGCGCCGTGGTTGAGCACATGATCGACCACGATCGCCCCGCCAGTGCTTTGCCCGCACAGGTGCCAGGGGTGCGGCAGGTCCAGCGTCGCGGCCTCGGCCAACAGCCCCTGCAAGGTGGCCTGGTACTCGGCGAAATCCTCGATGCTGGCGCGTTCGCCGCTGGACAGGCCATGGCCCGGCAGGTCGCAGGCGATCACCGCGAACTTCTGCTCCAGGGCCCACTCGATCAAGTACCGGTACAACCCCATGTGATCGTAGTAACCGTGGAACACAAACATCGTCGCCACGGCTTTGTCCGGCCACCAGACCTGGCTGACCAGCTCATACCCGCCCACCTCGAAACGCCCCAACCCTTTGCGCATATTGCGCTGGGGAAAATCCAGCCCGTAGAACCGCTGGTAAGCCTGGGCTTGCTCGGACAGGGCTTGCCACTGGGCCAGCGGTTGCAGGCCGGCACGCAGGAGATCGGCATCGAAAGTGGCAGGCATCAAGGTTTCCAGGCATGGGCGCATCGCGCGAAACAGACTTTACAGGCCTGCGATATTCATCTGTCGCGGCAAGCATGGCAAGCTACGCGGCCTCAGAGGATCGACTCCATGCGCCCGTCCCACCGCACGACCTTGCTTGCCAGCCTGCTTGCCCTCGGATGCGCCGTCGTCTTGTGGGTGGCCTACGACTGGTTCCAGGGCCGTTTCCTGCGGACCTTCAGTCAACACACGGCGGTGTTTTCCGGCGATCCTCTGCATCTGCCCGCCGAGCTGGCCGGCCCTGGCGCGATCCGCCTGGTGCATTTCTGGGACCCGGCGTGCCCCTGCAACGTCGGCAATCAGCAACACCTGGCCGAACTGGTCGAAAAATATGTACCGCAAGGCGTCGAGTTCTATGCGGTACAAAAAATCGCCAGCCAGGGCCAACTGCCCGCCACGCTGAACCGCCTCAAACCCCTCGCGGCACTCCCCGGCTCGGAGCAGATTCCCGCCAGCCCGGCCGTGGGGATCTGGGACCGCAGCGGCAAACTGGCGTACTTCGGTCCTTATAGCGAAGGACTGAGCTGTAATTCGAGCAACAGCTTCATCGAACCGATTCTCGAGGCCTTGAGTGTCGGTCGTGAAGTCACCGCAACCCACACATTGGCAGTCGGCTGTTATTGTCCGTGGTCAACTTCAAACTGATAAGACTCACTACGTTTCGTATTGTTTAGTGCCTCTTGGGGATCGCCCGAAAGTGAGAGCATATGCTCGCCTCCAGAGTCCTTGCTCGAAGAATGGACAGGGGCTGAACCGTTTGTCGGATCCAATTCCCCCATACCTTCCTCGTGCTGACGCGTTTTGCCCCGCACCCCCGTACCAGACGGGCTACGCAGGCCGATGAGCGCTTGCCGACTGTCTGGCTGAATCGATTAACAAACGCCCCGGCAACATGAACTTTTTTTTAATTTTCTCTCTAAACCCTCGTGACAGCAGAACGTTGATTTCCGATCCAGGCGCGTCGGCGCGCGGAAGTTTTTCATACCTTTTCATCTTTCAACTTGTCGACCTCCTAATCCAACAAGATGGAATCGTCAGTGATGCAAAAGATGCTTTGCGCTGCACTTTCCAACTCCACCAAAGAGGATGCTCTGAACCTGGAGGCGTTTGCCCAGAGTGTCGCCCCGCTGATGGTCGATGTGCTGTTGCGCGGCGAAACCGGTACCGGCAAGGACACGCTGGCAGAGAAAATCCACCGGATGTCCGGCCGCTCCGGCAGGTTCGTTGCCATCAATTGCGCCGCCATTCCCGAGAGCCTGGCCGAGAGCCAGCTCTTCGGCGCCAACACCGGTGCGTTCACCGGCGTCAGCCAAAGTCGAGCGGGCTTCGTCGAGGCCGCCCATAACGGGACGCTGTACCTGGACGAGATCGACAGCATGCCGCTGTCGCTGCAAGCCAAACTGTTGCGTGTCCTGGAGTCCAGGACGGTCCAGCGGCTGGGCTCGACCCAGAACATCCCGGTGAACATGCGAGTGATCGCCTCGGCCCAATGCCCGCTGGCGGAAATGGTCGAGCGTGGCGAATTTCGCCGGGACCTCTACTTCCGACTGAACATCGTCAGCCTCAAGCTGCCGCCCCTGCGCAGCAGGAGGGAGCGCATCGTGCCGCTGTTCCAGTCACTGGTGCACCGGGAAGCCAAGGCGCTCGACCGTCCCTACATTCCACCCTCCCCCGAACTGCTGTGCCGCCTGCTTGGCTACGCCTGGCCCGGGAACATCCGCGAGCTGCAATCGGCCGCCAAGCGCTACGTGCTAGGCCTGCCACCGCTGCCCCGCGCCGAACAATCGGAGCACAGCAGCTCGACACTCACCCTCAAGGACCATCTGCAGCAGTTCGAGAAAGTCCTCATCGAAGACTGCATGCGCCGTCACCACCATCGCGTCGACAAGGTCATCGCCGAATTGGGCATCGCCCGGCGCACGCTCTACTACCGGATGAAGTGCCTGCAAATATCGATGAACTAGGAAGCCGGCGTGGAACCGTTCAGGCCTGCGCCGCCACCTAATCATTGAGGCGCTCGAAATCGTCTCGCCCTTCCACAATCAGGAGATACGATTATGGCTTTTGGTGGAGCTTCTCTAGCGGCGTCCATGGCTGCCATGCAGCAGATGGACCAGACCGCGGCCGCGATGACAACCCTGAAATCCCAATTCGACCAACAGAAACTGGTCGCCGACACCATGAATGCGATCGCCGCAGGATCGATGGACAGCGCAACCAAAGCTATCACCGCCATGGGGGAGGCGTCGAAGAACATCCATTACTGACCACTTGCTTCAAGCCCCGCTGCGGCGGGGTCACCTCAAGCGCGATGAGATAAGCCCCATGCACATCGACTTGCTCAACCCCCTTCGTTCCTCCAGGGAACTGTCCCGCGACGAATCACCGCCGCGCCCTGCCCCGGCCACGCAAGGCCTGGCAGACGCGGTCGTCGAGCACCTGGCGCTTCATCCGGCCAACAGCCGGTTACGCGAGGCGCTCGCCCAATGGGGCAATGAGCACGGCTCGGCGGGCGGGCAGTCCCGATTCGGTTGGCAAAGTCCCCAGGGAGGCTTGGCGGCAGAGGTGGAGAGCCCCTTGAACCTGGTGCTCACAGACATCCTGGAAGAAATCAACGGCGGTACCGGCTCGAATCTCGAAATGGACAGCGACGACGCGTATAGCGATGAGGACCTGTTTCGCGACCTGGCGCAGATGTTCGCCCATCGCCGGCAGCCCATCGGCGATAACGATATCGACAGCCAGAGCGATTTCGGCAACGCGAACAATCCCTTCTGCGGCGCCCTGTTCGGTGCCTGGGAGACGGAAGGCGCCGGGCTGCAGGGGCGGCGTGACGCGCGCCTGTTGCTGTTACTCAAGCTCCTGGCGGTGCTGGGTCGCAGGAAACTGTTGACGCTGCTGGATATCGACGACGATGAAGACCAGGCACGTTATGCGCAGGACGATCAGGACCTGCTGCTCGAAATCGCCGGCTTCATGGACCAGCACCCCGTGCGATATCCCCCACCTGCCACGTTCGCCGGAGAGCCTTGGACATGGACCGGGCGCATCGCCCGCGGCACACCGCTGGACGCCCGCGAAACACGGCTGTTCCAACTGGCCCTGGAGCAGTTGGACTTCGCCCTGGCCCGCCTCGCGGGCCAACGCACATCGATGCGGCACCGGGCAAAACGCAGCCGGGAAGACATCGAATTTCACCTGAGCGTCACCGATAGCGCTCGCAATGTCTTGAGGCTGATGTGTGCCTGAAGGCAACCGCCCTTTGAAAGGGTCTTTGAAAACTGGAGAGAACCCATGGAAATCAAAGCCGTCGACGCCGCCAGCCTCGCCTCCTCTTCCGGGAAAGGTCCGACGAAACCACAGGCACATGCCGAGACCAGCGATGTCAGCTGGTTCAATGCGCAAATGCGCGAAAAACCCGCCGCCCCCGACAGCGAAAACAACGTCGCCGCGCGCATCATCGACTCGCTGTCGAGCCGCTCCGGCGAATTGCAGCGCCTGGATGAGCGCGCCAACCGCGACATGCTCAAGGCCATCCGTACCGCCGACCCGCAGGACATGTTGCAGTCGAACCGCTCCTTGTCGTCCTTCCACCTGGAAAGCCTGATGACCGCGAAAATGGTCAGCAAAGGCTCCCAGGCGATCGAGAAGCTCACTAATCTCCAGTAAAAGGCAGGTCGGCCATGTCCATCCGCGCACTCCCCACGTTGCTGCTGTGCCTGCTGCTCACCGGCTGTGATGAACGAGCGGCCCTGCATAGCCGCCTTTCCGAGCAGGACGCCAACGAGGTCATCGCTGAGCTGGCGGACAAGAACATCGAGGCGAGTAAGCAGTTCGACAAGGATGGGCTGACCGTACTGGTCGGCGCTGCCGACATGAACAGCGCCGTCCATGTGCTCGAAGCCGCAGGCCTGCCGCGTCGCTCCCGCTCCAGCCTGGGGGATATTTTCCGCAAGGAAGGGGTGATTTCCACGCCGCTGGAAGAGCGTGCCCGTTATATCTATGCGCTGTCCCAGGAGCTGGAGTCGACGCTTTCCCAGATCGACGGGGTGGTGCTCGCCCGTGTCCATGTGGTCCTGCCGGAACGGGTCGCGCCCGGCGAGCCGGTTCAACCCGCCTCGGCCTCGGTATTCATCAAGCACACCGGCGCGCTGGATCCCGACAGCATCACGCCGCGGGTGCGCAACCTGATCGCCAGCGGAATTCCCGGCATGGCCGACGCGGCCCAGAACCCCAGCAAGTTATCGGTGGTGTTCGTGCCTACCGCGCCGTATCAGGAACGGCGCAAGATGGCCCATTTCGGACCGTTCCTCATACAGGCCGACGAAGTCAGCTATTGGCGAACGGTGACCGTGGTGGCGGGCATCAGCTTGCTGGGCATTGTGCTCGGCGCCTTGTATGGCCTTTACAGGCTATGGCACAAAGGCGCGTTGTCGCTGCCAGGTTTCCTGGCCCAGAAACTCGCCAAGCCGAGCGAAGCACCCGGCCCGCAGCCAGGCGGCACAGCGCCTCCATTGTTCGCGGTGAAGAAACCCGCAGCCAGGCCAGATAACCGTGGAACCGTCGCATGAGCGAGGCGCTCGAATGGGTCCGCTGGTGGAATCATGCCTGGCGCGCAGCAGACCGTGAGTGGTATCCGCCAGGACTCGACCGACTGCCAGCATCACGCCTCGATGCCCTCGCCCGGGGCCATCACGCGGCGCTTGCACTGAGTTTCGGCATCACCCCTTGCCCACCACCCCGGCCTAATCCGGTGCTGCAATCGCTGCTTAGCGGCGCACCGCAGACCTTGGCGCTGGCCTGTGAATTGGTGGCGATCACCTGTTCGCCATTGACGGCTACCCAGGCCTTGTCGCCCCAGGATCGCGCCTGGTGCGAACGCACCGCCAAAGCATTGCGCCCCGGGCACTGGCTCGAACAGGGCCACGACCCGCTCGTGTTACTGCGCACCTGGCTGGGAACGTTGGCCTGGCAACGAGCGCGCCTGGCGTTTCCCCGCGACCGGATCATCGCCCTCGAAGGCCTGCCCGTGCCACAACCGCCGGCCGCCAAGCTCGACACGCTGTGGCAATCCGCATGCTGGAAAGCCGAGCAAAGCCTGGCCGCCCCTCCCCCCACCGACCCGGAGATACACGATGCTCGCTCGGCGTTCGCTTGAACTGCGCCCCGACGGCCAAGGCTTGCTGCAGCCTTACATTGCCCGCGAAACCCTGATCGACTGCGCCCGGGCGCAAGTCGTCCTCGAACAAGCCCAGGCACAGGCCACGCAGTTGCTCGAACGCGCCGGTGAAGACGCCGACGCGGTGGTGCGCAACGCTCAGGCTCAATTCCTGAACAGCGCCGAAGCCGTACTCGCCGCGTGGGAAGCCCAGCGCCAGGCCATGTGGGAACGGATCGAGACGAGTGCCGCGCAACTGGTCAACGAAGCCCTGGGCGTACTGCTGGACGAGGTCCCGGAGCCGGCACGTATCGAGGCACTCGTCCGCCAGCTTGCCCGTCGCCAGCACGACCCGGTCAGCGCTCCCCTTCGCTGTCATCCCGACGACTTGGCGCACCTTGTCCACAGCCTCGGCGACCGTGACGGTTGCCCGTGGACGCCGGTGGCAGACGCCAGCATGGCGCGCCAGCAGTTGCAGCTGGAAACACCTGGCGGCACCTTCCTGCTCGACTGGACCAGCGCGATCGAAGCACTGCGGGTGGTCGAACCGCGGCCGTGACCGAGCTCACTTTTTCACGTTTCTTCGCGGAACCGCTGCCGGCGTAACCACCACTCACCCAGTGAATACGCCCCAGCCCAGAGGAACCGTCCATGTCTTCCATCGATGCCATCCAACGCCGCCTCGACACCTATTTCCAACGTGCCTCCGACAACGTCAACAACGCAGCGATGAACGCGGCCGAAAGCCAGTCGCTCGACGACATGCACACCTTCCTCACCAGCATGAACGGCATGTCGGTGGCGGTGAACGCGGCCACTCAACAAACCACTGCCCACCACAACCTCGCCAAGGCAATCATCGATGCAATGCCATGAGCTGCGGACACAGCTCATGCGCTGGCGCGCCAACGTCGACGAGCCGGAACACTTCGTCCTGCTCATCGACGACGGCGAAGTCGCCTTCGGCAAGCTCGAAGACAGTCTGCTGGTCTCGGTCGAACTGCCTGCCTCGGCAACCAGTGAGGCATCCCTGCAAGACATTCTGCGGCTGGCGCACCCAAGCCTCTCCCGCTTCCCGGGGGCGTTGGGCCGTTCGCCCCAGGACAGCCGCCTATGGCTGCTGGCACAGCTGGCAGCGGACTGTCACATCGACGACCTGATCGAAACGCTCGAAGCACTGCTCAACCAGCGCGACACCTGGCAATCCATCCTCCACGGAAACCGACGTACCGCTCCGGCGCCGGTGATGCGACGGCCTTCGCCTCTTCACTTCCTCGGAACAGGAATTCGACATGCCTAACAAGTGGCTCATGCCGTACCGCTTGCTGACCGGAGACACGTCATGTCTCCAGCCGTTGATCGCAATCCGCTGGGTGAAACCTTCGCTGATCGCGCTGGCGCTCGCCGGCACGCTCGGCCTGGGCATGCCGGCCGGGGCGGCCGTGCCCACCGATTGGAAGAACACCCCGTATGCCTATGACGCCCAGGCTACGCCGCTGGCCAAAGTGCTCGGAGACTTCGCCAACACCTTCGGCGTGCAACTGGTGATCGACGGCACCGTGCAAGGCAATGTCGAGGGCCGCATGCGTGCCGAAAGTCCCCAGGCGTTTCTCGACAGGCTCGGGTTGGAAAATCGTTTCCAATGGTTCGTGTATGGCAACACCCTCTACGTCAGCCCGTTGCAGAACCAGAGCTCCAGGCGCCTGGAAGTCTCCGCCGACGCCGCACCGGACATGAAACAGGCACTGACCGACATCGGCCTGCTGGACCCGCGTTTCGGCTGGGGTGAATTGCCCGACGAGGGCGTGGTCCTGATCTCCGGACCGGAACGCTACGTACGCCTGGTGACGCAGTTCGCCAGGGCACGCAAGACGCCCGAGGAGAAACAGGAAGTCATCAACTTCCCACTGCGCTACGCCACCGCCGCCGACCGGAATATCAAGTACCGGGGTGAAACGCTGGTCATCCCCGGGGTCGCCAGTATCCTGCGCGGCCTGCTGGAAACCCGCAGCTCCACCTCGGGAGGCACGCAGACAGCCATTCCTCAAGCGTCGTTCCAGAACATGCAGACCAACCAAGCCATGGCCATGGGCAATCTCGAACAATTGACCTTCAACGGCATGGGCCGCCCGAACACGACCCGCATCAAGCCCGGCGACAGCGGCGGCGGTGGTCGCGGCAAGATCCGTGTCGAGGCGGACGTGCGCAACAATGCGGTGCTCATCTACGACGCGCCCAAGCGGCGGGAAATCTACGCACCACTGATTCGCGATGTGGACGTGCCGCGCAAGCTGGTGGAGATCGACGCAATCATTCTCGACATCGACCGTACCCAACTGGCCGAACTGGCCGCCAACTGGAACGTCGAGAGCGGCGACCTCATTGGTGGTGCCTCGATGCTTCGGCCCGGTGCCAGCTCGACCGTGTTCATCCAGGACTATGGCGATTTTTCCGCGCAGCTACGGGCCCTGGAGGGACGAGGCCTGGCCACGGTGGTGGCGAACCCCTCGGTACTGACCCTGGAAAACCAACCCGCGGTGATTGACTTCAGCCGCACCGAATACCTCTCTGCCATCGGTGAACGGGTGGCCAACATCGAGCCGATCACCGCCGGGACCAGCCTGCAGGTGGTGCCTCACGCCATCGAGACCGGGGGCCACAGTCAGATCCAGATGTCCCTGGACATCGAAGACGGACGCATCGAACCCTCCGAAGTCGGCCAGCAGACACCCAGCGTGCGCCGGGGGGTGGTCAGTACCCAGGCCGTGATGGGCGAAAGCCGGTCGCTGGTCGTCGGCGGGTTCCACACGGAAGAAACCGGCGACAACGTCGAGCGGGTGCCTTGGTTGGGCCGCATCCCGCTGATCGGCCCGCTGCTGTTCTCTTCGACCACCCGCGAGACCAATCGCCGGGAGCGGGTATTCATCCTCACGCCACGGCTGATCGGGGACCAGGTCGACCCGGCACGCTACATCTCCGCCCTGGACCGCGCCCAGGTCGACAGCGCCATGGCTCGCGTGGAAGAACGCCGCAACGGCAAGCGTCCCGTCGGTCGCATCGAGGTCAGCGATGTGCTCGCCCAGCTCGCCGATGGCCATATTCCAGCCACATTCAAGCAGGCCGGGTCGATTCCCTACTCGCCTGAAACCCTCTGCGCACTGCAACCCGGCCTGGCGCTGGACGCGACACGGGCCCAATGGTTCGCCGGCCCCGACTACGGAATCGCCGTGGGCGTGGTACGCAACGAGGGTTCGCGGCGCCTGCGCTTCGACGAGGCAAGCTGCGGCAGTCGCTGGACCCTGGCGGCGTCCGCCTGGCCCAAGGTCTGGCTGGAACCCGGCGAAGAAACGGAAGTGTTCGTGGTCATGAATCAGCCCACCCGCACGCCTGGCGGCGGACGGCCCTCTCTCCTGCAAACCCAAGCGAGGATCGCGCCATGAGTCGCACGCCATTGCTGCTGGTTTTATTGCTCGGCCTGCCGGTCTTCGCCGGCTGTGCGAGCCGTTCAGGCTGCCAGGGCGAAGCCTGTGACCGCATTGAGCCCGACAACGCCCGCCTGGTGATCTGGTGGTCGCCCGACATGCGTGGCGGCCTCGGCACGCCCGAACACCCACTCGACCACACGGTCGTTCCACTGGAGAACTGAAACGGCATGTCTTTCACGGTGCACAGCGCAAACACTCGCCAGGACTTCCAAAGGAACATCATCGCTGGCGTCGCGACGTATTGGGAGATCGCCCCCGGCATCGAGTTCGGCTTACGGCGCGAGCCCCACAGCGTAGGGATTGCGTTGCAAATACACAGCCAGGCGCTGGGCGCGAACCAGATCCAGCGCGCGCTCGAACGGCGCTTCGCCCACCCCATCGACTACGCGCAACTGTTCGTGTTTCTTGATCCACAGCGCGCACTCGTGGTGTGGCATGCATTGCCGGAGGCGCCAATCACCCCTCAGCTGCTCGATGAAATCCAGTCCCGGCAGTTGTCGTTGCTGGGCCTGGAAGACCTCGACGACCGCCCACCCACGTATTGAACGAGGTTTCCCATGACCGCCGCACCGCTCGCCCAGCGCTTGATCTCAGCCCTCGCGGACCATCTACATGCGGACTTGCACCTGGAGGACGGCGTCTGCGCGCTGTATGACAGGCACAACCGCGAAGCGGTAGTCATCGAGCTGCCCGATCACAGCGACATTGCCATTCTCCATTGCGCGATCGAAGTGCCCGCCCACGCACCGAGCCTGCACAAGCGCCTGCTGGAGCTCAACTTTCGCCTGGACCTGCTCGGCGGCAGTTGGCTGGCCCTGGACGATAAGGCCTGTGTTCGCCTGTGTGCCCATTGCTCACTGGCGATGCTCGACGAGAAAGGGTTCTGTCACTGGGTCGTGGGCTTCGTCGCCCAGGCCAGCGATGTGCGTACACGGGTCCTGGACCTGGCCACACCCGGCGGCCCACGTCCGGCCTCCCTCAACATGAACCGCTCGCGGCTGGGTTGAACAGGCCATGGGCCCGCCAGACAAGCCTGACGGAGCCCATGAACACATCCTGGGGTATCAGCGAAGCTTCATCGCTTCGCCACCTTCCTGCATGACTTTCCTGGCGCTGTCCATGAAGCCCTTGGTGATCTCCGTCACCGTGTCGCTCATCAGCTTGGTCATATCGGCTGCGCTCTTGATCTGCAGCATGGTCGCCTGGCGCTCCTCCATGCCCATCTGCATCTGGTACTGGCTTTCCATCAGCTGGCGTTGACGCGCCTCCATGTCGGACATGAACGAAGGCGTAGAAGCCGGCCCTGAAGACGGGTTGGTGTTCGTCTCGCCCGTCGGCAACGTGTCTGGCGTCGGCATCGTGCGGTCTGCCTCCCGGGTCCGGGTGCGGCCACGCTGCTGATGCAAGCTGGGGGACACCGAGGACGAGCGTCCTCGTCCATACAGGCTCTGGGCTCCGCGACGCTGTTGCGCCTCATGGGGCTGCTGGCTCAGCGAAGGTGAGTTGGGCTGAAAGCTGTCGATGCCGTGCAGGGCGCCTGTGGCCCTGACCGGACTGGGGTCATTCGGCATGGGAAGATCCTCCAATGGGTTCACCGCGATTCGGCTTGCGCGTCATGGGCTCTCTCGGCAAGCCGAGGGAGGCCCGGACGAATCAGGCTCACTCCCTGAGTGGCACGTCACCCGCATCGGTTCCATCGAACGTCTCAGCGCAGGTTCAATTCCGGAATCTCGATCACCTCGGCCTTGGCCTCGTCGTCCAGTTCGCGCAAGACCCGATAGATGTGCGCCACCGCCTGGAGGGTCTCGCGAGGGATATAACCACCGACGTCTTCCCGGTAGATCGTGCGCGCCAGCCAGATGCACTGGATCACCGGCACCCGGGCAGCCTTGGCGCGCTCGATCAACGCACGGGCTTCGGCATCGACCCCCTTGACGATGAGCCTCGGCAGCGGGGTTTCCTCGGGCCGATACAGCAACGCGACGGCAAAGTGGGTTGGATTGACCACCAGCATGTCAGCGTCCTCCACCGGCTTGGCTTCCTTGTCGGCGGACTGGTTGACCAATTGCCGGGCCAGGCTACGGCGATGCGACTTGACGTCGGGGTCGCCTTCCATTTCCTTGAACTCTTTACGCACCTCCTCCTCGCTCATGCGCAGGCGCTTGGCGAAGAAATACTTCTGCAAGCCGAAGTCGATGATCGCCAGCACCAGCAACACCCCCAGGCAAACATGCATGATGTGCCGGAACAGGCTGGCCAGCCCCCGCCAGTAGGTCTGCAGGTCGCTGTTGACCAGGCTGATCAGCGTCCCGAGCGCGGGCATGGTCACCAGGTAAAGCACCATCGCGATGAACAACGCTTTCACCAGCCCCATGAACAGGTTGATCAACGTCTGGCCGGAGAACATTTGCTTGGCCTGGTTCATCGGGTTCAGGCGGTGCGGGTCAGGCTGGAGGGCCTCGGGGGAAAACAGAAAGCCGAACTGTATCCAGCCGGCCACCAGCCGCGTGGCGATCGCCAGCCCCACAGTCATCAAGGTGAAACTGAGCAGCACGCCACCGGCATGGGCCAGGGTTTCCTCGAACGCCCGGACAAAGCCAACGCGCAGCCGGTGCAGCGGGAACGCCACCATCGTTTGCAACGCCTGCATGCTGTCGTCAGCCAGCACCAAGGCCACTTCGGTGATCGCAGCGAGCACCAGCAGGCTGCTCAGGTCCTGGCTCTGGCCGACCTGGCCTTTTTTGCGCGCGTCGCGAAGCTTCTTCGGCGTCGCGCTTTTGGTCTTTTCGCCACTGTCTTCACTCATGGGCGACGTCTCCTTCAGGGCGCCTGGAACAGCACATGGAGCAGGTGCCGGATTTCCGAATAGCGACCGAGACGACCGGTCATGGCATCCCACAAGGTGGGCAGGTAGAACAGCAGGAAGCCCAGGCCGACCAGGCTCTTGGCCGGCATCGCCAGGACAAACACCTGCAACTGCGGGCTGTACAGGCTGAGCAGCGCCAGGCTGAACTCCACCAGCAACAGCAAGCCAATGAACGGCGCCGCGTACAGGATCGTGTGCATGAACATCTCGGCGAGCAGCCCGAGGAACACGCCGAAGCCATCCGCTCCGGGCAGGGGAAACCAGACCGTGGGCGACCACACCAGGTAGCTGTCCCAGATCACCTGGGTCAAGGTGCCGATGCCCAGGGTGGCGACCAGCAGCAAGATGAGCATCTCCTTGAACAGGTGCCCCAGGGGCGTGGTGTCGGTGCCGAGCGCCGGGTTCAACTGGCCGCCGATAAGCGCACCGCGCTGGTTGTCCAGCAAGGCGCCTACCGACTCGTACAACCAGAACGGCATCGCCAGCAACACCCCGAGCAAAAAGCCCAGCACCAGCTCCTTGAACATCAACCCGCCCAACATGAGCCAGTCGACCCTGGCGTCGATCAGCGCCTGGCGTATCCCGGGCGCCGGCAGCAGGCTCAAGGCGAACACAATGGCATGGCGCGGCAGGCCACGCAGATGCTGGAAGCAGAACACCGGGACCAGGTAGGCAACCGGATAGATCCGCGCCATGCCAAGCGCTACCGACAGCAGCAGGTCGTAATAGGGCACGAACGCCGAGGCCGTCATCAGGTGTTGGCCATCATTTCGAATGCCCGGCGCAGCAACCCCAGCAACTCTGCGCCGACCCAACGCCCGGTGACCAGCAAGGTCAGCCCGACCGCCACCAGCTTGATGCCGAAAGGCAGGGTCTGGTCCTGGATCTGCATCAGTGCCTGCACCAGCGAGGTCAACACGCCGACGATCACCGCCACGATCAATGGCGGCGCGGAAAGCAGGACCACGAGCACCATGCCCTCCTTGAACAACGTCATCGCGTCCATCGCGGGCCCTCAGAGGTAGGAGTAGAAGAGGCTGTCGAGCAACTGCGTCCAGCCCTGCGCGAGGACGAAAACCAGCAGCTTGAGCGGCAATGAAATGGTCATGGGCGCAACCATCTGCATGCCGAGCGCCAGCAGCAGGTTGGACACGATCAGGTCGATGACGATGAACGGGATGTAGATCAGAAATCCCATCTGGAAGCCGGCTTCGAGCTCCGACAACATGAACGCCGGGATGAGCAACATCAGGTCATCGCGACTGGCCTGCTCGGCGCGCTCCTTGGGCCACATCCGCTGGGTGTTCTCGAGCAGGTGCGTAAGGATGTCCGGGTTGGTGTTGCGCGACATGAAGGCCTGCAGCGGCTTTATCGCGTTCAGGGCGGAGTCTTGCAACGCTTCGGTACTGCTGAAATCCAGCGGCCGTTCGTGCAGTGCTTCGGCGACGTTATGGCCGACCGGCGCCATGATGAACAGCGTCGCGGCCAAGGCAATGGCGTACAGCGCCATGTTCGGCGGCACTTGCTGCACACCGATGGCATTGCGGGTGATCGTCAGCACGATGGCTATCTTGAGGAAGGCGCTGCAGATGATCAGCAGCAGCGGCACCAGCGAGATCCCCCCGATGAACAGCGCCAGCAGAAAGGGGTCGACCCCCTGGAAGCTCATCCAGCCACATCCACGCGGGCGATCTGCAGGCCCAGGCGACCATCGACCTCGACCAGCTCGCCATGGGCCAAGGGACGCTCGCCATGGAACAGCGTGCCCGCGCCCGGGGCCACACCTTGCACGTCCAACACGGCACCGGGGGCCAGGTTGCGCAGCTCGCCCAATGTCAGGCTCAAGTGACCGCAGCGGACCGTGAGCGCCAACGGCAGGTCCTCGAAGCGCCCGGCGGCCTGCATCGCCAACGGCCCCGCCTCGGGTTCAGCCTCGACCGGCTCGAAAATCGCCTGGCTGGCCGCCTCGGGCTGCTGCTCCTGGATGTCAGGCTCGTAACGGGCGGTATCGTCCCACTCGGGTGTCAGCAGATCGGTGTCGGTGGTGGTGCTCATAACAGTCTCCTCAAGGGTGAGTACGGTCAGGCGCAACGGCGCGGCATGGCTGTGCACTCGCACCTGTAAACAATGCCGGCCCAGGGCAATGCGCCCATGGCCGACGGAATCGAACAATGGGGTTTCCGGCACCAAGACGTCGCCGGGGCGCAGTGCCGCCAACTGCCCGGCTCCAAGGGCCAGATGCCCCACCGGCAGCGGGATACGAAGCGCCAAGTCCTCGTCCCAGGAGGCCGTTCGCCGTTGCCAGGGCGCGGCACGCAAGAGCCCCAGCAAGGTTGCCCCGGCCATTTCCAGGTGGCTGACGACACACGCCGCCCCCAACTGCACGTCGAGCCGACAGGCAATGCCCCGGCCACCCGGTGCCAGGCTTGGCTTGAGAAAACCAAACGCGGCACGCACGGGCTCGCTCAACGCCTGGTGGAACAGCGCCCAGAACCACTCATCGTCCGCGCCGGGCTCGGCTGGCAACACCACCGGGCACTCACCCAACAGGCTGAGCACCGGGCCGGCTTCGCTCAGGCTGAAAACCCCATGGGCGCATTCCAGCGCACAAGGGGTGCCGTCGGCAGGACCGTTGCCCAGGGTCAACTGCAGCCGTCCCACCTCGCCCGCCACCTCGAAGGGCAAGCCGACGCCCGCCCCCAGCATCCGCCGGGCAGCGGCGTCCGCGGCGCTGACGTGGGGCAACGACAAAGCAAGTACGGTCATGTCAGGTGTCCTCCTTTTCGCGCGTCACGCGCACGGTTACCGGCTGGCCCAAGCCCTGGGTCAATGCGTCTTCGAGGCGACCGGTACGGCTGGACAAGCGCGCCTGCGTCCTGGCGTCCTCGCTACTCAGGCCGATGTCCCAACCGCAGGCGCCCCTCGACCGCTGTGCACAGACCCGGATACGTCCCAGGTGTGGAAGGTGCAGCAGCAGGTCCAATTGCTGGTCGAGGGTGGCCTGCAAGCGCGGCGTGAGCTGGTCGACGAACGCTTCCTCATCGCTGCCTCCCAGGCTCGCCAGGCATGACAGCGAACCGGTGCCGGCGGTGTCGTCCTGGGTGCTGTCGTGTGGCCCATCGACCCACTGGCGAAACCAGTAGCCATCGCCGCCCCCGGCCATCACGTCAGGGTCGCGCTCGGTTCGGCGCGCTGGTTCCCACGGCGCAGGCCGCACTGCCCGGCTTGCCTGAACCGGCGCTGGCTCGTGAGAACGCAGCGGGTGCCGAGGGAGCGGCGTCGAGGGTTCGTAACGCGGCGGCGACTCATGGCGTACGGTGCGCTCATTCATCGCCGAGCTCCTGGTCCAGGCGCTCCATCAGCGCCTTGAGTTTCTCCAGGTCGCGACGACGACCCCGTAAGCGCTGCTCGGCAGCCGCTGTTTCCTGCTCCTGCTGCAGCTGTTCGTCATGCAGCACCTGCACCGCCCGCGCTTGCTCGGCCAGCTCGCCGATCAGGCGTCGCTCCTGCACACTCCAGGCATTCAATTCGCCTACGCTGATCGCACGACCGCGGTGCTCCTGGCACAACCCCTCACGCTGCTGCGCTTGCTGCTCGCGGGCCGCCTGCCATTGCGCCCGCGCGGCGACCACCGCCGCTTCCCGCTCGCGCAGCAGGTCGCGTTGCTGGCGCCACTGCCGTTCGGCCTGCGTCTCACGATGCCGGCGTACGGGCGCCAGGGCGTCCAGGTCAGCCCGGGACATAAGCGGTCAACTGTTGCAAATGGGCGAGCGTGGACGGCAACGGCTCCGGCGCGCGCAGGTCCTGGCGCAGGAAAGCGTCCAAGGCACCGCGGGACTCCACCGCCAGGTCGGTCAAGGGATCGGCACCGGCCTGGTATTCCCCCAGGCGCAGCATCAGCTCGATCTGGTCATAGGCCGACAACAACCGCCGCAAATTGATACCCGCCCGCAGGTGTTCGACGTCGGCCACATTGGCCAGGGTCCGCGACAGGCTGGCCAGGACATCGATGGCCGGGTAGTGACCGCGCTCCGCCAGTTTTCGCGACAGTACGATGTGGCCGTCGAGCAACGAACGCACTTCGTCCGCCACCGGATCGTTCATGGAGTCCTGCTCGATCAGCACCGTATACAGCGCTGTGATGGCGCCGTCGTGGGTCAACCCGGCGCGCTCGACCAGGCGCGGCAACAGGCTGTAGACCGACGGGGGCAGGCCGCCGCGCCCCAATGGCTCGCCGGCGGCCAGGCCGATTTCACGCTGGGCCCGGGCAAAGCGGGTCAGCGAATCGATCAGCAGCAGGACGCGTTGCCCCTGGCCGCGAAAACCCTCCGCCAGGGCCGTCGCCGTGAATGCCGCACGGGCGCGTTCCATGCTGGAGCGGTCGGAGGTGGCGCACACCAGGACTGCACGGGCACGCAGCTCATCGTCGAGTTCATGGTCGAGGAATTCGCGCAACTCACGTCCGCGCTCGCCGATCAGGCCGAACACGATGACATCGCAATCGACGTTCCGGGCAATCTCCGCCAGCAGCGTGGTCTTGCCGCAACCGGCACCGGCGAACAACCCCACGCGCTGGCCTTCACCGAGCGCCAGCGGGCCGTCGAGGGCTCGCACGCCCGTCGTCAGGAGGCGCTGGATGCGCGGCCGCTCGGTCGGCGCGGGGGCCTCGCCAATCACCACCGACGCGTCCGGCACCTGGGAACCGGCGAACGCCCCGGCACCGCCGTCGATCAGCGGCCGACCGAAGCCGTCCAGCACCTGGCCGAGCAATTGCGGACCCACGCACACTCGATGGGGCATGCCCAACGGTTCCACCGCGGCCCCGACCCGGACACCTTCCAGGCCGCCCAGCGCGCTGAGCAAGGCATCGTGCTGGTCGAAACCGACGATCTCGGCGAGCAACGGCTCGCGCCCATCGCGCTCGACCCGGCACAGGTCGCCGATCTGCGCCGCGGGCAGCCGGCATTGCAACAGAATGCCGCTGACCCGCTGTACCCGCCCGCGTACCGTGACCGGCGCGAACCGGCGCAGGCGGGCCCGTTGCCCGGCTTCCCAGGCCTCCAGTCGCGCGATGGCCGCCTGCGTCATCACCAGGTGACCTCGTAGCGCTGGTCGCCTTCGAAAGTGACCTTATTGTTATCGATGGCGGTCAGGCGCAGGCCGTCGATCTGGTCACCGAGAAACAACCGACGTCCATTGGAGGTGACGACGTGACCGCGCTTGCCGCCCACGATCTGGGCGATCTGGAACGGCAGCTGGGTCAGGCGCTCCTTGACCTCGGCCGTGATCACGACCGGCGCCTCGTAGCGAGCGTTGAAGCGCTCGATCAGGCGCTCGACCATCGCCAGGCGCTGGCGCGGCAGTTCGCCCACCAGCACCAGCCGATCGTTGCGCAGCTCCACCTGCACGCTGGCGGCCAGGTCACGCTCCTGCAACATGCGCGCAAGCTCCAGGCGCACCGCCTCGACATCGTCCAGGGCCACCTTGCTGCCTGCCGGCGGCTGGGCCGGGCTGCGCAGGGTCTCGGTCGGTTGGCTGGTAAAGGCCCAGGCGCTGGAGGCGACAGTGATCACCGCCGCCGCGATCGCCAGGCGCCTGGGCCAGGACGGCCGCGCCGCAGACCTGGCGCTGCCCCGGCCCGCAGCCACCTCGTCGTCCTGCGCCGTCTCCGGCGGCCAGGGTTGTTCGGCGGGCGCCAGGCACAACCAGATACCGGCCACGGCGAAAGGCATGTTGGCCAGTAACGGCTCAAGCGCCGCCCAGGGTTGGCCTTGGCCGTCGCACACTGCGCCTTCCAGCGGATCCAGCGTCCATTGCCCGTGCAACTGGCTCAGACGTACGTGACGCGCGCAGATGCCCGGATCGTAAAGCGCCAGATCGGCTTCCTCCGCCGCCCCGACGACCCACTCCTCACCCACCAGCGGCAATGCCGCACCTCGGTGCAGACCACTCAATACACGCAGCTCGAACATGGCCGATTCCTCAAGGGGCGACAGGTGTGCGCCCTCAACCCGTTAATGCGGGGCCACCGAGGCACCCGCCTTCTGTCACGACCAGGCCCGTGAATGCACCTGGCATTCTTCAAGTGAGCACACCGCTGCGTCAGGCGGCGTTCTCCACCTGCAAGTGCTCCTGCTCCAGATCGAAACGTCCCAGCACGTTCACTTGGGCATTGCTGTGCAGCTCGCTGTAGGCAAGCACTGGCACGTGATTGAATTCGTCGCGCAACAGGTCGCGCAGCGGTGCCCTCAGGTCTTGGGCCACCAACAGCACGGCGACACGCTTGGCGCGCAACGGGAAACCTTCGCGCAACTGCAGCACCAACGCCCGGGTGTGCACGCTCTCCAAGGCAAAGAAAGTTTCTGTCTGGGTCTGGCGCAGCGCGTCGCGCAACAGGCCCTCGGTCTCCGGCGTCAGCAGCCAGACGTGCAAGCCTTCTTCGTCGCGGTACTGGTGATAGATCTGCGCCTTCAGGGCGATGCGCGCATAGTCGGTCAACGCACCGACGTCACGCTCGTGTTGCCCATGTTCGATCAAGGATTCGGCGATCAGGCGAACCGCCCGCAGCGGCACGCCTTCACCGGCCAGGCGCTGCAGCACCGCGGCGAATCGCGCCAACGGCATGGTTCTCTGCAGCTCCTGCACCAACTCCGGCTGGCCCGCCTCGAGCCAACTGAGGATCGATTTGCTTTCCTGCAATCCGAGGAACTGCGGGCCGGTGGCGAACATGGCGCGGCTCATCCGTTCCACCAGCAGTTCAGCCGCAGACACGGCCTCTACACGTTCGTCCGCCAACAGCGGATCGTCGGGTAGCAGCCACAGCCACTGGTACTCGTCGCGCACTTCGCTGCCGATCTGTGCATCCTGGGGTTCGAAGGGCAGCGGTCCGCGGGCCACGGCGACACGCTCTCCGAACGTGGCCCGCAACATCGGCACTTCGTGCACGCAGAAACGAAACTCGTCGTCCTCCAGCACCGCGCTGTATTCGATCTCGAAGGGCGGCAGGGTCAGGCCAAAGCCCGCCACCAGCCCGTTACGCTTCCTGCGGATCGCCTGGACGACCTCTTCGACCGCGGGGTTGCCCTCCAGCGCCTTGGAAAACTGCAAAAGGTAGGCACGGGTCGGGTCGAAGCTGCGCACGTCTTCAGCACCGTTCTGCTCGGGGGAAACAACCTTGGCCGACGCGTCGCCCTGGCGAGCCTGGCGTGCCCGCGCCTGCAACTGAACGATGCCGGCGGTCCCGGTGATCAGGGCAATGACGATGAACACCGTCGTTGGCATGCCGGGCAACGCGGCAAAGCCGAGCATCCCGACGGACGCGATCACCCAGGCCTTGGGCTCGGCGGTCAATTGCCTGGCGATTTCCTTGCCGACACTGCTCCCCGCCGACTGCCCCTCTGGCGATACCCGGGTAATGATCATGCCGGCGGTGAGGGAAATCAGCAGTGCAGGAATTTGCGCGATCAAGCCGTCGCCGATGGTCAGCACGGAATACAGGTGCATCGATTCGGAGGCGCCCATGTCGTGCTGCATCATGCCCACCGAGAAACCACCGATGAGGTTGATCACGACAATCACCAGGCCGGCGATGGCATCGCCCTTGACGAATTTCATCGCCCCATCCATCGCACCGAACAGCTGGCTTTCCTTGTTCAGTTCCTCTCGGCGGCGACGGGCTTCGTTGACATCGATCAGGTTGGCGCGCAGGTCACTGTCAATGGACATCTGCTTGCCGGGCAACGCATCCAGGGTGAAGCGCGCCGCCACTTCGGCGACACGCTCGGAACCCTTGGTGATCACCAGGAAGTTGACGACCGTCAGAATCAGGAAGATGACCAGCCCGACCGCAAGGTTGCCACCGACCACGAAATTGCCAAATGCCTCGACGATGTGACCGGCGTCGCCCTGGAGCAGGATCAGGCGGGTGGTCGCCACCGACAAGGCCAGCCTGAACAGGGTGGTCAGCAGCAACACGGCCGGGAACGAGGAAAACGCCAACGGCCGGGGCAGGTACAGCGACAGTACGATCAGCAGGCAGGAAATGCAGATGTTCAACGCGATCAGCGCATCGACTACCGCGGTGGGCAGCGGCAGGATCAGCATGAAGACAATGCCCAGCACCACGAACGCCCCGGCCACCTCGATGCGCTGCACCGCCCCGCTGGCGATTTTGTTCAACAACGCGATCATGAGCGTGCTCCCGGCAGCGCGGGGGCGGTCTGCCCGCGAGTCTCGCCGCGTGAACGCTCATCGAGCAGCACCAGCAAATTCTTCAGCGCGGTCTGCCGGCTCTTGCCATCGCGCCAGAGCACCAGTGGCAAACGCTTGAGCATTGCGTACAACCCGTTCAGCGAAACCAGTTGGTCCCGCTCCTGGTCGCCGCCCAGCTCACGCCCGAGGCGGCGCACTTCCGCCGACGACAAGCCGCCGGTGGCGATGCCCAGCATGCGCTGCAGCAGCAGTACGGCGGTGAGCTGGCCGGACGGGCAACGGCCGGCCAGTTGCTCCAGGAGCTGTCGGCAACTTTGCAGGACACTGCTCAACTGAGTCGAAGTGGACAGGCCAATCAGCAACGTACGCAGCTTGGCGGTCGGCCTCGATGGGGTCTGCGCGGCGATGTCATCCGCCAAGGCCCGGCGCATCATGTCCAGCCCCGACACGAACGCCGTTTCACCGAACAGGCCGAGCAACGCTTGCATCATGGTCGGCAGCGACTGCTTGAGCACCACGGTGTCGTAATAGAGCCGCCGTACCGCCTGACGCAACTCGGGGTCGCCTCCCGAAGCACGCAGGGCCTCGGCGATGTTCATGCCCGCCTGGATCTCTGCCCCGTACCGTTCACGCAGCCGTTGCAGGTAGTCGCGGGCACGCTTGGCCTCGACGAGACGGCCCTGCACCTCGGCGTCGCGCAACGCTTCGCGCAGGATCAGGTCGGTACGAGCCGGATCACC
Organism: Pseudomonas sp. NFACC56-3; assembly: GCF_900100025.1. Taxonomy (NCBI): domain Bacteria; kingdom Pseudomonadati; phylum Pseudomonadota; class Gammaproteobacteria; order Pseudomonadales; family Pseudomonadaceae; genus Pseudomonas; species Pseudomonas sp. NFACC56-3. The sequence goes on along the minus strand of NZ_FMTK01000004.1, from coordinate 201,634 downwards.
ACCCGTGGATTGCAACACTTCTTCGAGCACCGGCTCGCCGTAGAGCAACACACCGGCCTGGGCGGCCATGGCAGCCAGGCTCTGCTTGCCCGGGTGACCGAGTTGGTCGTACCACTCCTCCAACTGCGCGCGAGTCTCGACCCGCGCCTGCCCCACCTCGCTGCGGGCATTACGGATGCGACGCTGGTTCAACGCCTTGGTGTTGCGCTCCACATGATGGCTGAAGGTCATGCCGACCTCTTCCATCGAATTGGACTGCACGACCTGGGACATTGGCTCAGGCTTGCCCAGACCGACGACAGCCGAGGCCGCCTCGGCCAGGTTGACGGCAATGCGCATATTTGTCGGTGATTCTACTTTCATGATGACCATGAGCGTGGTTTCGGACGCTCAGTGGGTGGCGGCGATCCAGCATTGAGTTCCATCGTCGGCCAAGACCTGCGCCGACGACTTCCGGAAGGTGGCGGCCCGCCCTTTTTCAATCGCCCGAGCGGTGCAAATTCATGCAGTGGAGCCCGTACCCGCTGTGCACGCACTTGCACAAAAAGCGCTGACACCCTCAACAAAAAACCTTATTTATCAGAGAGATAAATTGTCAAAAGGCATTGGCACAGGTCCTGCTCAAGGGGTCACGTCGGCATCCGCTCGACGCTACGGAACCTAATCAGAGGGATACATTGATGAGCAGTCTGAAATTCATGCCCCCCCCGCATACGTCCCCGCCAGGCTTCACCTTCGGCGAGGAACGCAAGCTGCGCCTGTTCGTGCACAAGCGCGTGCTCAACCAGGATGACGCCGACGACATCGTCCAGCTCACTTACCTGGAGGCCTGGCGCAATCAGGAAAAATTCAAAGGGATGGCAAAGCCGGACACCTGGCTGTGCGGTATCGCCCTCAACCTTATCCGCAACCATTTCCGTCGTTTCTATGCACAGCCGCCGCTGAGCGTTTTCGACGAAAGCGAGTTCAACGAACCCGGTAACGACATCGACCTGAGTGAGCTGTGCGAGAACCATCGGCTGCTGGACCGCACGCTCTCGGCCATGGATGCGCTGCCCAAGGACATGCGCGAAACCCTGTGGACCGCCGTGGACACCGAGAGCAGCTACCGCGATGCCGCCGAACGGCTGGGCGTACCCATCGGGACCGTGCGCTCGAGACTGTTTCGAGCGCGTGAACAACTCAAGCGAAGCGTCTACGGAGAAGCCCAGCCATGACCAGCAACCGTTTGAACAGCCGGCCCGACCTGCCACGTGGCGTTCGCCGATACACCCAAGACGATCTGCCGACAATGACCGATATCTTCAACGAAAGCGCTCTGGGGGGCACCAGTTCTCCCGTGCTCAGAGCGTTTTCCCTGAAGGAAATGACATTCTTCATCGAGTGCTTCGTCAAGGAAGGCGATCCGATCTATGTGCTTGAACGAGCCGGCGAAGTCGTCGCCTGGTTGATCGTCAACCGCTTCAGTTGGGGTGCCCAGGCCTGCCGATTGACCGGCGAAGTGTCGATCTATGTTCGTCACGACCACATTGGCAGCGGCGTGGGCATTCGCCTCGGCCAAGCTGCGGTGATATTGGCCAGGCAGTATGGTTTCGAGACGCTGGTGGCCTGGATCATCGAGCACAACGAAGCCAGCAAGCGCGGTGTGCAAGGGTTGGGGGCGACGCAGTGGGGCCGCTTCCCGGGCATCGCCCGGTTCGCGGACAGCCGCGCGGATGTCGTGCTCTATGGGTTGCACCTGGCACCCGCCGACACGGCGCCAACCCTCCCATTCACCCACAGGCGGAGCACCGAGGCCAGCCTGGCTTGAGTCCACGGCTCACCCGGCAGGTTGTCGGGCGAGCCGTTTTTTCTGTACGCATGAGCCAGTGCCACTTTCTGCACAGCCACCGCTCACGCATTTACCGACGACGCTTCAGTCCGCCAGCCAACACACCGGCAACGCCTGCGGCCCTCTGAAATTGGGCACATAACGCCAGCGCAAGGCGCCAGGATCGACAGCCAATCGCAACCCGGGGCAGCGCCGAAGCAAGGTGTTCAAGGCAACGACCAGTTCCTGCCTGGCCAACGAGGCGCCCAGGCAGTGGTGGGTGCCTTTGCCGAACGCCATGTGCGGGCAGACCGGTCGATTGATATCGAGCTTTTCCGGATCGGCGCACAGCCCTTCGTCACGATTGGCCGAACCCAACACCGCCATGACCATCTGGCCGCGTTGCAAGCGCTGCCCGGCCAGCTCTGTGTCCCGGGTGACGAAGCGGATCATGGCCCGCTCCACCGACGAGTCGAAGCGCAACAGCTCCTCCACCGCATGGGGCATCAAGGCCGGCTCGTCACGCAATCGAGCCAACGCCTCGGGATGCTGCAGCAGTGCGTGGACGGCATTGCCGATCATCGACGCCGACGTTTCATGCCCGGCGATGATGAGCAACGCGATCATGCTGCACAGCTCGCTACGGCTGAGCATGCTGCCCTCTTCCTCGACCTGCACCAGTGCGGAAATCAGATCATCGACCGGTCGTGCCCGCCGCTGGTCGATCAAGGCGAGCATGTAGGCGGCGAACTCGCGGTAACAGCGCTGCAACTCGCTCACGTCCAGCCCCACCTGCTGGACGATCACCTGGGACCAACGGCGGAAGTCATCGCGGTCTTGCGCAGGGACGCCGAGCAGCTCGGCGATGACCGTGATCGACAGCGGGAATGCATACTGGCTCACCACGTCCATTTGCCCGTCCGGCGCCACGGCATCCAGCAACGTCTCGGCGATCTGTTCGATCCGTGGGCGCATGGCGGTGACAGCCTTCAGCGTGAAGGCTTTGTTCACCAGGCGACGCAAGCGACGATGAGCCTCCGCGTCGCGGTTGAGCATGTGGTCATTGAGAAACGCGATGGCTTGCTCGCCGTCGGACAACGCCATGAGCGGCGCGCCAAGCCGGGACGGGTCACGGGCAAAACACTCAGGGTCGAGCAGCACCGTCTCGACCTCCTTGGCACCGGTGACGTACCAGATCGGCAACTGCCCTTCGGGCTGGCTGAGAAACACCGCGGCCTCCTGGCGCAGTGCCGCGTAATGCCGATACGCCTCGTCGCGAAACGCGTCGCTGTTGAAATCAAGGGTGCGCTCGTAAGCCATCAACACTCTCCAAAGACATGGGCCGTTGCCCCTGAGTGGCACGGCTGGCGAAAAAGACTCCATCGCCGGCTGTCCAATCGCCCCCTGAACCGTTTGCACCGTCGCAGTCACTTACGGGAAACCACCCCACCCCCGCGGAGCCGACATGACGCGCACACTGACAATCCATGGGCAATGCGCCCCTTGCTTCGAACCGGTCAGAGAGGCCTTTATCCAACTGATGCAGAGCCCGTTCGAACGCGGCGCGGCCCTGTGCATACAGGTTGACGGCGAAACCGTCGTCGACTTGTGGGCCGGTATTTGCGGGCCGGAACCGGACACGCCTTGGCAGCGCGACACGCTGCTCAATCTCTTTTCGTGCACCAAGCCTTTCACGGCCGTGGCAGTCATGCAGTTGGTGGGCGAAGGACGCCTGGAGCTGGACACCCCGCTTTGCCACTACTGGCCGGCCTTCGCCAACGCCGGCAAAGCCTCGATTACCCTGCGCCACGTGCTGTGCCACCGCGCCGGGCTGCCGGCATTGCGCACCTTGCTGACACCGGAAACCCTGTACGAATGGGACACCATGACGGACCTGATCGCCGAGGAACGTCCCTGGGCGGCGGCCGGGGAGCGGCAGACGTATTCCCCCTTGCTGTTCGGCTGGATCCTCGGCGAGCTGCTGCGGCGGGTAGATGGCCTGCCGCCGGCGCAGAGCATCTGCCAGCGGGTGGCGGCACCGCTCGGGTTGGATTTTCACCTTGGCCTCGACGAGGCGACCATCGGGCGCTGCGCCTACATGGCTCGAACCAAGGACGAGATCGACGATGAAGCCTTCGGCCGGGTGCTCCAGTTCGTGCTCAACGAACCGACCGCCATGAGCGCGCTGGCCTTCGCCAACCCGCCGATGGTGCTGGGGCGCAGTAACGAAACCGGCTGGAAGCGCATGACCCAGCCAGCGGCCAACGGGCATGGAAACGCCCGCAGCCTGGCGACGTTCTATGCGGGCCTGCTCGACGGACGTCTTTTGGAGTCGCCGCTGCTCAATGAAATGCTGCGCGAACACAGCGCCGAGTACGACCCGACGCTACAGACCCCAGCGCGTTTCGGCCTGGGCGTGATGCTCGAACAGCCGCATGTGGCGAACGGCAGTTATGGCATGGGCGCCTCGGCCTTCGGTCATATGGGCGCTGGCGGTACCGTCGGTTTCGCCGATCCTGAGCGCGGGGTAGCGTTCGGCTTCGCCTGCAATACCATTGGCTCTTACGTGCTGATGGACCCGAGGGCACGACGCCTGGCCAACGTCGCGACAGATTGCCTGTAGTTCGTCGGATGAGGGCTCGCCCAGGGACAGGGCGAGCGTCGTTCACGCCCCTGGCGGGACCGCCGCGTCCGCCACTTGCGTGGCGGCCGTACCGGTATTGACCGGAGTGCTGCGCGAGTCTTCGCCGATGACCCCGTGGGGGTGTGCCGCCCTGGCGATCATGTCCGGTTGTGCCAGCAGCCGACGCGACGCTTCCATGGGCATCAGCAATTGCCCACGGGCCCGACCGCGCCCGGCGGGGTTGAGCATGCGCAGCTCTCGTTCGTGCACACCGGACAGCACCGCCAGGTGCGCCAGGTCCACCGGCTGCTGCAGAGCGACCATCTGGAAATACGGCTGGTCGGCGATGGGCACCAGGTTCACGCCATATTCAGCCGGTGTATTGACCAACTGGGACAACGCCAGCAGCCGCGGCACATAGTTCTGGGTTTCACCGGGCAGCGAGAGGTTCCAGTAGTTGGTCGCCAAGCCACGGGCCCGATTGCGGGTGATGGCATCGCGCACGCGACCTTCCCCGGCGTTGTAGGCGGCCAGCGCCAACAGCCAGTCACCGTCGAAGTAATCGTGCAGGTACGACAGGTAGTCCAGGGCCGCGCGGGTGGACGACGGGATGTCCCGGCGCTCGTCATAGTCGCCAGCCTGCTGCAACTGATAGCGACGCCCCGTGGCCGGGACGAACTGCCAGAGGCCCATGGCCTGGGCGGGGGATTGGGCGTTCGGATTGAAGCCGCTCTCGATGGCCGGCAATAAAGCCAGCTCCAGCGGCATGTTGCGCTTGCTCAATTCGCCGACGATGAAGTGCAGGTACCGGCTGCCGGCGCGCCCCGTCTGGGTGAGAAACGCGGGGCGCTCCATCAACCATCGGCGCTGCTCGTCGATGCGCGCCACGCCTCGGGTCTTTGTCTGCAAGGAAAACCCCTGGCGCATGCGTGCCCACAGGCCACCATCGCCTTGCGCGGGCAATTCGTCGATCTGGACCAGCGTGTCCGTGGGCGCCGGTTCGAGCCAGCGCAACTGCGAACGGTATGGCTCGCGGGCAGCCGGATCGCCGATGGTCAACTGCGGCTCGAGGTGCTGGCAGCCATACAGCAAGGTGCCCATGGCGAGCATGGACAAACCTTTGGGGACGAAGCGCAGGGCCGGCGAACGTGCGAGTGAACGGGACATGTGCGATCAACCTTGAATGAGGTGGCGCCATTGGGTGGCAGATCACCGGGCAGCGGTTCCACCCGCCTGCAGTGGAGGGGAACTGAAATGGCGCAGGTGTCACTCACCTTGGGCTAGCGGGCGCTCGTCGGCGCCGGCACGACAATGCGAGGTCAATCATGGCGTCACCCATCTATTGCAAACTGATCGATCAGCTTTGCGAACTCACGATGATCCCTACTCCGTCAGCGTTCTACGAACAGGCGAACCTGTCGGTCAAGGATGTCGACTTTTCCTTGAAACACACCCCAGGCGTCGGCGAGGGCGACGTGTTCATCTACTGCAGCTTCGGGCCGTTGCCTGTGGCGAATCGGGAAGCCGTCCTGCAAAGGCTGTTGGAAACCAACCTTTATCTGCTGAGCGGGGCGTTCTGCCCGTCGCTGTCCTACAACCGCGACAGCGAGCTGGTCATCCTGATCGGGCACGTGCCCGTGGACAACCTCACGGCCGAGCGCCTGCTCGGGCTGATGGGCGGTGTCGCCGACATGGCGCTGATCTGGCGCGACGGCTACTTCTTCGACGGCCCCGTCACGGGGCGCGACGCCAAGCCTGCCCAGGCGCCAAACCCCATCAAGCGTCATTCAGGACTCAACAACGCTCTGTCGCTCTAGGAGAAATACCATGGCAGTTTTATACGTAAGCCTGAACCAAGGCCCGGCAGCCTTGAGCCAACAACAGAACGATGAAATCAGACCGGTGGGAGGCAGCCTCGCCGAGCAGGTCCGTCCCTCCACGACGCCTTTGGTGCCCTTCCATTTCACCGGTAGCGCTAGCGAATCGACGCAGCAGGCCTTCGCCAGCAAAAAGCCCCGCCTGGAGGGACTGATCGGCAGGCTGGGCAAAAAAGACCCTGAAGCTGATCCCATAGGCTTCGCCCGGGCGTACATGACCCTGGAAGGCAAGGCATTGAGCTATGCGTCTGGAACGAGTTATCAGGAGATGCACCAGCACCTGGCCGAGCTGGGCGGCACGAACCACCCGATGCTGTCGGGCCGCGAGGAAACCGAAGCCTTCATCGCCGACCTCAACGATTACCTGAGCAAGAGCGAAGAGGCACGGGCCGCCAGCGGCGGCTTCAAATCCGTCTGGCATGCCCATTGCACACGCGTGGGCGAGACCCTCGGGGCCTATCATTCGTTGTGCCAGGAAGTCATCGACAACTCCCAGGGGCATGAGGACCTGCCGCACCTGGTCAGCAGCCACGCTGCCTTCCGGGACTATGCCAAGGGTGTCGTGAAAGCCATGGGCGAGGAGATGCCCGCGCGCCTGAGCACGTTCCTGAACAGCCGCATCGCCCACGCGCAACAGGCCGCGAGCAACGCTGCCCTGCCCAAGGCCGAACAGGACAGGGCACGAGATCAACTGATCCAGTTGCAAGAAGTGCGCACAGAGTTCGGTGAGTTGCTGGAGAAGGATGAGGCCAAGCCAACCACCCCAAGCAAGCTGGAGAAGGTTACAAAGGAAAACGAAGGGCTGGACACCGCGCTGAAGAACGTCGCCCGCCAGGACCACGTCGCCCAGCTCAAGACCCAGACCGGCTTCGTCACCGGCCTGGCGGTCTTCCTCGATGCGGGGATCCCCCAGGGCATCGCGTCCGCCGGTCACTTCGGCGCCGCCACCTCGGCAGCCGACGAGTTGATGGAGAATGCGTCCTATGGAGCACAGGTCGCTACGACCTCGGTCGTCCTTGGAACCGCTCACAAGGTGATCAGCGACGGCATTCGTCCGTTTGTCCAACTGGTGGTCGACAAGACCATCGGCAAGGGCCTGGCCAAAGTCGACCCACTGGCGGTGTACCCCAAGCCTTTGCCGGAAATCACCGTGAACGGGCGCCGGGTCGTCAACCCTCAACTCTCGGAGCTCGACGTTTCCCAGGCGCAAAAACGCAATGAGTTCAAACTGGCACAGAATGCCAACAACTTTGGCACCCCGAGCGGTGACTTCACCGGTTACCTCGCCTTCGGCACCGCCCAAACGGTGCGCGACGTGCTGGACCTGTTCAGCTCGATAAGCGCCTCGGGCCACATCGCCCGCAGCACGGCTTCCGGTGTAGGCGGCTTCGGAATGGCGGGCGTCCAGGCCGTGGCGAAATATGCGCAGGTCCATGGCGAAGAGCAGATCCCGACCTACCGGGTCACCACGGAAAATCGGGACTGGGGCGAGCTGCTGCCCAAGGCACTTTCCGAAGCCAAGGATAAACTCAACCCTCTGAGCATCACCAACCTCAGCGACTACGCCAACCGGATCCTCGGTGCTAGCGAAGGGATCGCCCTGCGAAACCTGGTGCGTGACGCGTCCGAGGCGGGCGAAGACGCCACAGTGGAGGAAAAAGTCGTGCAGCTGGTTGCGACGTTCGTCAACTCCGGCGTGACCCTGTTCCCGTTCTTTCCCAACGCCGTGACAGCCCCGCTGGAAAACAAAGCGTTGAATGACGACAAGGACGACCTCGCCCTGCGTGCAAACGTGGCGCTGCTGAACACCCTGCATCCAAATAGCGAAATCCACGCCCACACCCAGCCGGATGGCTGGAGGCGCAACCTGGAGAACGCCTACCGCGTGGGCCGCGGCTTTACCCAGATCATCCCCCAGACCACTGTCGCGCAACTCAACAAAGGCGCCGACAAGATCCAGCAATTGGCCACAAGACCCAAGAACCTGCCTGCGGGCGACAACGTCGAACTGGCGGAGCGCGGCCAGACGCAACCCCAGGGCAATCCGCCTGGGGAAGGACAATCCAGCACGAAACCCGCCTGATGAAACCGTCGGGCCATTCCCTGGGGATGGTTCGACGCTCATCGATTCCAACTCCCCTCCAAGACCGGTCGCAGGAACGATGCTCCTGCGACCGCCCTCCCTACGGCGTTGACCGCCTATACTGCGGCCCGTGAAAGCGCCACCGTGGGCGTCCTGCCCAATCAGCGACACATCCGCCAAAAGGTGCGACGCCAGGGAAATCGCCTGGGCGCAACGGTGCGCGTGGACACGGCATCGTGTTAAAGAAGCAGCAGGCATGCTGTCACTCCACAAGGAATCACCATGAAACGCACCCTCATCGCCTTCCTGTCACTGGTCGTCACCGCCATCATCGTCGCGGGCGGCTACCTCTACAGCAAGCAGCCCACCCGCCAGGGCACGGTGCAGGTGCCGGGACTGCAGGGCTCGGTGACGGTGCGCTACGACGAGCGTGGGGTGCCGCACATCCGCGCCGAGAACGAAACCGACCTCTACCGCGCCCTCGGCTATATCCATGCCCAGGACCGGCTGTTCCAGATGGAGATCATGCGTCGCCTCGCCCGGGGCGAGTTGGCCGAGGTGCTGGGGCCAAAGCTGCTCGACACCGACAAACTGATGCGCAGCCTGCGCATTCGCGAGCGCGCCGCGGCCTATGTGACCGAACAAGACCGGCAATCCCCGGCCTGGGCCGCCATGCAGGCCTACCTGGACGGCATCAATGCCTACCAGGACAGCCACACCCGGCCCGTGGAGTTCGATGTGCTGGGCATTCCCAAGCGCCCCTTTACGGCTGAAGACACCGTGAGCATTACCGGCTACATGGCCTACAGCTTCGCGGCGGCGTTCCGTACCGAACCGCTGCTGACCTACGTGCGCGATCAACTGGGCGCCGAGTACCTGAACATCTTCGACCTCGACTGGCAGCCCCAGGGCGTGCTGGCCGACGGTCCCAAGCGCGGCCTGCCCCTGGCCGCCGCCGACTGGAAAGACCTCAATGCCCTGGCCCGCCTGAGCGAACAAGCCCTGGCGGAAAACGGCCTGCCGCAATTCGAGGGCAGTAACGCCTGGGCGCTCTCCGGCAGCCGTACCCAAAGCGGCAAGCCGTTGCTGGCGGGCGACCCGCATATCCGTTTTTCCACGCCGTCGGTGTGGTACGAGGCGCACCTGTCCGCGCCGGGTTTCGAACTCTACGGGCACTATCAGGCCTTGATGCCCTTTGCGACGCTGGGCATGAACAAGGATTTCGGCTGGAGCATCACCATGTTCCAGAACGACGACCTGGACCTGATCGCCGAGAAGGTCAACCCGGACAACCCCGAGCAGGTCTGGTACCGCGACCAATGGGTGGACATGACCCGCAGCGAACAGCAGATCGCGGTCAAGGGCCAGGCGCCGGTGACGCTGGTGCTGCGCCAGTCGCCCCACGGTCCGATCGTCAACGATGCCCTCGGTGCGAACGCCGGCAAGACTCCGGTCGCCATGTGGTGGGGGTTCCTGGAAAGTCGCAACCCGATCCTCGACGCCTTTTACCAGCTCAACCGCGCCGATACCCTGGCCAAGGCCCGTGGCGCCTCGGCCCAGATCCATGCCCCTGGGCTGAACGTGGTGTGGGCCAACGCCAAGGGCGATATCGGTTGGTGGGCCGCCGCGCAACTGCCCAAGCGCCCCGCTGGCGTGAAGCCCGGGTTCATCCTCGATGGCAGCAGCGCGGAGTCGGAAAAGGAAGGCTTCTACCCGTTCAGCAGCAACCCCCAGGAAGAGAACCCGGCGCGGGGCTACATTGTCTCGGCCAACTTCCAGCCCGTGCCGGCCAGCGGCATCGAGATCCCCGGTTACTACAACCTCGCCGACCGAGGCCAGCAACTCAACCAACAGCTCAGCGACAAGCAGGCGAAATGGGACATCCAAAGCACCCAGAAGCTGCAACTGGGAACCACCACCGCCTACGGCCCTCGCGTGCTCGCGCCGTTGTTGCCGGTGCTGCGTGAAGGGGTCAGCGACCCGCAGGAACGCAAATGGGTGGAACAACTGGCCCAATGGCCGGGCGATTACCCGCTGGACTCCATCAGCGCCACGCTGTTCAACCAGTTCCTGTTCAACCTGGCCGACGCCGCCCTGCATGATGAACTGGGCGATGGGTTCTTCGAGACCGCGCTGTCGACCCGGGTGATCGACGCGGCCCTGCCACGCCTGGCGGCATCGAAGGATTCTCCGTGGTGGGATGACCGCACGACCCTGGGCACCGAAACCCGTGCCGACACGGTGAGCGTCGCCTGGAAGAAAAGCCTGGCGCACCTGCGGGCCACCCTGGGCGACGATGCCACGCAATGGCAATGGGGCAAGGCTCACACCCTGACCCATGGTCATCCGCTGGGCCAGCAAAAGCCGCTGGACCGTGTCTTCAACGTGGGGCCGTTTGCCGCCCCTGGTACCCATGAAGTGCCCAACAACCTCTCCGCCAGGATCGGCCCGGCGCCGTGGCCGGTAACTTACGGGCCTTCGACCCGGCGCATCATCGACTTCGCCGACCCAAGCCATAGCGTCACCATCAACCCCGTCGGCCAGAGCGGCGTGCCGTTCGACAAGCATTACGAGGATCAGGCCGAGGCGTACATCGAAGGGGTCTATTACCAGGCGCACCTGGCCGAGGAAGAAGTGGTCGCCAATACCCGCGCAACCCTCAAGCTACTGCCGGCCCGGGCCCCCTGAACCGGGCGTGCCGATCTTTTTCATCACTGAACCGGGCTTGATCGTCACGGATGGTCAAGACTACAGGGGCTCACTTCCCCGCCTCTTTCACAGGAGTCAACGCTATGTTCAATAACTGGTCCGAACTGCTGCCTACCATCAAGAGCGCCTTTGGCGCCCTGGGCAAGAGCAATCCGAAGATGGTCAAGGCCTACATGGCCTTGGACGAAGCCGCGGCTGAAAACAACGTGCTCGATGCCAAGACCCGCGAGCTGATCTCCATCGCCGTGGCCATCACCACACGCTGCGACGGCTGCATTGGCGTACACACCGACGCCGCCATCAAGGCCGGCGCCACCCGCGAAGAAATCGCCGCCACCCTGGCCACCGCCGTGTCATTGAATGCCGGCGCGGCGTACATCTATTCCCTGCGAGCCCTGGAGGCCCATGACGCGTTGAAGAAGTGAGCGGCTGACACCTATGCCAGCGCAGCGAAATTCAGCCTGAATTGCTGCGGCGTCACGCCCAGCCTGCGATTGAATACGCTGCGCATGTGCTGGGCGTCGCGAAAGCCACATTGCCAAGCCACGGTCTTGAGCGGGGCGCGGGTGCTTTCCAGCATCACCCGCGCCGCGTCCACCCGGGCCTGCTCGACGAACTCCGCTGGCGTGATCTTCGCTTCCCGGGTGAAAACCCGAGAGAAGTTACGCGGGCTCATGTTCGCGGCATTGGCCAGGTCGGCGATGGTCAGGCCACCGTTCAGGTGCGCCAGGACATACGCCTGGACCTGGGCCACGGTGGACGTCGGCTCAGCGTGGGGTGCGAGAAAAGGGCTGAATTGCGACTGCCCGCCCGAGCGCTGGGTAAACACCACCAGCCGCTTGGCAACACTCAAGGCAACGTCCGGGCCATGGTCCTGGGCCAGCAGGAACAAGGAAAGGTCGATCCCCGCGCTCACCCCGGCCGAGGTGTAGAGCTGGCGATCCTGCACGTACAAACGATCCGCTTCGACCCGGGTCGAGGGACACAGCTGCGCCAGCGCCGTGGCGTCACCCCAATGGGTAGTGACAGTCCGCCCCTCCAGCAATCCGGCCCGGGCCAGCATGAAAGCGCCATTGCAGATCGAGCCAAAGCGCCGCGCTCGTGCGCATGCATCCCGCAGCCAGGTATCGAATACCGCGCCAAAGTGCATCAACGGCAACCGCGGTCCGCCCGCCACCAATAGCAGGTCATACGCCTGCGAGGCGGCGCTGAAGTGCCGATGGGGATTGAGGGACAAGCCATTGGAACAAGACATCGCGCCCTGTTCGACGCCGATCACTTCAAGCCGATAATGATCCTCGGCGACCAGGAACCGATTGGCTTCGCTGAACACGTCCATGGGCCCGGTAACGTCCAGCGCCTGGACGCCTGGGAATACCACGACGGCGACGACTTTCTGCATGGTGCTCGCTTGCCTTCGAGTGGAACGACTCCAGCACCCTAGCCAATTCGCGCCTCGCAAGCCACCCTGGCACGAAACCCAGGCTTATTGGCAAGGATCGCAGCCATGGGAACATTGTTCGACTACCTCCCGGCGAACAGACTGAAACCCTCGGCGCCGCACTGGCCCATCGTCAAGAGGAGAACAGCATGAACAGCATCGCCGGCATCAAGATCCCCGACAGTACCCTCGCCCGCGCCACCACCGAATACATCCGCGATATCGAGTCCGACTTGCTGTACCACCACTCTCGCCGGGTATTTCTGTTCGGCGCCTTGAGTGGCCAGCGTCGGCAATTGGCCTACAACCCGGAGTTGCTGTATGTCGGGGCGATGTTCCACGACCTGGGCCTGGTGGCAGGTCATCGCAGCGACGATGAGCGTTTCGAAGTGGACGGTGCGAACGCGGCCGCGGCGTTTCTCAAGCCCTACGGGTTGAGTGATGACGATATCGAACAGGTATGGCTCTCCATTGCCCTGCACACCACGCCAGGCGTGCCCAAACACCTGCGCCCCACCGTCGCCCTGGTGACCGCTGGGGTGGAGATGGACGTGCTGGGCATGGACTACGCCGCGTTTCCGGCTGCGCAGCGGGACGCCGTGGTGCATGCTCATCCGCGCGGGGAAGGGTTCAAGGAATGCATCATCTGCGCCTTCGCCGACGGTTTGCGGCATCGTCCGCAGACCACCTTTGGCAACGTGAAGACCGACGTGCTGGTGGATCAGGAACCAGGGTTCAAGCCGATGAACTTTGTCGAAGTCATCCGTACATCGCCTTGGAATTCGTAACCCGTCCATTTCTGCATTGACTGCCACACCGCTTTCGCGGGCAAGCCCGCTCCCACATTGGATTTGCGGCTGTTCACAGTTTTGTGAGTAACCCAAAACCTGTGGGAGCGAGCTTGCTCGCGAAGGCGGACTGACATTCAACCTTTTCCTCGACTGTCTCACCGCTATCGCGAGCAAGCTCGCTCCCACAATGGGGTCTGCGTTCGACTGCGGATTTGTAGGCGACCCAAAAAACTGTGGGAGCGAGCTTGCTCGCGATGGCGGCCTGACATTCAACCTTTTCGTCGACTGTCTCACCGCTATCGCGAGCAAGCTCGCTCCCACAATGGGGTCTGCGTTCGGCTGCGGATTTGTAGGCGACCCAAAAACTGTGGGAGCGAGCTTGCTCGCGAAGGCGGACTGACATTCAACCTTTTCGTCGACTGTCTCACCGCTTTCGCGAGCAAGCTCGCTCCCACAATAGGGTCTGCGTTCGGCTGCGGATTTGTAGGCGACCCAAAAAACTGTGGGAGCGAGTTTGCTCGCGATGGCGGCCTGACATTCAACCTTTTCGTCGACTGTCTCACCGCTATCGCGAGCAAGCCCGCTCCCACAATGGGGTCTGCGTTCGGCTGCGGATTTGTAGGCGACCCAAAAACCTGTGGGAGCGAGCTTGCTCGCGATGGCGACCTGACAGTCAATCTCTTCATTGACTGTCACACCGCTTTCGCGAGCAAGCTCGCTCCCACAGGTAGAGCTGTGTCGGGTTAGACCGGTGCGGTCTCGGCCCGGCGGACTTCCGGTTGTTTCCAGGAGTCGGCAGCGCTTTCTTCGATGGCTTGCTGGATCGCGCGCTTGCGACTCTCTTCGGCGCGGCGGCTGAAGTACCAGACCAGGAAGGTCACCAGCGACACCGCCAGGAGGATCAGGCTCGCCACGGCGTTGATCTCCGGCTTCACGCCCAGGCGCACGGCCGAGAAGACTTCCATCGGCAAGGTCGTCGAGCCGGGGCCGGAGACGAAGCTCGCCAGCACCAGGTCATCCAGGGACAACGCGAAGGACATCATGCCCCCCGCCGCCAGCGACGGTGCGATCATCGGGATGGTGATCAAAAAGAACACCTTCCACGGCCGGGCACCGAGGTCCATGGCCGCCTCTTCGATGGACAGGTCCAGCTCACGCAAGCGTGCCGAGACCACCACCGCCACATAGGCCGCACAGAACGTGGTGTGGGCGATCCAGATCGTGACGATGCCACGCTCCTGGGGCCATCCGATCATCTGCGCCATGGCGACGAACAGCAGCAACAGCGACAGGCCGGTGATGACTTCCGGCATCACCAGCGGCGCGGTGACCAGGCCGCCGAACAGCGTGCGGCCCTTGAAGTGGGTGATGCGGGTCAACACGAAGGCCGCCAGCGTCCCCAGGGCCACCGCGGCAATCGCCGTGTAGCAGGCGATTTCCAGCGAGCGCACCACCGAGCCCATCAGCTGACTGTTGTCCAGCAGGCCGACGTACCACTTGACCGACCAACCACCCCACACCGTCACCAGTTTCGAGGCGTTGAACGAATAGATCACCAGGATCAGCATCGGTGCGTAGATGAACAGCAAACCCAGCACCAGCATCAGGCTTGAAAAACTGAAGCGCTTCATTCCTTGCCCTCCATTTCTTTGGCCTGACTGCGGTTGAACAGGATGATAGGCACTATCAGGATCGCCAGCATCACCACCGCCAGGGCGGATGCCACCGGCCAGTCTCGATTATTGAAGAATTCCTGCCACAGCACTTTGCCGATCATCAGGGTTTCCGGGCCGCCCAGCAGTTCCGGGATCACGAACTCACCCACCACCGGGATGAACACCAGCATGCAGCCGGCGACGATGCCGTTCTTGGACAGCGGCACGGTGATCTTCCAGAAGCTGTTGAAGGTGCTTGAGCCCAGGTCCGACGCGGCTTCCAACAGGCTGGCGTCATGTTTCACCAGGTTGGCGTACAACGGCAGGATCATGAACGGCAGATAGGAGTAGACGACCCCGATATACACCGCCAGGTTGGTGTTGAGGATCTGCAGCGGTTCACTGATCCAACCCATGCTCAGCAAAAAGCCATTGAGCAAGCCGTTGTTGCTGAGGATGCCCATCCAGGCGTAGACGCGGATCAGGATCGCGGTCCAGGTCGGCATCATGATCAGCAGCACCAGCACCGTCTGCATCTCTTTGCGGGCATTGGCGATGCCATAGGCCATCGGGTAGCCGATCAGCAGGCACAAGACCGTGCTGATCAGGGCCATTTTCAGCGAGCCGAGGTAGGCGGCGATGTACAGCTCGTCCTCGCTCAGCATCGCGTAGTTGGCGAGGTTGAGCAGCACCTGCAGCTTCTGGTCGACGTAGCTGTAGATCTCGGTGTACGGCGGGATGGCCACGTCGGCTTCGGCAAAGCTGATCTTCAGGACGATGAAGAACGGCAGCATGAAGAACAGGAACAGCCAGATGAAGGGCACCCCGATGACCAGTTGGCGGCCACCGGGCGTTATTCGATCGAGTCGGCGTTTGAGTTTGCGCATGTTCATGAGCGAAGCACCACGCCGCTGTCGTCTTCCCACCAGACGAACACCTGGTCGCCCCAGGTCGGGCGCTGGCCACGGCGTTCGGCGTTGGCGACGAAGGACTGCACCAGCTTGCCGCTCGGCAGCTCGACGTAGAACACCGAGTGGCCGCCCAGGTAAGCGATGTCATGGACCTTGCCGCTGGACCAGTTGTGCTCGCAAGTCGGCGGCTCGGAAGTGACCAGCAGTTTTTCCGGGCGAATGGCGTAGGTCACGGACTTGTCCTGCACCGAGGTGCTGATGCCGTGGCCGACATAGATGTTGCGGTCCAGGTCCTTGCAGGTCAGCACCGCGTGGCCTTCGGCGTCCTCCACCACTTCGGTCTCGAAGATGTTGACGTTGCCGATGAACTCGCAAACCAGCCGGCTGGTCGGGGTCTCGTAGATGTCGATCGGGCTGCCGATCTGGGCGATCCAGCCCAGGTGCATGATCGCGATACGTTCGGCCATGGTCATGGCCTCTTCCTGGTCGTGGGTCACCATGACGCAGGTCACGCCAACCCGCTCGATGATCTCCACCAGCTCCAGTTGCATCTGCGAGCGCAGTTTTTTATCCAGCGCGCCCATTGGTTCGTCGAGCAGCAACAGCTTCGGGCGCTTGGCCAGGGAACGGGCCAGGGCCACGCGCTGGCGCTGGCCGCCGGAGAGCTGATGTGGCTTGCGCTTGGCGTACTGGCTCATCTGCACCAGCTTGAGCATCTCCGCCACGCGGGCATCGATCTCGGCCTTCGGGATCTTGTCCTGTTGCAGGCCGAAGGCGATGTTCTGCGCCACGGTCATGTGCGGGAACAGGGCGTAGGACTGGAACATCATGTTGATCGGCCGCTCATAGGGCGGCATGTCGGTGATGTCCACACCGTCGAGGAAAATCCGCCCCTCGGTGGGCCGCTCGAAACCGGCCAGCATGCGCAGCAAGGTGGATTTGCCCGATCCCGAACCGCCGAGCAAGGCGAAAATCTCGCCTTTCTTGATTTCCAGGGACACATCGTCCACGGCAATCGTCTCGTCGAACTTCTTCGTGACCCGGTCGATTTTGACCAGCACCTGCTTGGGTGTCTGGTCGCCCTCGAGGGCTTTCTTATAGGCGCCGGAGGCAACTGCCATTTACAAAACTCCCACAGAATTTGCAGTTCGCCCCACGCGGGCGAACAGAGTGTTGAGATTATTTACCCGACTTGACCTTGGTCCAGCTGCGGGTCATGAGGCGTTGGATCTTGGGCGGCAACTCGGAGTTGACGTAGAGCTTGTCGACGACCGCTTGCGGTGGGTAAACCGCTTCATCGGTGCGTACTTTCTGGTCCATCAGTTCGCCAGCCTTCGGGTTCGGGTTGGCATAACCGACAACGTCGCTGACCTGGGCGATGACCTCAGGCTTGAGCACATAGTTGATGAAGGCATGTGCTTGCTTGACGTTGGTGGCGTCACGCGGGATCGCCAGCATGTCGAACCAGAGATTGCCGCCTTCCTTGGGAATCACATAGGCGATGTTGACGCCCTTGCCGGCCTCGCTGGCACGAGCGCGGGCCTGGAAGATGTCGCCGGAGAAACCGGCCGCCACGCAGATCTCGCCATTGGCGAGGTCGGAGATGTACTTGGAGGAATTGAAATAGGTCACGTAAGGCCGGATCTTGAGCAGCTGCGCCTCGGCCTTCTTGTAATCTTCGGGGTCTTCGCTGTTGGGGTTCAGGCCCAGGTAATTGAGCATCGCCGGGATCATTTCGTCGCCCGAGTCGAGGAACGAAACACCGCAGCTGGAGAGCTTCTTGATGTTCTCCGGTTCGAACAGCATGGCCCACGAATCGATCTTCTCGACGCCCAGGACCGCCTTGATCTTCTCGACGTTATAACCGATGCCGTTGGTGCCCCAGAGATAAGGCACGGCGTACTGATTGCCCGGGTCGTTCTTTTCCAGGCGCTTGAGCAGCGCAGGGTCGAGGTTGGCATAGTTGGGCAACTGCGCCTTGTCGAGCTTCTGGAACGCCCCGGCCTTGATCTGCTTGCCCAGGAAGTGGTTGGACGGCACGACCACGTCGTAGCCGGTACGCCCGGCCAGCAACTTGCCTTCCAGGGTTTCGTTGGAGTCGAACACGTCATACACCGGCTTGATGCCAGTGGCTTTTTCGAAATCCGCCAGGGTGGTCTCGCCGATATAGTCCGACCAATTATAAATATGCACGGTGGAGGCGGCCTGGACACTGACGGCGAGCGTCAGGCCGGCGCCGACCAGCAAGGCGTTGCGTAACAAAGAAAAGACTGGCACGTGGAGGTCCTCTTATATAGTTGGGCCCAAGTTGCCCCTGTTACTTGGCCACGATGGACCCTGCAACAAAACCGGCGCGCAACTTACCCTCGATAAACCGATCCAGCAAAACTTTTAGTTATTGAGTGGCTCCTGTTGCCGCCGCCGCGATGCCAGCGACAACAGGAGGATGCTTCAGACCGGCTTATTTACCGGATTTGATCTTGGTCCAGCTGCGGGTCAGGATCCGCTGGGTCGCGGACGGCAGATCGCTGATGGCGTACAGCTTGGCCTTCACTTCGTCCGATGGGTAAATGCTCGGGTCACCGGAGATTTCCTTGTCCACCAACGCGGTGGCGGCCTTGTTGCCGTTAGGGAAACGCACGTTGTCGGTGATCTCCGCCATGATTTCCGGCCGCATGATGAAGTTCATCCATTTATAAGCGGCCTCGACATTTTCGGCATCCTTGGGAATGGCAACCATGTCGTAGAACGAACCGGCACCTTCCTTGGGAATGGTGTAGGCCACTTTCACTTTGCCGCCAGCCTCGGCCGCACGGCTCTTGGATTGCTCGATATCACCCGAGTAGCCCACGGCGACGCAGATGTTGCCGTTGGCCAGGTCGGAAATGTATTTGGAAGAGTGGAAGTAACCGATCGATGGACGCAACTTGAGGAACAGCGCTTCGGCCTCGGCCAGTTGCTTCTTGTCCTGGCTGTCGGTCGGGTAGCCAAGGTAATGCAGGGCCACCGGAATCATTTCGGTTGGCGAATCGAGGAAGCTCACGCCGCAGCTCTTGAGCTTGGCGATGTTCTCGGGCTTGAGCAGGGTGTCCCAGGAATCGATCTTGTCGATGCCCAATGCGGCCTTGACCTTCTCGGGGTTGTAACCGATGCCGATGGTGCCCCACATGTAAGGGAAGGCGTGTTTGTTGCCCTGGTCGCTGGCATCGCCGACAGCCTTGAGCAGGTCGGTGTCCAGGTTCTTCCAGTTCGGCAGCTTGGACTTGTCCAGCTCCTGGTAGACGCCGGCCTTGATCTGCTTGGCCAGGAAGTTGTTCGACGGCACCACGATGTCATAACCGGACTTGCCGGCCAGCAACTTGGCTTCCAGGGTTTCGTTGCTGTCGAACACGTCGTAGACGACTTTGATCCCCGTTTCTTTCTCGAACTTGGCGACGGTGTCCGGTGCAATGTAGTCGGACCAGTTGTAGACATGCAGCACTTTGTCGTCCGCCTGGACGGCGCCCGCCATCACGCCCATCAGGGACATGGCGAGGAGGGTCTTGCCAGCTATCTTCATACCTAATGCCTTCATGGATTGATGCTCCGGTTATTCTTTTTAACCACGTTCAGTAGCCGGCTCGCGGGCAACTTGAACAGTCGGTAGTCTGGCAAGTTACAGGGCAGGCTTTCAACACAAGCCCAGCCTTTTGTTCACGCTGGGCGAGGCCCTTGCAGGCACCTCGCTCAGAGCCTAGCACTTAGCCCTGCAACGCATTGAGCGTCAGGTCCAGGCACTGCCGCGCCTTGGCCACCAATTCATCGATCTCGGCCTTGCTGATCACCAGCGGCGGCGCAATGATCATGGTGTCGCCCACCGCGCGCATGATCAGCCCGTTATCGAAGCAGAACTGCCGGCAGATCATGCCCACGCCCTTGCCTTCGTAGCGTTTGCGCGTGGCCTTGTCCTGGACCAGTTCGATCGCCCCCAGCAAACCGACCCCGCGTACTTCACCCACCAGCGGATGATCGTTCAGTTCCCGCAAACGCTTCTGCAAATAGGGTGCCGTTTCGCTGTGGACACGCTCGATGATCTTCTCGTCGCGCAGGATGCGGATGTTTTCCAGGGCCACCGCCGCGGCCACCGGGTGACCGGAGTAGGTAAACCCGTGGTTGAAGTCACCGCCTTCGTTGAGCACCGCGACCACGTCGTCGCGCACGATCAGCCCGCCCATGGGGATATAGCCGGAGGTCAGGCCCTTGGCGATGGTCATCATGTGCGGTTTCAACCCGTAATGGTCGGTACCGAACCACTCACCGGTACGGCCGAAGCCACAGATCACTTCGTCAGCCACGAACAGAATGTCGTACTTGGCGAGGATTTCCTTCATGCGCGGCCAGTAGCTGTCCGGCGGCACGATCACGCCGCCGGCGCCTTGGATCGGCTCGGCGATGAAGGCCCCGACGTTGTCCACGCCGATCTCCAGGATCTTCTCTTCCAACTGGTTGGCCGCCCACACGCCGAACTCCTCTGGGCTCATGTCGCCGCCTTCGCCGAACCAGTAAGGCTGGGCGATGTGGACAATGCCCGGGATCGGCAGGTCGCCCTGTTCGTGCATGTAGGTCATGCCGCCCAGGCTCGCGCCGGCGACGGTCGAACCGTGATAACCGTTCTTGCGGCTGATGATGACTTTCTTGTTCGGCTGGCCCTTGATCGCCCAATAGTGGCGGACCATGCGCAACATGGTGTCGTTGCCCTCGGAGCCGGAGCCGGTGAAGAACACGTGGTTCATGCCTTCAGGGGCGATGTCGGCGATGGCTTTGGACAATTCCAGCACCGGCGGGTGGGCCGTCTGGAAGAACAGGTTGTAGTACGGCAGTTCGCGCATCTGCTGGCTGGCGGCGTCGGCCAGTTCCTCGCGGCCATAACCGACGGCCACGCACCAGAGGCCGGCCATGCCGTCGAGGATCTTGTTGCCTTCACTGTCCCAGAGGTAGACGCCCTTGGCGTGGGTGATGATGCGCGGGCCTTTCTCTTTGAGCTGCTTGAAATCGCTGAACGGCGCCAAGTGATGATCGTTGCTCAGGGCCTGCCATTCACGGGTTTGCGGGTTGTTGCGGGTCATGCGAATTCTCCTGTTGTCGGTGGGGGCGAAGCTGCCCGAGGCAGCCCCGCCCGGCGCTTCAGACGGCAAAGAGCAGGAATTCCCGCTCCCACGAACTGATGACGCGCTTGAAGTTTTCATGCTCGGCCCGCTTGACCGCGACGTAGCCTGTGATGAATTTCTTGCCCAGGTATTTCTCGATGGTGGTGCTGTTTTCCATGCGTTCCAGGGCGTCTTCGATGGTCAGCGGCAAACGCAGGTTGCGGCGCTCGTAGCCACGGCCCACCACCGGCGCGCTCGGGTCGATGCCTTCGACCATGCCGATGAAGCCACACAGCAGGCTGGCGGCAATCGCCAGGTACGGGTTGGCGTCGGCGCCCGGCAAGCGGTTTTCCACCCGACGGTTCTGCGGCCCGGCGTCCGGCACGCGCAGGCCCACGGTGCGGTTCTCTTCGCCCCACTCCACGTTCACCGGTGCCGAGGTGTCCGGCAGGAAGCGGCGGAACGAGTTGACGTTGGGAGCGAACAGCGGCAACAGCTCGGGGATGAACTTCTGCAAGCCACCGATGTGGTGCAGGAACAGATCGCTCATGGTCCCGTCTTCATTGGAGAAGACGTTCTTGCCGGTTTCCTTGTCGATGATGCTCTGGTGCAGGTGCATCGCACTGCCCGGCTCGCCGGTCATGGGCTTGGCCATGAAGGTGGCGGCCACGTCGTGCTTGAGCGCCGCCTCGCGCATGGTGCGCTTGAACACCAGGATCTGGTCGGCCAGGGACAGGGCATCGCCATGACGGAAATTGATTTCCATCTGCGCCGTGCCGTCCTCGTGGATCAGGGTATCGAGGTCCAGCTCCTGCAGTTCGCACCAGTCGTAGACGTCTTCGAACAGCGGATCGAATTCGTTGGCCGCTTCGATCGAGAAAGACTGGCGACCGGTTTCCGGGCGGCCGGAACGGCCAATGGGCGGTTGCAGCGGAAAGTCCGGGTCGTCGCTGCGCTTGGTCAGGTAGAACTCCATTTCCGGCGCGACGATGGGCTGCCAACCTTTGTCGGCATAGAGCTTGAGCACTTTCTTGAGCACGTTGCGCGGCGACAGCTCGATGGGGTTGCCCTGCTTGTCGTAGGCGTCGTGGATGACCTGGGCGGTGGGCTCGATGGCCCAGGGCACAAGGAACACGGCGTTCTCGTCCGGGCGGCAGATCATGTCGATGTCAGCCGGGTCGAGCAGTTCGTAATAGATGTCGTCTTCGACATAGTCGCCCGTAACGGTCTGGAGCAGAACGCTCTCGGGCAGGCGCATGCCTTTCTCGGCGATGAACTTGTTGGTCGGCGAAATCTTGCCCCGGGTGATACCGGTCAGGTCGCCAATCATGCATTCGACTTCTGTGATCTTGTGGTCTTTCAACCAATCGGTGAGCTGGTCGAGGTTGTTACTCATAAATGCCTCTAGGCGTGAGTTTCCTGACGGCTATTAGTCGTCAGGCGTTGTTTGACGCATCCGCGTCGCGTTGTGTTGCCCTTGCTCGGCAGGCATCGCCAAATGCCTGGAAAATCGCAAGGTAGTGCGGGTTAGAGCTTACCTCCCATTCAGGGTGCCATTGCACACCTAAAGCAAAAGCCTTGCCTTCTGGCACTGAAACAGCCTCGATCAGGCCATCGGGCGCCACCGCTTCGGCCCGCAGCCCAGGCGCCAGGCGCTCGATGCCCTGGCTGTGGATCGAGTTGACCTCAATCGACTGGGGCAGCCCCAGGCCTGCCAGTATGCCGCCAGGCTGGATGTGCACGGCGTGGGCAGGACCGTATTGGACCTCCACCGCTTGCGTCTCGTCTTCACGATGATCGATGAACGTTCCGACTTCATGAACTTTCTGATGCAGGCTGCCGCCAAAGGCTACGTTCATCTCCTGGAAACCACGACAAATGCCCAGCACCGGGACGCCCGCCTCGACAGCGGCGCGGATCAGCGGCAGGGTGGTGGCGTCCCGTGCAGGGTCATGGGCAGTGCCCGGCGCGCTGGCTGGGCCCTGATAATGAAAAGGTTCTACATTGGAAGGTGAGCCGGTCAGAAGAATGCCGTCCAGGGCGTCCAGAATATCGGACGGCGGGAACAGATCCGCCAGGGACGGGACCAGCACTGGCAAGCCCTTGGCGGCTGTCGCGACAGCCCGGGCATATTTATCGCCGCTGGTGTGATAAGCATGCAGACCGATCTGCCTGGAGCAGGTGGTGACGCCGATTAACGGCAGGCGAGACATGAAGCACCCCGGTATTATTGCTGTTATGGGTTTGAATCGAGCTTAGCCTTGTTCATTTTTTTACACAACACCCCCGTAAAAAATACAACACGGCCCGCTCAAGCCTGCGGGCGCCAAGGCCCCTAAAGGGAAAAAAACGCCCTAAATTGCCTCAAAAAAGCCCTGCAGGTGCTTTTTTAGGGCAAAAAAGGCCCTGCTTGACTTCGGCATGCCGTTCGGGTTGACTGGCTTTCGAAGAGATCAATGATTGATATTTTTAACAACAAAGGTGTTGCATCATGTCGGTACCCCCGCGTGCCGTTCAGCTTAACGAAGCGAACGCGTTCCTTAAGGAACATCCTGAGGTTCTGTACGTTGACCTTCTGATTGCGGATATGAATGGTGTGGTGCGCGGCAAGCGCATAGAACGCACCAGCCTCCACAAGGTTTACGAGAAAGGCATCAACCTGCCGGCCTCTTTATTTGCTCTGGATATCAATGGCTCTACGGTGGAAAGCACCGGCCTGGGCCTGGACATCGGTGATGCTGACCGGATCTGTTATCCAATTCCTGACACCCTGTGCAACGAGCCTTGGCAGAAGCGCCCGACTGCGCAACTGTTGATGACCATGCACGAACTCGAAGGCGAACCTTTCTTCGCCGACCCGCGTGAAGTCCTGCGCCAGGTCGTGACCAAGTTCGATGAACTGGGCCTGACCATCTGCGCCGCATTCGAGCTGGAGTTCTACCTGATCGACCAGGAGAACGTGAATGGACGCCCACAACCGCCTCGCTCGCCGATTTCCGGCAAACGCCCGCATTCGACACAGGTCTACCTGATCGATGACCTCGACGAATACGTCGATTGCCTCCAGGACATTCTGGAAGGGGCCAAGGAGCAAGGCATTCCCGCCGACGCCATTGTCAAGGAAAGTGCCCCGGCGCAGTTCGAAGTGAACCTGCACCACGTGGCCGATCCGATCAAGGCTTGCGACTATGCGGTCCTGCTCAAGCGCCTGATCAAGAACATCGCCTACGACCATGAGATGGACACCACCTTCATGGCCAAGCCGTATCCGGGCCAGGCGGGCAATGGGTTGCACGTCCACATTTCGATTCTGGATAAAGACGGCAAGAATATCTTTGCCAGCGAGGATCCCGAGCAGAACGCCGCACTGCGTCACGCGATCGGCGGTGTGCTCGAGACCCTGCCCGCGCAGATGGCTTTCCTCTGCCCGAACGTCAACTCCTACCGTCGTTTCGGCGCACAGTTCTACGTGCCGAACTCGCCGACCTGGGGCCTGGACAACCGCACTGTGGCCTTGCGCGTGCCCACCGGCTCGGCCGATGCCGTGCGCCTGGAACACCGCGTCGCCGGTGCCGATGCCAACCCCTACCTGCTGATGGCGGCTGTATTGGCGGGCGTGCACCATGGCCTGGTCAACAAGATCGAGCCCGGTGCGCCGGTGGAAGGCAACAGCTACGAGCAAAACGAGCAAAGCCTGCCGAACAACTTGCGCGATGCCCTGCGCGAGCTCGACGACAGTGAAGTCATGGCCAAGTACATCGATCCGAAATACATCGATATCTTCGTGGCCTGCAAGGAGAGTGAGCTGGAGGAGTTCGAACACTCCATCTCCGACCTCGAGTACAACTGGTACCTGCATACCGTGTAAGCGGTTGCGGTAAAAAAGAAACGCCGCAGGCCTTCGGGGCTGCGGCGTTTTTTTGCACTTGGGTGGATGGCCGCCTTCGGCGGATCGCGAGCAAGCTCGCTCCCACACTGTGTTCGGTGATGCCTTCAACATCCCGGCCACCGCCATCGCCTGTGGGAGCGAGCTTGCTCGCGATGGGGCCCTTTCAGTCAACACTCATCAGTGCCTGTCCCACCGCCATCCCCCTGTGAGAGCAAGGCAGCCGGGAAGACAACACCGGACCCGGCTCGTACAATGCCCGGCAGCCCCGCAGGAGAGCTTCATGACACGCATCGCCACACCCCGCAAACCCCGCGCACGCAGCCAGGCCCGGATCGACACCATTCTCGATGCCGCCCGTACGCTGCTTGCCGCCGAAGGCGTGGCCAGCCTGTCGATCTACAGCGTCGCCGAGCGCGCCGGGATCCCGCCCTCTTCCGTGTATCACTTCTTCGCCAGCGTCCCGGCCCTGCTCGAAGCCCTGACCGCCGACGTCCACGCCGCTTTTCGCGCGGGCCTGCAAGCACCGATCGATCATGCCGCGCTGAACCATTGGCACGACCTGTCACGGCTGGTGGAACAGCGCATGCTCGCCATCTACAACCAGGACGCCGCCGCTCGCCAGCTGATCCTGGCCCAGCACGGGCTGACCGAAGTCACCCAGGCCGACCGCCAACACGACCTTGAGCTGAGTGACCTGATGCACAAGGTGTTCGACCACCATTTCGCCCTGCCGCCCCTGCCCGGCGACGTCGATGTGTTCGCCTTGGCGATGGAGCTGGGCGACCGCGTCTACGCCCGCTCGATACAGCAGCACGGGCAGATCACCCCGCGCATGGCCGAAGAAGGCATGCGGGTGTTCGATGCGTACCTGGGGCTGTACCTGCCGCCGTATCTACCCAAGCGTTCTCATTGATCGTTCCCACGCTCCGCGTGGGAATGCAGCCAGGGCCTCAAAAACAAAAAGCCCCGAAGGGCTCACGCCGTCCGGGGCTGTGGGTGATGCATCGCTCACAACTTGGCGATAGACACCTCGGTGGATTTGACGAAGGCGATCACTTCGCTGCCGATCGCCAGTTCCAGCTCCTTGACCGAGCGGGTGGTGATGACCGACGTGACGATGCCGGAAGCGGTCTGCACGTCGATTTCCGACAATACGTCGCCTTCGACGATTTCCTTGATGGTGCCTTTGAACTGGTTGCGTACGTTGATGGCTTTGATAGTCATGGTGTCGATTCCTGTCTGGATGAAGTTATTGCGCCCAACGCAACTGCGTGGGCAAGGGTGAAACGGGTTCGGGGTCCGGCGGTTGGCCGGGCAAGGACAGCACACGGTTGAGGACTTCGGTTTCCAGGCTCGCCAGGCGATGAGAGCCGCGAGCCCGTGGACGCGGCAGGTCGATGGCCAGGTCGAGGCCGATCTGGCCGTCCTCGATCAGGATCACCCGATCGGCAATCGCCACCGCTTCGCTGACGTCGTGGGTCACCAGCAACACCGTGAAGCCGTGCTGCCGCCAGAGGTTTTCGATCAGTTGCTGCATCTCGATACGGGTCAGGGCGTCCAGCGCCCCCAAGGGTTCGTCGAGCAACAACAGCCGGGGCTTATGAATCAATGCGCGGGCCAGGGCCACCCGTTGCTTCTGGCCACCGGACAGCGCCGCCGGCCACTCATGGGCGCGGTCGGCCAGGCCCACCGCTTCCAGTGCCTGCAACGCTTGCGGGCGCCAATTGCCCTTGAGGCCGAGGCCGACGTTATCGATGATTTTTTTCCAGGGCAGCAAACGTGCCTCCTGGAACATCAGCCGCGTGTCTTCCCGTGCATCGCTCAACGACGCCGAACCGGCCAACAGCTGTCCACCGGTGGGCTGATCGAGGCCAGCCAATAAACGCAGCAAGGTACTTTTGCCACAGCCACTGCGACCGACCACGGCCACGAACTGACCGGCCGGAATATGCAGGTCGATATCGCGCAATACCTGGCGCGTGCCAAAGGTTTTTTGCAGCTTGCGCACCGCCAGCGGGATGCCACGCAGCAGATGTGGAGGTTGCTGGGCGGTCATGCCACACCTCCCTTGTTCACTTGGTACGCCGGGTGCCAGCGCAGCCAGACCCGCTCAAGCCCGCGAGCGGCCAGGTCGGCCAATTTGCCCAGCACGGCGTACAGGAGAATCGCCAGCACCACCACATCGGTTTGCAGGAATTCCCGGGCATTCATCGCCAGGTAACCGATGCCGGAGCTGGCCGAGATGGTTTCCGCCACGATCAGCGTCAGCCACATGAAACCCAGGGCAAAGCGCACGCCCACCAGGATCGAAGGCAAGGCACCCGGCAGGATCACCTGGCGAAACAGGCTGAAGCCGGACAAGCCGTAGCTGCGGGACATCTCCACCAGCGCCGGGTCGACGTTGCGAATCCCGTGGTAGGTGTTGAGGTAGATGGGAAACAACGTGCCCAGGGCCACCAGGAAAATCTTCGCCGACTCGTCGATGCCGAACCACAGGATCACCAGCGGAATCAGCGCCAGGTGCGGGACGTTCCTGACCATTTGCACGGAGCTGTCCAGCAGGCGTTCGCCCCATTTCGACAAACCGGTGATGAAGCCCAGGGCCAGGCCGATGCCGCCGCCAATCAGGAAACCGACCGCTGCGCGCCAACCGCTGATCGCCAGGTGGGTCCAGATCTCGCCGCTGCGCACCAGGTTGACCCCGGCTTCGATCACCGCCACCGGTGCCGGGAGGATCCGCGTGGACAACCAGCCGGCCGATACCGACAGTTGCCAGACCGACAGCAACAGCAGCGGCACCGCCCAGGGCGCGAGGTTGTGGATGATTTTCTTCATGGCCGCCTCAGCTCTGGGACGCGGCTTTGGGCAGGATGTCGTTGGCGACCATTTCACCGAACGGGCTCACATACCCTTGGCTTTTCGGCAGCTCAGGGCGCTCCACGTCCAGGTGCGGGAACAACAGTTCCGCCACGCGATAGGACTCTTCCAGGTGTGGATAACCGGAGAAGATAAAGGTGTCGATGCCCAGGTCGGCGTACTCCTTGACCCGCGCCGCCACGGTCGGGCCATCGCCCACCAGCGCCGTACCGGCACCGCCGCGAACCAGGCCGACACCGGCCCAGAGGTTGGGGCTGACTTCCAACTTGTCGCGACGGCCACCGTGCAGGGCGGCCATGCGTTGCTGGCCCACCGAATCGAAGCGCGCCAGGGAGGCCTGGGCACGGGCGATGGTGTCATCGTCCAGGTGGGAGATCAGCCGGTCGGCCGCCTGCCAGGCTTCGGCGTTGGTTTCCCGCACGATCACATGCAGGCGAATACCGAAGCGCACGGTACGGCCCAGTTTCGCTGCCTTGGCCCGTACCTGGGCGATTTTTTCCGCCACGGCCGCAGGCGGCTCGCCCCAGGTCAGTACCATTTCCACCTGCTCGGCGGCGAGGTCCTGGGCGGCTTCCGACGAGCCGCCGAAATACAGCGGCGGACGCGGTTGCTGGATCGGCGGATAGAGCAGCTTGGCGCCCTTCACACTGATGTGCTCGCCCTCGTAATCCACGGTCTCGCCTTCCAGCACCCGACGCCAGATGCGGGTGAACTCCACTGATGCCTGGTAGCGTTGCTCGTGGTCGAGGAACAGGCCATCGCCGGCCAGTTCGTCCGGGTCACCGCCGGTCACCAGGTTGAACAACGCCCGCCCGCCGGACAACCGGTCGAGGGTCGCGGCCTGACGCGCCGCCACCGTCGGGGAAATGATCCCAGGGCGCAGGGCCACGAGGAATTTCAGGCGCTGGGTCACGGGAATCAACGAAGCGGCGACCAGCCAGGAGTCCTCGCAGGAACGCCCGGTGGGGATCAGCACGCCGCCAAAACCCAGTCGATCCGCCGCTTGGGCGACCTGTTGCAGGTAACCGTGATCGACGGCGCGGGCGCCTTCGGCAGTGCCAAGGTAATGGCCGTCGCCGTGGGTAGGCAGGAACCAGAAGATATTGAGGCTCATGGAGTGGTCTCCTAAAGGAATCGAATTACTGCGCGTTCGCAACGGCCGCCGGCGGCGTCCAGATCACGTCCTTGATACTCAAGGGTTTGGGAATCAATTTAAGCTGGTAGAAGCTGTCGGCGATTTTCTGTTGTGCCGCCACCACGTCCGGCGTGAGGAACAGCGCCCCGTAGCCTTGACGTTTCACCGACGTCAGGGTGATGTCCGCCGGCAGGCCCAGCAGCGGCGAGACCTGTTCGGTCACGTCTTCAGGGTTGGCCTTGGACCACTCGCCCACCGCGCGCACTTCCTCCACCAGGGTCTTGATGACCTGGGGATTCTTTTGCGCATAGGGTTTGGTGGCGAGGTAGAACTGGTGGTTATCGACGATGCCTTTGCCGTCACGCAGGGTGCGTGCCTGCAACTGTTGTTCGGCGGCAGCCTGATACGGGTCCCAGATCACCCAGGCGTCCACGCTACCCCGTTCGAACGCGGCGCGGGCGTCGGCTGGCGGCAGGAACACGGTCTGGATATCGGAATACTTGAGGCCGGCGTCTTCCAGCACCCGCACCAGCAGGTAGTGGACGTTGGAGCCTTTGTTCAGCGCGACTTTCTTGCCCTTCAGGTCTTGCACCGACTGGATGGCCGACCCCTTGGGCACGAGGATGGCTTCACTGGTGGGCGCCGGTGGTTCGTAAGCGACATAAAGCAGATCGGCGCCCGCGGCCTGGGCAAACACCGGTGGGGTTTCACCGGTCACGCCAAAGTCGATGGAGCCGACGTTCAAGCCTTCCAGCAGCTGCGGGCCGCCGGGGAACTCGGTCCATTGCACGTCCACGCCTTGGGCGGCGAGGCGTTTCTCCAACGAGCCCTTGGCCTTGAGCAGCACCAGGGTGCCGTATTTCTGATAACCGATCCGCAAGGTCTCGGCTTGAGCTTGAGCGATGACGCCGAGGGACACAGCCGCAGCAAACAGAGCGACCAGCCCGCGACGCAAAATGACAGTGCGCATGGCGCCTCTCCTTTTTGCTGTGGGGTTTTGGCTGCACCTGCTGGGCCGTTGGCGGCTGAGTAAGGTGAGTTGAATCAGAGTGTTCGGGGTTCAAATGCTCCAGCGAGCACTCAGCAAACGTTCGTTCAATACATTGGGGTCCAGCGGCCTGGGCCGGCGGGCCATGGCGCTGAAAAACTGTTCCAGCGCCTCGTCCAGGCGCTGCTGCAGGGCCGGCGCCAATTGCGCCTGGGCGCTGCCCTCGCCGTAAGCGATCTGGCTGTCTTCGGCAAAGATCCCGTGGAGCATTTCCTGAGCCTTGAGCGCCGACAACACTGGCTTGAGGGCGTAGTCCACCGCCAGCATGTGGGCGATGCTGCCACCGGTTGCCATCGGCAACACCACTTTATGGGCCAGGGCGCGCTCAGGCAGCAGGTCCAGCACCGTCTTCAGCGCGCCGGAAAAAGACGCCTTGTACACCGGCGTGGCGATCAACAGGCCATCGGCGTTTTCGATCTGCTGGAGCAGGTCGACCACCTTCGGGCTGTCGAAACGGGCATGGAGCAGATCTTCGGCCGGGAAGTCGCGCACCTGATAGCTCACCACTTCCACACCTTGCTGCTGCAACCAGCGTTGCGAACGTTCCAGCAGCACCCCTGAGCGGGAGCGTTGGCTGGGACTGCCACCGAGTGAGACGACCAACATGCCTACCCTTCCTTAACTGTCACGTGCGATTCGCGGTGGGCGATCTCGCTGCATGGGTCAAACCATAACAGGGGATTCATATATCTTTAAATCATATTTATTCATTTGGTTATGCAATTTTGAGATATGCGATATCCTTTTCTTTGGCGCAATAAAAAAGGCCGTCGAAACGGCCAAAACCCTTGGTGCACAGAAAGCCCAACCTGTGGGAGCGAGCTTGCTCGCGATAGCGGTGTACCCGTCGATATCGATGCTGGCAGATCCGACGCTATCGCGAGCAAGCTCGCTCCCACAGGTTCAGGTGGTGCGTCAGCGATTGGGTTGCGGGGTGAGGCGCAGGTAAGGTTTCACGGCGCGATAACCCTTGGGGAAGCGCTGCTTGAGTTCCTCTTCATCCTTGAGCGACGGCACGATCACCACTTCATCACCGTCCTGCCAGTTGGCCGGGGTGGCGACTTTGTAGTTGTCGGTCAATTGCAGGGAATCGATCACCCGCAGGATCTCGTTGAAATTGCGCCCGGTACTGGCCGGGTAGGTAATGGTCAGGCGAATCTTCTTGTTCGGGTCGATCACGAACAGTGAGCGCACGGTCAAGGTGTCGCTGGCGTTGGGGTGGATCAGGTCGTACAGGTCCGAGACCTTGCGGTCGGCATCGGCCAGGATCGGAAAATTGACCACGGCGTTCTGGGTCTCGTTGATGTCCTCGATCCACTTGTGGTGCGAGTCCACCG
Source organism: Pseudomonas sp. NFACC56-3 (assembly GCF_900100025.1). Lineage (NCBI taxonomy): Bacteria > Pseudomonadati > Pseudomonadota > Gammaproteobacteria > Pseudomonadales > Pseudomonadaceae > Pseudomonas > Pseudomonas sp. NFACC56-3. The sequence continues at coordinate 170,322 of NZ_FMTK01000004.1, read as the reverse complement.
GGTCCACCGAGAGGGCAATGGCCTTGACCCCGCGCTGGGCGAACTCGTCCTTGAGCTTGGCGGTGAGGCCCAACTCGGTGGTGCATACCGGTGTGAAGTCCGCCGGGTGGGAAAACAGCACACCCCAGCTGTCGCCGAGCCATTCGTGGAAGCGAATCTTGCCGGCGCTGGAATCCTGTTCGAAGTCGGGGGCGATGTCGCCGAGTCTGAGGCTCATGGTGCGGCTCCTGGATGAGGTTGTCGTGAGCCCAACTTTGCACCGGTTTCGATTGATTTAAAAAGAATAAATATCCATTTATCTAGATCATTAGTGAATATAAAAAACTGTTCACTGGCGCCATTCCGTCTACCGGCCCAAGATCGACATCGAGGTTCGAGAAGGCCTCGAGTTGCTGAAAGAGGAGAAGTTTCGGGGAGGGCTACAGGGGTGGGTCCGACTCGAAAAAACGTAAAACCCCGCCCGGCGTGATGCCGGGCGGGGCTTTTTTTACTTTTCTACGTCTTACAGGAAGTTGTAAGTGTAGTTGAAGATCAGGCGGGTCTGATCCTGGTCGGCAATACCCGTGCCGCTGCCACGGTAAGAACCGTAACGCAGGGTCGTGCCGAAGCCCTTGAGCGGACCCTGCTGGACAACGTAGTCCAGACGCATGTCACGTTCCCACTCGGAAGTATCGCTTCCGCCAGTAGCGGACTTGATGTCATCGCCATGCAGGTAGGCAATCGCTGCCTTCAGGCCTGGAACGCCCAGGCCGGTAAAGTCGTACGAGTATTGACCGAAGGTGGTGTTCTCACCTGCACGGATGAACTGCTGGATCATGCTGTCGGTGAACAGGTAGAAGCTCGAACCACCCGCGCCTTCGTTACGACCGGCATCATTGAGCAGGCTGCCCTGGTTCAGGTAGACAAAGCCACCATCATCGCCAACTTGTTGATGGCCCAACAGGAACGCGCTGCCGCCCAGGGTGTAGGTGAACATGGCGCTCCAGGTCTTGTTATCGACCTCGCCCGGGTTCTTGGCGTAGCCACCGTTGTTGTTGAAGCGATAGCCCGGGTCGCCGTTGCGGCCATCGGAGCTGCTGTCGAAGTAACGCAGGTCAGTCTTGAACGACTGGCCTTCGCTGATCGGGAAAACGTGTACCGCACCCAGGAAGTGCTGTTTGTAGTAATCCTGCAGGTTGGCGTAGTAGTACTGCAGGGTCAGGTCTTTGGTGACCTTCCAGTCAGCGCCGGCGTAACGGAACTGGTTGCTGTCCTCAGTACCGCCGTTCACGGCCAGGCCAGTGCTGTTGGTCCCGGCACGGCCCTGCGCGTGCTCCAGTTGGCCGGCGTTGAACGTGACGTTGTCCAGGTCCTTGGAGGTGATCGTGCCACCTTCAAAGGTTTGCGGCAGCAGGCGGCCATCGTTGGCGACCAGGATCGGCAGGTTAGGCTGCAGTGCGCCACCCAGGTGAGCCTCGGTCTTGGAGAAAAGCGCCTTCACGTTGCCCGATGCGCGGCTCCAGCTGTGTTCGGCAGAACCGTCGGAGTCGCTTGGGGAGAAGGAGTTGTTGTCTGGGTGTTGACCCTTGCCACCGTCGAGGTGAAGACCGGCCAACGCCTGGGCATCGATACCAAAACCCACCACGCCTTGAGTGAAGCCGGATTTGTAGTCGAACTTCAGGCCAGTGGCGGCCTCACGCTGGTCGCTACCGCCTTCATGGTTGTCGCTCTCAAAATACATGGTACGAGAACTGACGGACGCCTTGCTGTCCTCGATAAAACCCGCTGCGCCTGCCTGCTGCGCAAAAACCCCAAAGGCCACAGCCAGGGCCAAGGTAGACTTGTTCATGCTTCGCTCCTCTCGTTTTCTAATTCTTGTGTTCTTTGGTCCTGGATCGATCGTCCGGAATCCGCAGATGCGCGATTAGCGCCAGACCGTGACTGACAAGTCAATCGTAACCATTTGTGACTACGACCAAGGTCTAACCCTGCTGCATCGGCCCGCAGGATAATGGATTCTCTATAAATCCAAAAAGAATTGTTTCATTAGTTTTCAGCTCGATTCAACATATGGGTGCCACTAAAGCGTCATCAAGCCGTGACAAGGCTTATCGGCGATATCGAGGATTACTGAATGGTGTTTTATCGGGTTTTGCGAGGTCCGCTCATCCTGCGGCTAAATAAGGCTCCGGCGCCTCCAATGGCTTCGATCCTGATCACAACGACGGCGCGCGCGGTGCGATCTTGAGCATTCCAGACTAGCTGCTGATTGTCTGAAATCAAGATCGCGGTCGCGCAAGGGTTTGGAACGGCTCTACAGGGCCTTTTCGAATATCTTCGAATTACGCTGATAGTTGTAGAGCGACGCCCGCGCTGCCGGCAGACGGTCGACGCTGCTGGGCTCGAAACCGCGTTCGCGGAACCAGTGGGCAGTCCGGGTCGTCAGTACGAACAGCGTCTTGAGACCTTGGGCACGGGCCCGGGTTTCGATTCGCTCCAACAGTTCATCGCCCCGGCCACCGTGGCGGTACTCCGGATTCACCGCCAGGCAGGCCAGTTCCCCGGCATCCGAATCGGCGATCTGATACAGCGCCGCGCAGGCGATGATCATGCCTTCGCGCTCGACCACGCTGAACTGTTCGATCTCGCGTTCCAGCACTTCGCGGGAGCGACGCACCAGAATCCCCTGCTCTTCCAGCGGGCTGATCAGGTCCAGCAGGCCGCCGACGTCTTCGATGGCCGCTTCGCGCACCACCTCGAATTGCTCCTGGGCCACCAGCGTACCGCTGCCGTCGCGGGTGAACAGTTCAGCCAGCAGCGCGCCATCCTCGGCATAGCTGACGATATGGCTGCGTGCGACCCCGCCACGACAGGCCTGGGCCGCCGCATCCAGCAGTTCGGCCTGATAGTCGCTGCCCAGGCGTTGCATATGGCCCGGGACCTGTTGCGGGCGCAATTCCCGAACCAGTCGTCCGTCCTCGCCGATAAGCCCTTGCTCGGCGCCGAACAGCAACAGTTTGTCGGCCGCCAGGTCGATGGCCGCCCGGGTGGCAACGTCTTCACAGGCCAGGTTGAAGATCTCTCCGGTGGGCGAATAACCCAACGGCGACAGCAACACGATGGAGCGCTCGTCCAGCAGGCGGTTGATGCCCTTGCGATCGACCCGGCGCACTTCACCGGTGTGGTGATAATCCACGCCTTCGAGCACGCCGATGGGACGCGCGGTGACCAGGTTGCCGCTGGCGACCCGCAGCCGCGAGCCCTGCATGGGCGAGGAGGCCATGTCCATGGACAAGCGTGCCTCGATGGCGATGCGCAACTGGCCGACGGCGTCGATCACGCACTCCAGGGTCGCCGCATCGGTGATGCGCATGCCGTGGTGGTAATGGGGCGTCAGGCCCCGTGCCGCGAGGCGGGTCTCGATCTGCGGGCGCGAACCGTGGACCAGCACCAGGCGCACGCCGAGGCTGTGCAACAGCACCAGGTCATGGACGATGTTGCCGAAATTGGGGTGTTCCACCCCATCGCCGGGCAGCATGACGATGAAGGTGCAATCGCGGTGGGCGTTGATGTAGGGCGAAGCGTGACGAAGCCAATTGACGTATTCGGGCATGAACCTGGACCTGTAATAAATAACAGCCAAAAAAAGACGAAACAGAACGCACAACGGGCTGATGGTTATCGTCGGAACAGGCTTGGCGACACGCGCGCTCTCCTCATGTGATGAATACGGGCCCGCAAGGGCACAATTTAACCGGCCGTGGCCGGCGTCAGGCAGTAATGGCCAATCAACTGCCGCAGCAACTGTACGGTAGGTTGCAAACGTGACATTTCAAGGTACTCGCCCGGTTGGTGGGCACAGGCGATATCGCCAGGACCGAGCACCAGGGTTTCGCAGCCAAGGCGCTGAAGATAAGGCGCTTCGGTGCCGAACGCCACTGCTTCGGCGCGATGGCCGGTCAGTCGTTCGGCCACGCGGACCAACTCGGCGTCCTCGGCCTGCTCGAACGGGGGCACTTCGGGGAACAGCGGCGCATAGTCGATCTTGACCTGGTGTCGCTCGGCAATCGGCTCGAGCTTCTGCCGGATCGCCGCCCGCAGCGCTTGCGGGTCCATGCCCGGTAACGGGCGCAGATCGAATTCCATGGAGCACTGGCCGCAGATCCGGTTGGGGTTATCACCACCGTGGATGCAACCGAAGTTCAGGGTCGGTTGTGGCACGCTGAACTGCGGATTACGGAATTCACGCTGCCATTGCAGGCGCAGGCCACGCAGTTCGCCCATGGCATCGTGCATGGCTTCCAGGGCGCTGTGGCCCAGGCGCGGATCGGACGAATGGCCGCTGCGCCCGAGAATGTCGATGCGCTCCATCATTACGCCCTTGTGCAGGCGAATCGGGCGCAGGCCGGTCGGCTCGCCGATCACAGCCGCGCGCCCCAACGGTCGGCCGGCATCGGCCAGGGCCCGGGCGCCGGACATGGAGCTTTCTTCGTCACAGGTCGCGAGGATCAGCAGCGGTTGCTTGAACGGTTGGTCCAGCAGCGGCTTGACCGCTTCGATGGCCAGGGCGAAAAAACCCTTCATGTCGCAACTGCCCAGGCCCACCCAACGGCCATCGACCTCGGTGAGCTTCAATGGATCGGTCTGCCATAACGCACCGTCGAACGGCACCGTGTCGCTGTGGCCAGCCAACACCAGGCCGCCAGGACCACTGCCGAAACTGGCCAGCAAATTGAACTTGCCGGGGCTGACCTGCTGGATGTCGCAGGAGAACCCAAGGTCGCCGAGCCAACCCGCCAGCCGTTCGATCACGGCACTGTTGGACTGGTCGAGCCCAGGTTGGGTACAGCTGACCGAAGGCGTGGCGATCAGGGCAGCGAATTGATCTTTCATGGACGGCAAAGGCATCGCTGACTCCGGGCTTACAAATTGACGTCCATCATAGAACCATCCGGCGCAAGGAATAAACCGTCGCGGCGCGTAGGATGAGCGAGTCCTGTACACTGCACGGCCTTGGCAGCCACACCTTCCCCCGGCTGCGCACCCGATCCCTGGATTTTCCGGCCATGCAGAAAGAAACCGAAATCAAACTCCGCGTCAGCCGCGAGACCCTGGCAGCCTTGCGCGAGCATCCACTGCTGAAAAAACGCAACAAGAGTGGCTGGGAACGCCACGAATTGATGAACCAGTATTTCGACACGCCAGAGCGCGACCTGGCCCGGGCCAAGGTCGCCCTGCGCCTGCGTCGCGACGGTGAAGAGGTGATCCAGACCCTCAAGACCCGCGGCCAGAGCGTCGCCGGCCTGTCCGAACGCAACGAATACGACTGGCACCTGCCCAAGGCCAAGCTTGACCTGAAGAAGCTCGACGGTGAGTGCTGGCCCGAGGCCCTGGCCGAACTGGACAAGAAAACTCTCAAGGCCATCTTCACCACCGATTTCGTCCGCGAACGCGCTGAAATCGCCTGGGGCCGTGGCAAAGGCAAGGTGGTCATCGAAGCCGCCCTGGACCTGGGCCACGTCGTGGCGGGCAAGCAGAAGGAAGAAATCTGCGAACTGGAGCTGGAATTGCGCGAAGGCGAGCCCGCCGCCCTGCTGGAACTGGCCGCCGAGCTGGCCGCGACCCTGCCCTTGATGCCCTGCGACATCAGCAAGGCCGAGCGTGGCTATCGCCTGCATGACGCGGGTAGCTATGCCTTGAGCCTGCCGGCCCCGCAGTTGACCACCGAAACACCGCTGGATGACGCCTTCGCCGCGCTGAGCTGGCATTTGCTCGGCAGCAGCCAACGCCTGGCCGAACAATACCGTTTCAACGGCCACTGGCGCCTGCTGCAGGACTGGGTGGAAAACCTCGCCGAACTGCGTGCCCTGCTCAGCAGCCTCGGCCAGGCCGCGCCACGCCAGTCGACCCACGACCTGCGCCTGGCCCTGGACGCGTTGCTGGAAGACTGGCGTCCGCTGGTCCAGGCTGGCCTGGACGACGAAGACGTGCGCAAGGCCGCGCCGGAACAGTTCCTTGAAGAGTTGCAAGACCCGCGCTGGGGCCTGTTTTCCCTCAATACTTCACGCTGGCTGCTGGCCCGCAGTTGGGCCGCCGAGCGCAACACCCGCGGCAATCGCCAGGGCGCGGCGCAACTGGGCAGCTGGCTGCCGCGTCTGCTGGGCGAAGAATCCTCGTCCCTGCAATTGCAACGCTATCAGCAGCAGCCGGAAGACCTCGCCGAGCAGCTGCCGCGCATCGAACGCATCCAGGCCTGGCTGCACCACGCCCGTCATGTGCTGGAAATCCCGGAAATGGATCGCCTTTACGGTGAGCTGAACAAGCTGGCGCAACTGGCCAACCAGCCCATCACCGACGAAACCCTGGATGCGCGCAAGCAGCAGGCGATTGCGGTGTACCAGAATCGGGCGTGGAAGACTTTGCTTCGCCTGTGATGCCGCCATCGCGAGCAAGCTCGCTCCCACAGGGGTTCAGCGTTGTAACCACATCCAGTGGCCGCTGAAGATCAACTGTGGGAGCGAGCTTGCTCGCGATGGGGCCAGCACATCCTCCACAGAACTTAGCGCACCACCGGCAAACTCGTCGTCGACTTGATCTCCGACAGCGCCACGATCGAATTCACTTCCTGGATCCCCGGCACCATCGACAGCTTTTCGAAAAAGAATCGCTCATAGGCCTCGATGTCCGCCGTGACGATGCGCAACAGAAAATCCACAGCGCCCATCAACACATAACACTCCAGCACTTCGGGGAAGCCGCGAATCGCCTCGGTGAACTCGGTGAAGTTCGAACGACCATGGGCGTTGAGTTTCACTTCGGCGAAGATCTGCGTGTTGAGGCCGATTTTCTTGCGATCCAGCAACGTCACCTGACCGCGGATGATGCCCTCCTCCTTCATCCGCTGGATCCGCCGCCAGCACGGCGATTGAGACAAGCCGACCTGCTCGGCGATTTGCGCACTGGACAGCGAGGCATCCTCTTGCAGCAGCGCCAGTATCCGGCGGTCGTAACCATCCAGCTCGCTTTGCATAAATAAACCCATGAATGATGATTTGGAGAATCAAGCTATTCGAAAAATCGCTATAACCTCCCATATTAGATAAGAAATCCCCCGCGACACATGTAAATATTTCTCCCGCCCTCCAGGAGACCAGCCATGCCCCCACTCGAAGCCGTTGCCACCGCCACGACCCGCGCTGACGTCTGGCACACCGCCAATGCCCATTGCCGGGTGCAGTACCAGATGCTGGCCGAGGCCGAGCCGGACCTGCTGTGCCGGGCGCTGAACCTGTTTGCCTTGCAGGGCCTGACGCCACGGCATGTGCGCGTCGAGCGCCTCGACGATCTGCTGTCCCTGGACATCGGCCTGGACGGGCTGAGTTGGCATCGAGCCCAGGTGATCGCTGAAAAATTACGTAACCTGATCGGCATGTGCTCGGTGGACCTGCAAAGCGTTGAATTTACGAGGGTTGAGCCGATCCAGGCGGCCGGTTGAGCGGCCGATGGGCAAGACCTGGTAACGCATTGGTCGGGTAGTGGCCCAACGGACCACAGGGTCGGGACTATTCTTTTGCAGACCGAGCGAGGACGCCGAAGCGTCTGTATCGCGGCTTTGCTGCAATTGTCCAATAGGAACCCGCATGTCCACCAAACACGCCACTCAGGACCGCTGGCTGGACCTCAATGATCTGCTGCGCCAACTGGTCACCCAGGGCTTCATCAGCCAGGATTCGGCCGAAACCGCGCTCAACGCCCGCCGACGCCACAGCGCCAATAGCCAGCTGCATCCGCTGGAGTTCATTGCCAACCAGCACCTGGACGATCTCAGTCGACCCGGCAAGCGCCTGGACCTGGAGAACCTGACCCTGTGGTTGTCCCAGCAGGCCGGCCAACCCTACATGCGCATCGACCCGCTGAAAATCAACGTAGCGGCCGTGACGCCCTTGATGTCCTATGCCTTTGCCCAGCGCCACAAGATCCTCGCGGTAGCGGTCGATCGTGACGCCGTCACCGTCGCCAGCGCACAGCCCTACGTCAGCAGCTGGGAAGCCGACCTCACCCACGTGCTCAAGCTGCCGATCAAGCGGGTGGTCGCCAACCCGGTGGATATCCAGCGCCTGAGCGTGGAGTTCTATCGCCTGGCCAAATCGGTCAGCGGCGCCACCACGGTCGATCAGCAACCGAGCAACCTGAGCAATTTCGAACAGTTGCTCAACCTGGGGGCCAGTGACCAGGAACCGGACGCCAACGACGCTCACATCGTCAATATCGTCGACTGGCTGTTCCAGTACGCCTTCCAACAGCGGGCCAGCGATATCCACATCGAACCGCGCCGCGAGCAGGGCACGGTACGGTTTCGCATCGACGGGGTGCTGCACACCGTCTATCAGTTCCCGCCGCAGGTCACGATGGCGATCGTCAGCCGCCTCAAGAGCCTGGGGCGGATGAACGTCGCGGAAAAACGCAAACCCCAGGACGGCCGGGTCAAGACCAAGACCCCGGATGGCGGCGAAGTGGAATTGCGCCTGTCGACCTTGCCCACGGCGTTCGGCGAAAAAATGGTCATGCGGATCTTCGACCCGGAAGTGCTGCTCAAGGATTTCGACCAGCTCGGTTTCTCCGCCGACGACCTGCGCCGCTGGCAGGACATGACCCGCCAGCCCAATGGCATCATCCTGGTGACCGGGCCTACCGGTTCCGGCAAGACCACCACCCTCTACACCACCCTCAAGAAACTGGCGACGCCGGAAGTGAACCTCTGCACCATCGAGGACCCGATTGAAATGGTCGAGGCCTCCTTCAACCAGATGCAGGTCCAGCACAACATCGACCTGACCTTCGCCGCCGGGGTACGGGCATTGATGCGGCAAGACCCGGACATCATCATGATCGGTGAGATCCGCGACCTGGAAACCGCTGAAATGGCGATCCAGGCGGCGCTGACCGGTCACCTGGTGCTGTCGACGCTGCACACCAACGACGCGCCGAGCGCCATCAGCCGCCTGCTGGAGCTGGGTGTGCCCCATTACCTGATCAAGGCCACCGTGCTCGGGGTCATGGCCCAACGGCTGGTGCGCACCCTGTGCCCGCAATGCAAGGCCCCGCTGGCCCTGGACGAAGACGACTGGCAGACCCTGACGCGGCCCTGGCAGGCACCGTTGCCGAGCAATGCCCAACAGGCCGTCGGCTGCCTGGAATGCCGCGACACCGGTTATCGCGGCCGCGCCGGCGTCTACGAAATCATGCAACTGACCGACAGCGTCAAGGCCTTGATCCACCCCGACACCGACCTGCTGGCGGTGCGCCGCCAGGCCTTCAAGGAAGGGATGCGCAGCCTGAGGCTGTCGGGGGCGCAAAAGGTCGCGGCGGGCTTGACCACCGTCGAGGAAGTGTTGCGGGTTACGCCACAGAGTGAGCAGAAGTAGCGGTGGCGAGAGACTGTAGGGGGCAAGGCTTGCCCGCGATGAAAATGACGCGGTCTCCCGGGGAGGCAAGGCGCCTGCATCGCGAGCAAGCTTTGCTCCCACAGAGTGAGGATAATGGCCGCTTGCCCTACACTCAGGACTCGCAGGTCCATCTCACTTCGCACAGGGAACCGTCATGCAGATCGGTAGCGTACTTTTACTTTTCATCGGCCTGGTGGTCGCCATTCTCTTCATGGGCTTCAAGGTCGTGCCCCAGGGCTACCAATGGACTGTCGAGCGGTTCGGCCGCTACACCAACACCCTCAAGCCCGGCCTGAACATCATCATCCCGGTGATGGATCGCATCGGGCGCAAGATCAATGTCATGGAAAGCGTGCTGGACATCCCGCCCCAGGAAGTCATCACCGCCGACAACGCCACGGTACAGATCGACGCCGTGTGCTTCTTCCAGGTGGTCAATACGGCCCAGGCGGCCTACGAGGTCAACAACCTCGAACACGCCATCCGCAACCTGCTGCAAACCAATATCCGCACCGTGCTGGGGTCCATGGAGCTGGACGCGATGCTGAGCCAGCGCGACGGCATCAACGAAAAATTGCTGCGCACCGTCGATGAAGCGACGGCGCCGTGGGGCATCAAGATCACCCGGATCGAGATCAAGGACATCAGCCCCCCTGCGGACCTGATGGCCGCCATGTCGGGGCAAATGAAAGCCGAACGTATCAAGCGTGCCCAGATCCTCGAAGCCGAGGGCCTGCGAGCGTCAGCGATTCTCACCGCCGAAGGCAAGAAGCAGGCGCAGATCCTCGAGGCCGAGGGCAGCCGCCAGGCGGCATTCCTGGAGTCCGAGGCCCGCGAGCGCCAGGCGCAAGCCGAAGCGTTGGCCACCCAAGTGGTGTCCCAGGCCATTGCCGACGGTAATGTCCAGGCCGTGAACTACTTCGTCGCGCAGAAATACATCGATGCACTGGGCAAACTGGCGTCAGCCAACAACAGCAAGGTGATCCTGATGCCGCTGGAAGCCAGCCAGGTCATCGGTGCGGTCGGTGGCATCGGCGAGATCGTCAGGGCCACCTTCGACAGCAAGAAAGCCTGAGGCGCGCGTATGTGGGGGTTCCTGCAACACATGTCGTACTGGGACTGGCTGGCGCTGGGTGTCATCCTGCTGATCCTTGAAGTGTTCGGCGCCGGTGGTTACCTGCTGTGGATTGGCATGGCCGCCGCGGCAGTCGGCGTGCTCACGTTCGTCCTGCCGCAGATGCCGTGGGAACTGCAGTTCCTGTTGTTCGGCCTGTTCGCCATCGCCACGGCACTGTACTGGTGGCGACGCCAGCGTAGCGCTGTGCGCCAAAGCGATCAGCCGCACCTGAACCTGCGCGGACAGGAACTGATCGGCAAGGTCTTCCTGGTGCATGAAGCGATTGTCGATGGTCGCGGCAAAATCAAGGTGGCCGACAGTGTCTGGCTGGCCAAGGGGCCCGAGTCGTCCGTTGGCATGCGGGTCAGGGTGGTGGCGCAGGAGGGCGCGGTGCTGCAGGTGGAACGGGCTGACTGACAAGTCATGGAACTGAATCGAGACGCCGGTAATCCAACGTCATAGTTAACCCCAGTGGAGTCACCCATCATGCGTCTCAAACTTGCTGTCGCTACCGTAGCCTTGCTGTCTCTTCCTGTTGGCTCGGCAATGGCCGACACGTTTTGGCGTAACGTCATCTCGTCCGGTGCGACCACCGGTTCCACCTACCTGACCTTCAAGGATCACAAACTGATCGTCGCCGCCCAGGACGATGCCGGCAGCTTCGTCGCCAGTGATGGCGGTATCCGTGGCCCTTACCTGGAAGCGGCGATGCAGAAAGTGCGTGCCGACAACCCAGGCCTGCAAGCCACCGACATGGAACTGGCCAACGCGATCCTGGCGAAAAACGCCGTCGCCCAGGACTGATTCCGGGCCATGAAAAATGCCGCTCGATGAGCGGCATTTTTTTGCCCGGTGAAAACCCCAAGGCTATCCCACCCCCCTGTGGGAGCGAGCTCGCTCGCGATAACGGAGTGTCAGCTCATATCAATGCCGCTGATCCACCGCTATCGCGAGCAAGCTCGCTCCCACAGGTGCGGTCGTTCTTATTCGCCGATAGCAGCCTTGTAGCCTGCCGCATCAAGCAACTTGTCCAAATCAGCTGTGTTGCTCGGCTTGAGCTTGAAGATCCAGGCGCCGTACGGATCGGAGTTCAGCAGTTCAGGCGAACCACCCAACTCTTCATTAACCGCAATCACTTCACCTGCAATCGGAGAATAGATATCGGAAGCGGCTTTGACCGACTCAACCACACCGGCCTGGTCACCTGCGGCAAAAGCCTTACCGACTTCAGTCAGCTCGACAAAGACCACATCGCCCAAGGCCTCCTGCGCATGATCACTGATGCCCACGGTAACGGAGCCGTCGGACTCCAGACGCGCCCACTCATGGCTTTCGGCAAAACGCAGTTCGGCAGGGATATCACTCATATTCTGTGTCCTCAATAGAAAGTGTCAGCGGCCAGCGGCCCGCCGCAAAAGGTTAGATCAGGGTTTTGCCATGGCGGACGAAGGTCGGTTTGACCACCCGTACCGGGTACCACTTACCACGAATTTCTACCTCGGCACGGTCAGCGGTTGCCATCGGAACACGTGCCAGGGCGATCGACTTGCTAAGCGTAGGAGAAAAACTACCACTGGTGATCTCCCCTTCGCCAACATTGGCGATGCGAACCACCTGATGGGCGCGCAAAACACCCCGCTCTTCCAGCACCAGCCCGACCAGTTTGTGCTGCACACCGCTGGCAAGCTCGGCTTCCAGCGCACTGCGCCCGATGAACTGACGGCTCGCCGGCTCCCAGGCGATACTCCAGGCCATGTTCGAGGCCAGCGGTGAAACATCCTGGTGGATATCCTGGCCGTAGAGGTTCATGCCGGCCTCCAGGCGCAAGGTGTCGCGGGCGCCGAGGCCGATGGGCGAAATGCCAGCGCCGACCAGGTCGTTGAAGAAACTCGGGGCCTCCTGGGCAGGCAAGACGATTTCCAGGCCATCTTCGCCGGTGTAGCCGGTCCGGGCGATGAACCATTCGCCGTCGGCGCGCCCTTCGAAAGGTTTGAGTTGCTGGATGATTTGCCCACGGGATTGTGTGACCAGCTCGGCAATCTTCTGCCGGGCGTGGGGGCCCTGGATCGCCAGCATCGCCAGCTCGGGGCGCTCAAGCAGTTGTGCGTCGTAGTCACCGAGCTGTGCCTGCATCCAGGCCAGGTCCTGATCGCGGGTCGAGGCGTTGAAGACCAGGCGATACCCGCCCTCGACACGGTAGATGATCATGTCGTCGACGATACCACCGCGCTCATTGAGCATCGCGCTGTACAAGGCACTGCCTGTGTCTTGCAAGCGATCGACGTCATTGGCCAGCAAGCGCTGCAGCCAGACCTTGGCCTGGGGGCCGGCGACGTCGATCACGGTCATGTGGGATACATCGAACACACCGCAGTCGCGACGCACCTGATGGTGTTCTTCGACCTGCGAGCCGTAATGCAAAGGCATATCCCAACCGCCAAAATCGACCATCTTCGCGCCAAGGGCGAGATGAAGGTCATACAGAGGCGTACGCTGTCCCATGGGTTTCTCCTTCCGGGCTTGGCGAAGGTGCGGACGGGCACTGCGTAGCGCGAACGTCTGAAAAAAGGAGTTTTCTGACGCTCTCAGTTGCCCGGTCCGACAGACGGACCGCACCGAATGCCGCGCATTGTAGCCGCATGAGGTAGGACTGGCACCTAGCTGTTTCGATGGGCCGAACGTCGTATCAATCCGATGACCGGCAACAGCCCCACCAATACCAACGTCAGCGCCGGTAGCGCGGCCCGGGCCCACTCCCCTTCGCTGGTCATCTCGAAGATCCGCACCGCCAGCGTGTCCCAGCCGAACGGGCGCATCAGCAACGTCGCGGGCATTTCCTTGAGCACATCGACGAACACCAGCAACGCCGCGCTCAAGGTGCCGGGCAACAACAATGGCAGATACACTTTGAAAAACAGTCGCGGCCCACTGACCCCAAGGCTGCGTGCCGCTTCGGGCAAGGACGGACGAATGCGCGCCAGGCTGCTCTCCAACGGGCCGTAGGCCACGGCCAGGAAACGCACCAGATACGCCAGCAACAGCGCCGACAGGCTGCCCAGCAACAACGGCTTGCCTGCACCGCCGAGCCAGGTCGACAGCGGGATGACCAGCTCACGGTCCAGGTAGCTGAACGCAAGCATGATCGACACCGCCAGCACCGAACCGGGCAAGGCATACCCCAGGTTCGCCAGGCCGACGCCTGCACGAATCGGACGGGTCGGCGCCAACCGCCGGGCGAACGCCAGCAGCAAGGCCACACAGACGGTGACCAGCGCCGCCAGGCCGCCCAGGTAGAGGGTGTGGACGATCAGCCCGGCATAACGCTCATCCAGGTCGAAACGACCGCGTTGCCAGAACCACACCACCAACTGCAGCACCGGGATGACAAACGCGCAGGCAAATACCAGGAAGCACCAGCCACTGGCCGCCATGGCCTTGAAGCCGCGCAACGTGTACAGCGCCTTGACCCGGGGCCGCTCGTTACTGGCCCGGTGAGCGCCGCGGGCCCGGCGTTCGCCATAGAGCACCAGCATCACCGCCAGCAACAGCAGGCTGGCCAGTTGAGCAGCGCTGGAGAGGCTGAAGAAGCCGTACCAGGTCTTGTAGATGGCGGTGGTGAAGGTGTCGAAGTTGAACACCGACACCGCGCCAAAATCCGCCAGGGTTTCCATCAGCGCCAGCGCCACGCCCGCACCGATGGCTGGCCGGGCCATTGGCAGCGCCACGCGCCAGAACGCCTGCCACGGCGACTGGCCCAGCACCCGGGCAGCCTCCATCAAGCCCTTGCCCTGGGCCAGGAAGGCACTGCGCGCCAGCAGGTAGACGTAAGGGTAAAAGACCAGCACCAGCACCAGGATCACCCCGCCGGTGGAACGAACCCGGGGCAGGCGCAGGCCGCTGCCGAACCATTCACGCAACAGCGTCTGCACGGGACCGGCGAAATCCAGCAGGCCAACGAAAACGAACGCCAACACATAGGCCGGAATCGCGAACGGCAGCATCAACGCCCAATCGAGCCAGCGACGTCCCGGGAATTCACACAGGCTGGTGAGCCAGGCGAGGCTGACACCCAGCAAGGTCACGCCGACACCCACGCCAAGGATCAACGTGAGGGTATTGCCCAACAAGCGCGGCATCTGCGTATCCCACAAGTGGGACCAGATTTGCTGGTCGATGCTCTGCCAGGACAGCAGCAAGACACTCAAGGGCAACAGGACCAGCGCAGCGATGGCGAAGACCAGGGGGTACCAGCGGCGTTGGGCGGGGTGGGCCAAAGGGAGCTCTCGTTTAAATGATGATGCCCGCGCATTGGCGCGGGCACCTATTTTATAACCGCCACAGGGAATCGTGTCTGACTTGGGGTTAATTCCAGCCAGCGCGATCCATCATGCGAATGGCTTCGGCCTGGCGTTTACCCGCGACTTCCACCGGCAAGGTATCGGCCTTGAACGCACCCCAGGCCGCCACTTCCTTGGACGGCTCGACCTTCGGGTTGGCCGGGAATTCCTGGTTCACGTCGGCGAAGATGCTTTGCGCTTGCGGCGTGGTCATCCACTCCACCAGTTTCTTGGCGGCGTCCGGATGCGGCGCATGCTTGGTCAAGCCGATGCCCGAGAGGTTGATGTGCACACCGCGATCGGCCTGGTTCGGCCAGAACAGCTTCACCTTCAGGTCCGGCTTCTGCTGGTGCAGGCGGCCATAGTAGTAGGTGTTGACGATACCGACATCGCACTGGCCAGCATTGATCGCTTCAAGCAATGCGGTGTCATCGGAAAACACGTCGGTGGACAGGTTCCTGACCCAGCCCTTGAGGATTTCTTCGGTTTTTTCCGCGCCGTGGGTTTCGATCAGCGTGGCGGTCAGGGACTGGTTATAGACCTTTTTCGAGGTCCTCAGGCACAGACGGCCTTCCCACTCTTGGCCGGCCAGCGCTTCATAGGTGGTCAACTCGTCCGGTTTTACCCGGTCGGTGGAATAGGCAATGGTCCGCGCCCGCAGGCTCAAACCGGTCCAGGCGTGGGACGAAGCGCGGTATTGGGGCGGGATGTTGGCGTCGATCACCGGGGAGGTGAACGGCTGGAGAATACCCATCTGCTCAGCCTGCCAGAGGTTACCGGCATCAACGGTGAGCAGCAGGTCGGCGGTGGCGTTCTCGCCCTCGGCCTTGATCCGCTGCATCAATGGCGCTTCCTTGTCGGTGATGAACTTCACCGAGACGCCGGTTTTCTCGGTGTAGGCATCGAAAACCGGCTTGATCAGTTCATCGATACGCGAAGAGTAGACCACCACCTCGTCGGCGGCCTGGGCGGCAGTGGTGCCGATCAGGGTCAAGGCGAGGGCGGACAGCAGGCGCTTGGTTGCCAACATGGTAGCGGTCTCTGGAGAGCGAAAGAGGCGCAAATGATAAGGACTCACATTTGGCATCTCAATCGAACAGTGGGCGGACACATTTCCAAATGTTGCGCAGATGGAGTGAGGTGGCTGTGCCGGCCTCATCGCGAGCAAGCTCGCTCCCACATTTGATCCGGTGAAATCTGTGCGAGCTTGCTCGCGATGAGGCCATGAGCCCAACAGACCTCTCAGGCCTTGGCCAGATCCGGCAAATCCCCACTCAACCCCAGCGCCTCGCGCACGAACAGGGCCTTGGCCTCAGGCAGGCGGTCCACCAGTTTCAGCCCGGTGTTGCGCAACCAGCGCACCGGCAGCGGATCGGCCTGGAACAACCGCTCGAAGCCCTCCATCGCCGCCATCAGCGCCAGATTGTGGGGCATGCGTCGGCGCTCGTAGCGGCTCAACACCTTCACGTCCGCCAACCGTTCGCCACGGCCGGCCGCGTGCAACAGCACTTCGGCCAGCACGGCAGCGTCGAGGAAGCCCAGGTTCACCCCCTGCCCGGCCAGCGGATGGATGGTATGGGCCGCGTCGCCGATCAACGCCAGCCCTTCGGCCACGTAGCGCTTGGCATGTCGCTGGCGCAGCGGCACGCACAGGCGCGGGTCGGCGCTCAGCACCGGGCCAAGCTGGCCTTCGAAGGCGCGTTCCAGTTCGCTGCAGAATTGAGTGTCATCGAGTGCCATCAAGCGCTGCGCTTCTTCGGGGGTGGTGGACCAGACAATCGAGCACCAGTCGTGCTGGCCGTCACGCTCAAGGGGCAGGAACGCCAGCGGGCCGTTGTCGGTGAAGCGCTGCCATGCCGTCATCCGATGCGGCCGGGTGCTGCGCACGCTGGTGACGATGGCGTGGTGCAGGTAATCCCATTCGCGCGTCGCCACGCCCGTCAGGCGGCGCACAGCGGAATTCGCGCCATCGGCGGCAATGACCAGGGGGGCCCGCAACGTGCGGCCATCGGCCAGGGTCAGCAGCCAGTCGTCGCCGGAACGCCGCATCTGCTCCAGCCGGGCGTTGGCCAACAAACCCAGGTCGCAGTCATGCAGTCGGTCCAGCAGGGCATCCTGCACCACGCGATTTTCAACGATGTGCCCAAGCGTCTCGGCATGCAGGCTGGCTGCCGAAAAATGGATCTGCCCGGTGCCACTGCCATCCCAGACGTGCATGTCGGTGTAAGGACTGGCACGCCGGGCGGTGATGCCTTCCCAGACGCCCAGGCGCTCGAGGATCCGCTGGCTGGCCGTCGACAAGGCACTGACCCGAGGCTCGAACGTGGCCTGGGGGTCGAAGGGCTTGACGCTCATCGGGCTGCCGTCGAGCAACAACACTTGCAGGCCACTGCCCTGCAACGCCAGCGCCAGGGCGCTGCCGACCATACCGGCGCCGACAATCAGCAGATCTGCACGCAATTCCATGCTCTAAGCCTGTTTTGCGGGCGACATCAGCCGCCCATGAAAAGAAATGACCACCCCAGCCTCACGCATCGGGACGCGTCCCCAACCCCATGGCCTGGCGGGCGAACCAGCGCTTGGCCGGAGGCAGCAGGTCGAGGCCCAGCAAGCCGAGGTTCCGGCCCAGGGACACCAGCGGCAGGCTGCTGCCGAACAGCCGCGTGACCTGGTCGGAGAAGCCCACGGTCAGGGCCTGGTCCATGCGCTGGCGCTCGCGGTAGGCCTGCAATACGGCAAAATCCCCTGGCTCGCGATCGCTGTCGAGCAAGGCATCGGCCAGGGCCTGGGCATCGCGCAGGGACAGGTTGAACCCCTGCCCGGCAATCGGATGCAGGCTGTGGGCGGCATTGCCCAGGATCGCCAGGTGCGGACGGACCTGCTCTTCGGCTTCCACCAGCGCCAACGGGTACAGGTGCCGTACACCCACCTGCTTCAGCGTACCCAGGCGATAACCGAACACACCCTGCAATTCGGCGAGGAAGCTGCGCTCGTCGAGGGCCGCCAGCCGTTGCGCGTCCATGCCCTGGCGGGTCCAGACCAGCGCGCAACGATTCTCCGGCAGCGGCAACAAGGCCATCGGGCCGTCATCGGTGAAGCGTTCGAAGGCCATGCCATTGTGGGCTTCGCTGGGGGTGATGTTGGCGATCAAGGCGCTCTGGTCATAGGGACGGCTGCGCACCCCGACGCCCAACTGCTCGCGCAGGCTGGAGCGACCACCGTCGGCCAGGACGGCAAGGTCGCACTCCAGGGTGGTTTCGTCGTCGAGGGTCAGGCGATAACCGCCGACCAGTGGCTCCATGCGCGTAACCTGCGCCGGGCAGCGCCAACTGACCACTTCCGGGTCCAGGCCATGCCACAGGCACTGGCCGAGCCAGGCGTTTTCCACCACGTAGCCCAGGGCCGGCACGCCCTCTTCCATGGCCGACAACCGCGCCGTGGAAAACCGCCCGCGATCGGACACATGGATCTGCTTGATCGGTTCGGCGCGACGGGAAATCTCCTGCCAGACACCCAAGCGTTGATAAATCTGCCGGGCACCGTAGGACAACGCCGAAGACCGGGCATCGTAGCTTGGCTGCCAGGCGTCGCCGGGGGCGAAGGGCTCGATCAGGATAATCCTCCAGCCCCGGGCCTTGGCACCGGCCTGCAGGGCCAGCGCCAGGCTCGCGCCGACCAGGCCACCGCCAATGATCGCCAGATTGACCCGGCTCATGCCGCTTGCGTCCGGGCGGCGGCCATCAGGGCCTCGATGTCGGCGACCGTTTTCGGCACGCCTCGGCTCAGGATCTCACAACCGGTTTTGGTCACCACCACGTCATCCTCGATGCGCACGCCAATGCCGCGCCATTTTTTCGCGACGCTGCGGTTGTCCGGGCCGATATAGATGCCCGGCTCCACCGTCAGCGTCATGCCGACTTCCAGGACCCGCCACTCGCCACCAACCCGGTACTCGCCCACATCATGCACGTCCATGCCCAGCCAATGGCCGGCGCGGTGCATATAGAACGCCCGGTAGGCCTCGCTGGCAATCAACTCGTCCACCTCGCCCTCCAGCAGTCCCAGGCGCACCAACCCTTCGGTAATGACCCGGACCGTCGCTTCGTGAGCCTGGTTCCAGTGTTTGTCCGGCGCGATCTGGGCAAACGCGGCTTCCTGGGCGGCCAGCACCACTTCGTAGACCGCCTTCTGCTCGGGCGAAAACTTGCCGCTGACCGGCCAGGTACGGGTGATATCGCTGGCGTAGCAGTCGATTTCACAGCCGGCATCGATCAACACCAGGTCGCCGTCCTTGAGCAGCGCATCGTTCTGCTGGTAGTGCAGGATGCAGCTGTTGCGCCCCGCCGCGACGATCGAGCCATAGGCCGGCATCTTCGCCCCACCCTTGCGGAATTCATAATCGAGCTCGGCCTCCAGGCTGAACTCATGCAACCCCGGGCGCGCCGCCTGCATCGCCCGGATGTGCGCCTGGGCGGAGATCCGCGCCGCTTCGCGCATGACCTTCAGTTCCGCCGCCGATTTATACAGGCGCATATCGTGCAGCAAGTGATCCAGGGCAACGAATTCGTTCGGCGGCTGGGCGCCGAGGTGGGCCTTGGAGCGAATCACGTTGATCCACTCCATCAGGTGCCGGTCGAATTCAGGGTTGCTGCCCATGGCCGAATACACCCGGTCGCGGCCTTCGATCAGGCCCGGCAGGATGTCGTCGATGTCGGTGATGGGAAACGCGTCGTCGGCACCGTAGTCACGGATCGCCCCTTCCTGGCCGGCGCGCAGGCCGTCCCACAACTCACGTTCAGCGTTGCGCTCGCGACAAAAGAGGATGTATTCGCCGTGGGCGCGGCCGGGCATCAGCACCAGCACCGCTTGCGGCTCGGGGAAGCCGCTGAGGTACTGGAAGTCACTGTCCTGGCGGTAGACATGCTCGACGTCGCGGTTGCGGATCGCAACGGCGGCGGCGGGCAGGATTGCGATGCTGTTGGGTTCCATCTGCGCCATCAGGGCCTTGCGGCGACGGCTGTATTCCGATTTCGGGATATGAATCATGGGCAGACGGGGTTCCCTCTGAAATTCAATGCAAGGACGGCTTGGGGGCCGCCGCATCGGTTTTCTTGGTCTCGGTGAACAGTAGCAATGGTGCGACCCGCAGGTACTCCATCACTTCCATGTAGTCGCTTTCGCCGTCATCGGACTCTTCCAGGGCATCCTGGACCTGGGAGATCGCGGCCAGGTCCTGCAGCACTTCCTTGGCCTCTTCGCTCAGCGCGTATTCGCGGCGGGTCAGGCCGAAGCCGGCGAGGAAGCCCTGGCACCACTGGCCCAGCGCCGCGGCGCGTTCGGCCAGGGGGGTGTCGTCAGTGGGCAACAGCAGGACGACGGTCATGTCATCGCTGGTCAACTCGCCCTTGACCATTTCCTGCAGGCCGATCAGCGCGTTACGGACGTTGTCCGCCGGCTCGCCTTCCAGCAGCTCGGCGGCGTCGGCCAACCAGCCGTCGGCATCGAAACCGGCGCCGGCGCAACTGCGGCCGAGCAACAGGCCATGCAGTTCGGCAGGCGAGACAGGGTGACCGCTGGTGCTCAGCAGGGTGGCGAATGCTTGATACGGGGAATTCTGAATGGGCATGGGCAGCTAGGCGCCAGACGGCGCTATGTCTAGAATGGAGGCCTTGTATCCTACATCGACAGACTCGCCAAGACTATCAGAGGCTGTGCGACCTACATCCCTCCATCAGACACATTCTTCAGTGGACACAATGGAAGACACCGACCTGCAAGCGCTGATGGCCAGACTCGAACTGCTAATTGACCGGGTCGAGCAACTTAAGAGCCAAAACGGACTCCTATTAGCTCAGGAAAAGACCTGGCGCGAGGAACGCGCGCACCTCATTGAAAAAAACGAAATCGCCCGGCGTAAGGTCGAATCGATGATTTCGCGCCTCAAGGCCCTGGAGCAAGACTCATGAGTTCAAGCAATAGCGTTACCGTGCAGATCCTCGACAAAGAATATTCGATCATCTGCCCCCAGGAAGAGCGTAGCAACCTGGTGAGCGCCGCCCGTTACCTGGACGGCAAGATGCGCGAGATCCGCAGCAGCGGCAAAGTCATCGGGGCCGACCGCATCGCCGTGATGGCCGCCTTGAACATCACCCACGACCTGCTGCATCGCCAGGATACGCCGGACGTACAGGTCAGTGGCTCGACCCGTGAGCAGGTGCGCGACCTGCTCGATCGGGTGGATCTGGTGCTCGCCACCGATCCAGACGTCAGCAAGGGCTGATTCGCGAGGCTGCCTGGGGTATACTCGCCTCACTCCCTGGGGTGCTTGCCAGTTGGTGATGTCCCTGAGCCGATACGCACAACCACGGGGGTTGCACGTTGGGGCCGGTGTGCATGTCCGCTTGACGGAAAGCCTTAACGCCCCCTGCAACTTCCACCTTGAACTTTCGGGTTCAAGGGCTAAGCCGACAGCGGTTCATCCGGGGAGCCTGACTCCAGACAATGCCAGTCCACGTGGACTGGCATTGTCGTTTCCGGGCGCAGGCATTTCTGGGCGTCCTGTTTTGCGGTTACGCTGTGCGGCATCGCCACTGCGTGAAGCCTCGACATGACTGAACCTGCGCTGCTGCCCCGCCCGCAACTTCGACGCCTGCTACGTCAGGCCCGTCGCGCCCTGACGCCCGCCCAGCAACGGCAAGCCGCCCGCGGGCTGTACAAACAACTGGCCCAGCACCCGTTGTTCCGCCGTGCGAAGCACATCGCCCTGTACCTGCCCAACGATGGCGAGATCGACCCGCGCCTGCTGCTGCGTGCGGCCCAGCGCCGGGGCAAGGCCACTTACCTGCCGGTGCTCAGCCCGTGGCCACAGACCAAGATGGTGTTCCAGCGCATCCACCCCGGCGAAAAGATGCAACCCAACCGGTTTCGCATCCCCGAGCCACGCAAGAACATCGCCCGGCAACGCAAGGTCTGGACGTTGGACCTGGTGTTGTTGCCATTGGTGGGGTTTGACGATGCGGGAGGTCGACTGGGCATGGGCGGCGGCTTTTACGACCGCAGCCTGGCGTACCTGGCGCGACGCAAGCAGTGGCGCAAGCCAACGCTGTTGGGGCTGGCCCATGAATGCCAGAAGGTCGAACGATTGGCGCAGGCAAGCTGGGACGTGCCGCTGCAGGGAACGGTCAGCGACAGGCAATGGTATATCGCGGGGTCGACGCCGCGGTAATCAGCGGCGCCTGGAAAGCAGGTTCAGCGTTTGAGCGATGGCGCGGGTTGGGTGATGTCCATCGGCGCCTCGGTCTTGTTGGTCCACAGGCTTTGGGCGTAACCCGTGGTCACGACACCCAGACCGAACAGAATGACCAGGATCCACAACAAATCCGGTTTGCGTTTCATCGATTGCCCCCCTCAAGGCATATCACACACGATGACAGCAGCGGTTTTCTTATTGGCCGTGCAGCAGCGTCAAGCTTGGAAGGCCGGCATTTTGCGGCAACCGGCCCCGACACGCAAATGCTGGCGTCAACCGACCGTCGGTTTGTCATAAAATCGCCGAACTATTTTGATACCCACCGCCCAGGAGAAAAAATCATGGCCTATTGGCTGATGAAGTCCGAGCCCGACGAATTGTCCATCCAGGGCCTGGAAAAGCTCGGCCAGGCCCGCTGGGACGGCGTTCGCAACTACCAGGCGCGCAATTTCCTGCGGGCCATGGCGGTGGGTGACACGTTCTTTTTCTACCACTCCAGTTGCCCGGAGCCAGGCATTGCCGGGATTGGCGAAATCATCCAGGCGGCCTATCCCGACCCTACGGCCCTGGACCCGGACAGCCATTATTTCGACCCCAAGGCCAGCCCGGACAAAAACCCCTGGACCGCGATCGACGTGGCCCACGTCGAGACGTTCCGCCACGTGCTGAAACTCGATTACCTCAAGCAACAGGCCGCCCTGGCGGAAATGCCGCTGGTGCAGAAAGGCTCGCGGCTTTCGGTGATGCCAGTGACGGCCGAGCAATGGGCGGCGGTGATTGCTTTGAAACCTTGAGCGATTCGCGGTCCGATAGGTCGCTATCGCGAGCAAGCTCGCTCCCACAGGAATTTTGTGATCGACGCAAATCTCTGTGGGAGCGAGCTTGCTCGCGATAGGGTCGCCCCAACAACGCCGACTTATTGAATGATCAGGTTGTTGAACAACAGATCATCCACCATCGGCTTGCCGGTCTCGTCGTTCATCACCTGCTGGGTCTGCTTCAAGGCTTCCTGACGCAGCTTTTCCTTGGCTTCGAGGTTGTTCATCGCCTCGGTGGTCTGCTGGGCGAATAACGCCACCAGTTGGTTGCGGATCAATGGCTCGTTGGCCTTGACCGCCGCAGCCGCGGCGTCACCGGTCACGCGCAGGGCCACGTCGGCCTTGTAGACCTTCAGCTTCGCCGTGCCGTCCAAGCCATAGTTGCCCACGAATGGCGGGCTGAGGGTGATGTAACTGACTTTCGGTGCCTCGCCCTCTTTCGCTTCCTTGGCCTCTTCGGCCATTGCCGCCACAGGCAACGACAGGGCCAGCATCAACATGATCCACGCTTTCACAATTGACTCCTCATCCGGTTTGCGGCCCAGCATACCGACCCGCCGTTCAAGCACAAGCTTATGGCCGGCTATCAGGGCGGGGCATGCTCGTTGACCCGTTGTCTCTCACACCTACACTTATCGGCCATCACTCCCAAAGGAATAGCCCTGATGAAAGCCGTACTGTGCAAAGAATTCGGCCCCGCCGAATCGCTGGTGCTGGAAGACGTCGCCAGCCCCGTCGCCAAGAAGAACGAAGTGCTGCTGGACGTGCACGCCGCCGGGGTGAATTTCCCTGACACGCTGATCATCGAGGGCAAATATCAATTCAAGCCCCCCTTCCCGTTTTCCCCCGGCGGCGAAGCGGCGGGCGTGGTCAGCGAGGTGGGTGAGAAAGTCAGCCACTTGAAGGTCGGCGACCGGGTGATGGCGCTGACCGGCTGGGGCAGCTTTGCCGAACAAGTGACGGTGCCGGGCTACAACGTGTTGCCGATTCCCGCGTCCATGGACTTCAACACTGCCGCCGCCTTCAGCATGACCTATGGCACCTCGATGCACGCCCTCAAGCAACGGGCCAACCTGCAACCCGGCGAAACCTTGCTGGTGCTCGGCGCCTCCGGTGGCGTTGGCCTGGCGGCCGTGGAAATCGGCAAGGCCATGGGCGCCCGGGTCATCGCCGCCGCCAGCAGCGCGGAAAAACTTGCCGTGGCCAAGGCAGCCGGCGCCGACGAACTGATCAACTACAGCGAAACCAGCCTGAAGGAGGAAATCAAGCGCCTCACCGACGGCCAGGGCGCCGATGTGATCTACGACCCGGTGGGTGGCGACCTGTTCGACCAGGCCATCCGCGCCATTGCCTGGAACGGCCGGCTGCTGGTGGTGGGCTTCGCCAGCGGACGCATCCCCGAACTGCCGGTGAACCTGGCGCTGCTCAAGGGCGCCGCCGTGGTGGGCGTATTCTGGGGCTCCTTCGCCCAACGCCAACCCCAGGACAACGCCGCCAACTTCCAGCAATTGTTCGGCTGGTTCGCAGAGGGCAAGCTCAAGCCGCTGGTGTCGCAGGTGTACCCGCTGAGCAACGCGGCACAAGCCATCAATGATCTTGGCCACCGCAAGGCGGTCGGAAAAGTGGTGGTTCAGGTTCGCTGATTGCTTACCCAAACTGTTTATACCGGGTCGTCACGCTGCGACCCGGTTTCGCCATTCCCATACCGCCCTTCATTTATACCTGAGCGACATGTTCATAAAAGAACACGATATCGGCAACATTCCGGCTTTTTTGTTGATGCGAACCGATGCTATTTTCGGTAATGAAACTGTAACATTCGCATCCGCAGTCAAAACAAGAAATCTGGAGCTCTTGAATGTTTGCTTTCTTTCGCCCCGCCGCCCATCAGGCTCCATTGCCTGAAGAAAAAATAGACAGTACCTATCGACGCCTTCGCTGGCAGATCTTCGCCGGGATCTTCATTGGCTACGCCGGCTATTACCTGTTGCGCAAGAACTTCTCCCTGGCCATGCCGTACCTGATCGACGAAGGTTACACCCGTGGTCAGTTGGGCCTGGCCATGTCGGCCATCGCCATCGCCTACGGGCTGTCGAAGTTCCTGATGGGCCTGGTGTCCGACCGTTCCAATCCGCGCTACTTCCTGCCCTTCGGCTTGTTGGTATCGGCAGGGGTGATGTTCGTGTTCGGTTTCGCACCCTGGGCAACCTCCAGCGTGACCATGATGTTCATCCTGCTGTTCATCAACGGCTGGGCCCAAGGCATGG
Organism: Pseudomonas sp. NFACC56-3; assembly: GCF_900100025.1. NCBI lineage: Bacteria > Pseudomonadati > Pseudomonadota > Gammaproteobacteria > Pseudomonadales > Pseudomonadaceae > Pseudomonas > Pseudomonas sp. NFACC56-3. Next base: position 145,109 of record NZ_FMTK01000004.1, on the reverse strand, counting down.
GTTGGCCGCCAAGCGGACGGACCATGGTGCACTGGTGGTCGCAGAAGGAACGTGGCGGCGTGGTCTCGGTGTGGAACGTGGCGCACAACGTCGGCGGCGGCCTGATCGGCCCGCTGTTTCTGCTGGGGATGGGCTGGTTCAACGACTGGCACGCGGCATTCTATGTGCCCGCTGCCGTAGCGCTCGCCGTTGCGGTGTTTGCCTTCGTGACCATGCGCGACACGCCGCAATCCGTGGGCCTGCCGCCCATCGAGAAATACAAGAACGACTACCCCGAAGGCTACGACGCGAGCCACGAGAACGAATTCAGCGCCAAGGAAATTTTCGTCAAATACGTGCTGCGCAACAAAATGCTCTGGTACATCGCCATGGCCAACGTCTTCGTCTACCTGCTGCGCTACGGCGTGCTGGACTGGGCGCCGACCTACCTCAAGGAAGCCAAGGGCTTCACGGTGGACAAGAGTTCCTGGGCCTATTTCTTCTACGAGTGGGCGGGCATTCCCGGCACGCTGCTGTGTGGCTGGATGTCGGACAAGATCTTCCGGGGCAACCGTGGCCTGACCGGCATGGTGTTCATGGCCCTGGTGACCGTGGCCACGCTGGTGTACTGGCTGAACCCGGCCGGCAACCCGACCGTCGACATGATCGCCCTGGTTTCCATCGGCTTCCTGATCTACGGCCCGGTGATGTTGATCGGTTTGCAGGCATTGGAACTGGCACCGAAGAAAGCCGCCGGTACAGCTGCCGGCTTCACTGGTCTGTTTGGTTACCTGGGTGGCTCGGTCGCGGCCAGCGCCGCCATGGGCTACACCGTGGACCATTTCGGCTGGGACGGTGGCTTTGTGCTGCTGATCGGCGCCTGCCTGCTGGCAATGGCGTTCCTCGCGCCCACGCTGTGGCACAAGCAAATAGCCAGTCAGAGCCGCGAAGCGGTCGCCTGATCCAGCGCTGATTGGCAGCGCTTGAGCCGCGCCTCCAGATTCCGGTCTGGCATGGCGTGGCTGCGCAGGGCGTGGACGGTCTGCTCGACGTAATCGCGAGTGGTGCCGTAACGCCCACAGGCGCTTTCGAACACCTGGCTCAGCACATGGTCCGGCACGTTGCCGGCATAGCTGGGCAGGTGCCGCTCCAGCACAAAACCCAAGGCTTGCACCCGGCTGCCATCCTCGAGACGGCAACTGAGCCAGTGCGGACGATAGGACGGGACCGGCATCTCGCGCTGCCACAGGGCAAACAACGAGTCCTCGAGATTCTCCTCCGGCAATCGGTAGGCGAACCCGCTGCACGAACCGCCGCGATCCAGCCCGAACACCAGCCCCGGCAACTCCGGGGTGCCACGGTGCTCATGGGACCACAGGTACAAACCGCGATGATAACCATGGACCCGACCGCGCATGCGCTCCACCGCCGTGCATTCCGGCCGCCAGATCAATGAACCGTACGCGAACAGCCAGACCGGACCGCCCTGGTGGAGGCTCATGGTCAATTGCATCGAGGCGAGCAATTGCTCACGGGTCAGCTGCGGCCCCAGCTCGAGCCGTGGCGGGTACAAGGCACAGGTAATGGCGGATTCGATGGCGGTCATGGCCGTTAGCGGTTGGCTCCTCGCGGGTCGGAAAGTGAATGGGGCCCGTCATGGGGTTGACGTTCACGGGGATCAAGGCAAGTTAAATGCCATCCACCCCCTATATACGTTATCGGTATCTAGCCTTGAGACTAAATATCGAAACGAAATATATGCAGTTATATCGATGGGTGAGCATGGGCTGTTATGTGGCGAGGGAGCTTGCTCCTGCTGGACTGCATAGCCATCCCCAAAGAGGCGGTTGCTGCGCAACCGAGCGGGAGCAAGCTCCCTCGCCACAAAAGTGCACGCTCCAGATCACAAAAGCGTATGAATCCGGATTTCAGGTCAGCCGCTAAGCCCGAGGCGCATAGGCAAATACATCGGCGCGCATTTGATGGGCGTCCATGCCGGCGTCCACCAACGCATCGAGCGTGGCGTAGATCATGGCCGGCGAGCCGCTGGCGTAGACGTGCACGCCGGAAAGATCGCTGAGGTCCTCGCACACCGCTTCATGGAGCATTCCGCAGCGCCCTTCCCAACCGCACAAATCGCTGACGACTTTGTGCAGGAACAGGTTCGGCAGTTTTTTCCATTCGTCCCAATGCTCGATTTCATAGAAATCGTCGGGACGCCGCACGCCCCAGTACAGATGCACCGGGTGCTTGAAGCCCGCGGCACGGCAATGCTCGATCAGGCTGTGCATCTGCGCCATGCCGGTTCCGGCGGCGATCAGCACCAACGGTCCGTCCGGCAGTTCGGACAAATGCGTGTCGCCAAAAGGCATTTCGACGCGCACGCTGGGGTTGCGTTGCAGTTGCTCCAGCAGCGCCTGTGCACTGCTTTCGCGCACCAATACATGCAACTGCAGCTCGCGCCCGGAATGCGGCGCCGAGGCCAGGGAAAACGCCGATTTCTCGCCGTTTTCCCGTTCGATCATCAGGTATTGCCCGGCATGATAGCGCGGTGGCTTGCCCGCTGGCGCCCGCAGGCGCACTCGCCAGACATCGCCGCCCACCTCGGCGCACTCGATTACCTGGCACGCCAGGTTGCGTACCGGTAGCTCGCCCGGCGACAGCACGCCATCCCACAACACCACGCAATCCTCCAACGGCTCGGCGATACACGTGAAAATCTCACCGTGGTCGCGCACCTCGCCCGCCTGTTCCACGCGGCCTTCCACCAGCAACGCACCACAGACGTGGCAGTTGCCGTTGCGGCAGCTTTGCGGGCATTCATAGCCCAGGCGTCGCGCGCCATCGAGAATCCGCTCGGCGGGCCGTATCTCCAGCACCGCCCCGGAAGGCTGCAAGGTTACACGCATCAATCTATTCCTAACTGATTCCAGATGGCATCGATCCGTTGGGTAACGGCTTCATCCTTGACGATAACCCGACCCCACTCGCGAGTGGTTTCACCGGGCCATTTGTGCGTGGCATCGAGTCCCATCTTCGACCCCAGGCCAGACACCGGCGAGGCGAAGTCGAGGTAGTCGATCGGCGTATTCTCGATCATCACCGTGTCGCGCTTGGGGTCCATGCGCGTGGTGATGGCCCAGATCACGTCGTTCCAGTCCCGTGCGTTGATATCGTCGTCAGTGACGATAACGAACTTGGTGTACATGAACTGTCGCAAAAACGACCAGACCCCGAGCATCACCCGCTTGGCATGCCCCGGATACGACTTCTTCATGGTCACCACGGCCATGCGATACGAACAACCTTCCGGTGGCAAATAGAAGTCAGTGATTTCCGGAAACTGCTTCTGCAGGATCGGCACGAACACTTCGTTCAGCGCCACGCCGAGAATGGCCGGCTCATCGGGTGGACGGCCGGTGTAAGTGCTGTGGTAGATCGGCTTGATCCGATGGGTAATGCGCTCGACGGTGAACACGGGGAAGCTGTCCACTTCGTTGTAGTAACCGGTGTGGTCGCCGTACGGACCTTCGTCGGCCATTTCGCCGGGATGGATCACACCTTCAAGAATGATCTCGGCGGTGGCCGGCACTTGCAGGTCATTGCCACGGCATTTCACCAGCTCGGTACGGTTGCCCCGCAACAGGCCGGCGAACGCGTATTCGGAAAGGCTGTCGGGCACGGGCGTGACGGCGCCGAGGATGGTCGCCGGGTCCGCGCCCAGGGCCACCGACACCGGGAAGGGCTGGCCGGGGTGTTTTTCACACCACTCACGGTAATCCAATGCACCGCCGCGATGACTCAGCCAGCGCATGATGACCTTGTTGCGGCCAATCACCTGCTGACGGTAGATGCCTAGGTTCTGGCGGTCCTTGTTCGGGCCTTTGGTGACGGTCAGGCCCCAGGTGATCAGCGGCCCCACGTCGCCCGGCCAGCAGGTCTGCACCGGGAGCGTGGCCAGGTCGACGTCGTCGCCCTCGATGACCACTTCCTGGCAGATCGCGTCCTTGACGACTTTCGGCGCCATGGCAATGATCTTGCGGAAAATCGGCAGCTTGGACCAAGCGTCCTTCAGGCCTTTCGGCGGCTCGGGCTCCTTGAGGAACGCCAGCAGCTTGCCGATTTCGCGCAGTTCGCTGACAGCTTCGGCGCCCATGCCCAAGGCCACGCGCTCCGGCGTGCCGAACAGGTTCCCCAGCACCGGAATGTCATAACCCGTCGGGTTTTCGAACAACAGCGCCGGGCCTTTTGCGCGCAGGGTGCGGTCGCAGACCTCGGTCATTTCCAGGACAGGAGACACCGGCACCTGGATGCGCTTGAGTTCGCCGCGCTGTTCCAGCCCGCTGATAAAGTCGCGCAAGTCGCGATACTGCATGCAAAAGCCTCATGGTGGCCGTGGCGTTCGGGGGCCCGAGTTTAACGCCGCCCGTCCAGAATAGTGAATGCACAGATAGCAAAAAGCCGGGTTTCCCCGGCTCTTGCTGGCCTGTCTTGGCGATTTACTTGCGTTTCATCGACAGGAAGAACTCATCGTTGGTCTTGGTCGTCTTCAGCTTGTCGACCAGGAACTCGATGGCGGCGACTTCATCCATCGGATGCAGCAGCTTGCGCAGGATCCACATGCGCTGCAACTCGTCGTCGGCGGTCAGCAACTCTTCGCGGCGCGTGCCGGAACGGTTGATGTTGATGGCCGGGAAGACACGCTTCTCGGCGATACGACGATCCAGAGGCAGCTCCATGTTGCCGGTGCCCTTGAATTCCTCGTAGATCACTTCGTCCATCTTCGAACCGGTTTCAACCAGTGCGGTGGCGATGATGGTCAGCGAGCCGCCTTCCTCGATGTTCCGCGCGGCGCCGAAGAAACGCTTCGGTTTTTCCAGCGCATGGGCATCGACACCACCGGTCAGCACCTTGCCGGAGCTCGGGATCACGGTGTTGTAGGCACGAGCCAGACGGGTGATGGAGTCCAGCAGGATCACCACGTCTTTCTTGTGTTCGACCAGGCGCTTGGCCTTCTCGATCACCATTTCGGCAACCTGCACGTGGCGGGTTGGCGGCTCGTCGAACGTCGAGGCGACCACTTCGCCGCGCACGGTGCGCTGCATCTCGGTCACTTCTTCCGGACGTTCGTCGATCAGCAACACGATCAGGTGAACTTCAGGGTTGTTACGGGCGATGTTGGCCGCGATGTTCTGCAGCATGATCGTCTTGCCCGCTTTCGGCGGCGCCACGATCAGGCCACGCTGGCCCTTGCCGATGGGTGCGCACAGGTCGATGACACGACCGGTGAGGTCTTCGGTGGAACCGTTGCCGGCTTCCATCTTCATGCGCACGGTCGGGAACAGCGGGGTCAGGTTCTCGAAGAGAATCTTGTTCTTCGCGTTTTCCGGACGGTCGAAGTTGATCGTGTCGACCTTGAGCAGGGCGAAATAACGTTCGCCTTCCTTCGGAGGACGGATCTTGCCAACGATGGTGTCACCGGTGCGCAAGTTGAAGCGACGGATCTGGCTCGGCGAGACGTAGATATCGTCTGGACCGGCGAGATAGGAAGCGTCTGCGGAGCGAAGGAAGCCGAAGCCGTCCTGGAGAATCTCCAGCACGCCATCACCGGAGATTTCCTCGCCGCTTTTCGCGTGCTTCTTGAGCAGGGAGAAAATCACGTCCTGCTTGCGCGAACGGGCCATATTTTCTATGCCCATCTGTTCGGCCAATTCGAGCAGTTCGGTAATCGGCTTTTGCTTGAGTTCAGTCAGATTCATATAGGAATGACGTAATCATTTATGGAGGGGGGAAATTAAGCTTTTGGCTTAATGAGGCCGCGCCGCAGAGAAGGCGACAGGATCGCGTACTTATTCGAAAGGAGAGCGTCGGCGACGGCTTGCAGGGGGCAATGGAGAAACCAGTGCGGGGCCGAATGTAACACCTGGGTTTGCAAGCGTCTAGCCCCGGATAACGAAAAAGCCCCGCGATTTGCGGGGCTTTTTCAGTGGCATTCGACGCTTAGATGTTGGCGTCGAGGAAAGCAGCCAGTTGCGACTTCGACAACGCACCGACCTTGGTGGCTTCGACGTTGCCGTTCTTGAACAGCATCAGGGTCGGGATACCACGCACGCCGTGCTTGGCCGGAGTCTCCTGGTTCTCGTCGATGTTCAGCTTGGCAACGGTCAGCTTGCCCTTGTAGGTCTCGGCAATCTCGTCCAGGACTGGGGCGATCATTTTGCAGGGACCGCACCACTCAGCCCAATAGTCGACCAGTACCGCGCCTTCGGCATTGATTACGTCAGCCTCGAAGCTAGCGTCGCTAACGTGTTTGATCAGATCGCTGCTCATGGAAATCTCCGGGGTTGTCAGCAAAAAAACGTGGCCCATCATAGCGGCCCTTCCCGGGTTCAGGAAGCCGCAGTTGATTGAGTCTCGCTATGGCGCAAGATGTATTTGGATATGGCCCGGCTCATGAAGCCGTAGGGGCGACGAACGAAATCCCGGTACGCAGCGCAGCGTTACGTACATGTTCCTGCATGGCTTTTTGCGCGGCGGCAGAAGCCCGACGGGCCAGGGCGCGAAGGATCTTGCGGTGCTCTTGCCAGGTTTCCATCGCCCGCTCCGCCCGGATGAACGGTAGTTTCTGGCTTTCCAGGAAGATGTCGGCGCTGGCGGTAAGGATGCTCAACATCGCCTGGTTGCCGCTGGCCAGCAGGATGCGCCGATGGAATTCGAAATCCAGCCGCGCGGCGGCGTCGAAATCCCCGACCTTCAACTCCCGGCGCATGGCTTCGACATTGTCTTGCAACCGGTCGAGTTCATCGGCGCTGAGCGTCACCGCCGCCAACCCCGCCGCGAAGCCCTCCAGGGCGTAGCGCAACTGGAAGATGTCCACCGGCGAAGCCTGGGCCGCGAACGGCCAACCCGGCGCCGACTCGTTGCGCGGGGCCTCCACCGGCGCCTGCACGAACACCCCCTTGCCCGGCTGCACGCTGATCATGCCCAAGGCACTCAGGGAGGACAGCGCTTCGCGCAACGACGCCCGGCTCACGCCCAGTTGCAGCGCCAGGTCCCGTTGCGACGGCAACGCATCGCCTGGGCCGAAGCCTTCATCGACGATCAGTTTGCGGATGGCTTGCAGGGCCACTTCAGGAACGGCACGAGCGATGGAATTCATGATTTTTTCAGACGAACCGGGCCAGTGAGCGGCTAGTTGTAAAGCTATTCGCCGCGCCCGGCAAGTCGTGCCCCAGCAGGGTTCGGCGACAAATACCGACGCCCGATAACGGTGCGAAACACGACGCAACTGTTCAGACCAGTAAGACCGCTGCCCACCAGCAAAACCGAGGCTTTGGCCGATTAAAAGTGGCCTTGGCATGGCCTGTGCTCTGTCCGAACGCAGAAATCACATCACCGATTGCGGAGATTCGCCATGATTCAGCGTTGCAGCGTCCTGCTCACAGCCCTGTTTGCCAGCCTGATGCTTTGTCAGTTGCCCGCCCACGCCGATGGCCTGGAAGACGTGGTCAAGCGTGGCACCCTCAAGGTCGCCGTGCCCCAGGACTTCCCGCCATTCGGTTCGGTCGGCCCGGACATGAAACCCCGCGGCCTGGACATCGACACCGCGCAACTGCTGGCCGACCAGCTCAAGGTCAAGCTTGAACTGACGCCGGTCAACAGCACCAACCGCATCCCCTTCCTGACCACTGGCAAGGTCGACCTGGTGATTTCCAGCCTGGGCAAGAACCCGGAGCGGGAAAAAGTCATCGACTTCTCCAGTGCCTATGCGCCGTTCTACCTGGCCGTCTTTGGTCCACCCGACGCCGCGATCAACGGCCTGGACGACCTCAAGGGCAAGACCATCAGCGTCACCCGTGGCGCCATCGAAGACATCGAGTTGACCAAGGTCGCCCCCGAAGGCACCACCATCAAGCGCTTCGAAGACAACAACTCGACCATCGCCGCCTACCTGGCCGGCCAGGTGGACCTGATCGCCAGCGGCAACGTGGTGATGGTCGCCATCAGCGAACGCAATCCCAAGCGCGTTCCGGCGCTGAAGGTGAAACTCAAGGACTCGCCGGTGTACGTGGGCGTAAACAAGAACGAGCCGGCGCTGCTGGACAAGGTCAATCAGATCCTGGCCACCGCCAAGACCGATGGCAGCCTGGAGAAGAATTCCCAGACCTGGCTCAAGCAGCCGCTGCCGGCCGATCTCTGACCGTCGCTTGAGAGGCTGAGCATGGCTTATCAGTTCGATTTTCTGCCGGTGGTGCAAAACACCGAGCTGCTGCTGCGCGGCGCGCTGTTCACCCTGGAACTGACGGCCATCGGCACGTTGCTCGGGGTCGGCCTGGGCATCGTCGGCGGCGTGGTGCGGGCGTGGAACATTCGCCCGTTCGCGGCGATCTTCGGCGTCTACGTGGAATTGATCCGCAACACACCGTTCCTGGTGCAGTTGTTTTTCATCTTCTTCGGCTTGCCGTCCCTGGGCCTGCAGATTTCCGAATGGCAGGCGGCGGTGCTGGCGATGGTGATCAACCTCGGCGCCTACTCCACCGAGATCATCCGCGCCGGTATCCAGGCCATCCCGCGGGGGCAATTGGAAGCGGCCGCGGCCCTGGCGATGAGCCGCTTCGAGGCCTTCCGCCACGTGGTGCTGCTACCGGCATTGGGCAAGGTCTGGCCAGCCCTGAGCAGCCAGATCATCATCGTGATGCTCGGCTCGGCGGTCTGTTCGCAGATCGCCACCGAAGAGTTGAGCTTCGCCGCCAACTTCATCCAGTCGCGCAACTTCCGCGCCTTTGAAACCTACGCACTGACCACGCTGATCTATTTGTGCATGGCGCTGCTGATCCGCCAGTTCCTGAACTGGGTGGGGCGCCGCTACATTGCCAGGAGCGGCCAATGAGCGATTTCACTTTCTGGGACGTGGTGCGCAACCTGCTCACCGGCCTGCAATGGACCCTGGCGCTGTCGCTGGTGGCGTTTATCGGCGGCGGTGTGATCGGCTTGCTGGTGATGGTGCTGCGCATCTCCAAAAACGCCCTGCCCCGCAACATCGCCCGCATCTACATCGAGTTGTTCCAGGGCACACCGCTGTTGATGCAACTGTTCCTGGTGTTCTTTGGCGTGGCGCTGGCCGGGGTGGAGATTTCGCCGTGGATGGCGGCGGCCATTGCCCTGACGCTGTTCACCAGTGCCTACCTGGCGGAGATCTGGCGCGGTTGTGTCGACTCGATTTCCAACGGCCAGTGGGAAGCCTCGGCGAGCCTGGCCCTCAACCCGCTGGAGCAGTTGCGCTACGTGATCCTGCCCCAGGCCCTGCGCATCGCCGTGGCGCCGACCGTGGGCTTTTCCGTGCAGGTGGTCAAAGGCACAGCCGTGACTTCGATCATTGGCTTTACCGAACTGACCAAGACCGGCGGCATGCTCGCCAACGCCACCTTCGAGCCGTTCATGGTCTATGGCCTGGTCGCCCTCGGTTATTTCCTGCTCTGCTACCCCTTGTCCCTCAGTGCGCGCTACCTGGAAAGGAGACTGCATGCCTCTGCTTAGAATTACCGCCCTGCATAAATACTACGGCGATCATCACGTGCTCAAAGGCATCGACCTGACCGTCGAGGAAGGCCAGGTGGTGGCGATCATCGGCCGCAGCGGCTCGGGCAAATCCACCTTGCTGCGCACCCTCAATGGCCTGGAGTCGATCAACGACGGCGTGATCGAAGTCGACGGCGAATACCTCGATGCCGCCCGCGCCGACCTGCGCAGCCTGCGACAGAAGGTCGGAATGGTGTTCCAGCAATTCAACCTGTTCCCGCACCTGACGGTGGGCGAGAACGTGATGCTCGCGCCGCAAGTTGTTCAAAAAGTGCCCAAGGCCAAGGCGGCCGTGCTGGCGCGGCAGATGCTGGAGCGGGTCGGGCTTGGCGAGAAATTCGATGCCTTCCCCGACCGGTTGTCCGGCGGCCAGCAGCAACGGGTGGCGATTGCCCGCGCCCTGGCGATGTCGCCGAAAGTGCTGCTGTGCGACGAAATCACCTCGGCCCTGGACCCGGAACTGGTCAATGAAGTGCTCAGCGTGGTGCGGCAACTGGCCAAGGAGGGCATGACCCTGATCATGGTCACCCACGAAATGCGTTTCGCCCGGGAAGTGGGCGACAAACTGGTGTTCATGCACCAGGGCAAGGTGCATGAGGTGGGCGATCCCAAGGTGCTGTTCGCCGATCCGCAAACCGCGGAACTGGCGAACTTCATCGGGACGGTCGAGCCTGTGGCCTGAGGTTTGTGGTGCCGGCTCTGACCTCATCGCGAGCAAGCTCGCTCCCACAGGTTCTCGGTTGCCGGCTATTGCGCAGGCGAGACAAAACACGTGTGGGAGCGAGCTTGCTCGCGATTGACCGCGAAGCGGTCGCCTTTGCGTTGGCGTAAGCGGTCGATCGTGGCAGGATGGCGAGGTTATCGACCGAGACTTTTTGACCATGCCGCAATCCCAAGCCAAGAATCTGTCCCTGATCGCTGCCATCGACCTGGGCTCCAACAGCTTCCACATGGTCGTCGCCAAGGCCCAGAACGGGGAAATCCGCATTCTTGAACGGCTCGGCGAGAAGGTCCAACTGGCCGCCGGCATCGACGAAGAACGCCAGCTGAGCGAAGAATCCATCCAGCGCGGGCTCGATTGCCTCAAACGGTTTGCCCAACTGATCAACGGTATGCCCCTGGGCGCGGTGCGGATTGTCGGCACCAATGCCCTGCGCGAGGCGCGCAACCGTGGCGAATTCATCCGTCGCGCCGAAGAGATCCTCGGCCATCCGGTGGAAGTCATCTCCGGCCGTGAAGAAGCCCGCCTGATCTACCTTGGCGTCTCCCATACCCTGGCCGACACCCCGGGCAAGCGCCTGGTGGCGGACATCGGTGGTGGCAGTACCGAATTCATCATCGGCCAGCGCTTCGAACCGCTGTTGCGCGAAAGCCTGCAGATGGGCTGCGTCAGCTACACCCAGCGTTATTTCCGCGACGGCAAGATCACCCCGGCCCGCTACGCCCAGGCCTACACGGCGGCGCGCCTGGAAATCATGAGTATCGAACACGCCCTGCACCGCCTGACCTGGGACGAAGCCATCGGCTCCTCCGGGACCATTCGCGCCATCGGCCTGGCGCTCAAGGCTGGCGGCCACGGTGCTGGCGAGGTCAACGCCGATGGCCTGGCCTGGCTCAAGCGCAGGGTGTTCAAGCTCGGCGAAGCGGACAAGATCGATTTCGAAGGCATCAAGCCCGACCGCCGGGCGATTTTCCCGGCGGGCCTGGCGATCCTCGAAGCGATTTTCGACGCCCTCGAACTTCAACGCATGGACCACTGCGAGGGCGCTCTGCGTGAAGGCGTGCTCTACGACCTGCTGGGGCGTCATCATCACGAAGACGTGCGTGAACGCACCCTGGGCTCGCTCATGGAGCGTTATCACGTCGACCTGGAGCAAGCCGCACGGGTCGAACGCAAGGCACTGCATGCCTTCGACCAGGTGGCCGATGACTGGGACTTGAACGACGGAGTCTGGCGCGAATTGCTGGGCTGGGCCGCCAAGGTCCATGAAGTGGGCCTGGACATTGCCCACTATCACTACCACAAGCATGGCGCCTACCTGATCGAGCACTCGGACCTGGCGGGCTTCTCCCGGGAAGACCAGCAGATGCTCGCGCTATTGGTGCGCGGCCACCGGCGCAACATTCCCAAGGATAAATTTGCCGAGTTCGGCGATGACGGCATCAAGCTGATTCGCCTGTGCGTACTGCTGCGTTTTGCGATCCTGTTCCACCACATCCGTGGCACCCAGGAAATGCCCCAGGTCGCCCTGCATGCCGACGGCGATCAACTGGACGTGATGTTCCCCGACGGGTGGCTGGAAGAAAACCAGCTGACCCAGGCCGACTTCGCCCAGGAAGCCGAGTGGCTGACCCGGGTCGGGATTGTGTTGAACATTCACTGAGCTAAACACAACCTCTGTGGCGAGGGAGCTTGCTCCCGCTGGAGGGCGAAGCCCTCCCAAGACTTGGGGCCGCTTCGCAGCCCAGCGGGAGCAAGCTCCCTCGCCACACAAGCCAGGCCTGCCTCCCCTCCCCCGTTTTTTAACGAACCGCCAACACCGGGCTGCTCAAGCGCTCCAGCAATGTCGCCTGGGCGCTGCGCGGGTTCTGGTTGCCAGTCGGTGTGTTGCGGATGTAACGGCCATCCGACTGCAGGCTCCAGCTGTGGGTGTTGTCGGTGAGGTAGCTTTCCAATTCCTTCTTGACCCGCAGGATCAGCTTCTTGCCTTCCACCGGGAAGCAGGTCTCGACCCGCTTGTCGAGGTTGCGCTCCATCCAGTCGGCGCTGGACAGGAACATCTGCTCCTCCCCGCCGTTGAGGAAGTAGAACACCCGGGTATGCTCCAGGAACCGCCCGATGATCGAGCGTACATGGATGTTGTGGGACACCCCCGGGATGCCAGGCCGCAGGCAGCACATGCCCCGCACCACCAGGTCGATGCGCACGCCCGACTGGCTGGCCTTGTACAACGCGCGGATGATCTTCGGATCGGTCAGCGAGTTGAACTTGGCAATGATATGGGCCGGCTTGCCGTCCAGGGCGAACTGCGTCTCCCGGGCGATCATGTCGAGCATGCCCTTCTTCAAGGTGAACGGCGCGTGCAGCAGTTTCTTCATGCGCAGGGTCTTGCCCATGCCGATCAATTGGCTGAATAGCTTGCCGACGTCTTCGCACAAGGCATCGTCGGAGGTCAGCAGGCTGTAGTCGGTGTACAGGCGGGCGTTGGCGGCGTGGTAGTTGCCGGTCCCCAAGTGGGCGTAACGCACGATCTCACCGGCCTCGCGGCGCAGGATGAGCATCATCTTGGCGTGCGTCTTGAAGCCGACCACGCCATAAATCACCACCGCGCCGGCCGCTTGCAGGCGGCTGGCCAGCTGCAGGTTGGATTCTTCGTCGAAGCGGGCGCGCAATTCGATCACCGCCGTGACCTCCTTGCCGTTTCGCGCCGCGTCCACCAGGGCATCGACGATTTCCGAGTTGGCGCCGCTGCGGTACAGGGTCTGGCGCACCGCCAGGACGTGAGGGTCCTTGGCGGCCTGGCGCAGCAGGTCGACCACCGGCGTGAACGATTCGAACGGGTGCAACAGCAGGATGTCCTGCTTGCTGATCACGCTGAAAATGTTCTCGCTGTTTTGCAGCAGTTTCGGGATCTGCGGCGTGAACGGCAGGTATTGCAGTTCCGGGTGGCTGTCCAGGCTGGTGATGCTGAACAGTCGGGTCAGGTTGACCGGGCCGTTGACCTGATACAGCTCGGTCTCGTGCAGGTTGAACTGCTTGAGCAGGTAGTCGGACAGGTGTTTCGGGCAGGTGTCGGCCACCTCCAGGCGCACCGCATCGCCGTAGCGACGGGAGAACAACTCGCCGCGCAGGGCCCGGGCCAGGTCTTCGACGTCCTCGGTATCCACTGACAGGTCGGCGTTACGCGTCAGGCGGAACTGGTAGCAACCCTTCACCTTCATGCCCTGGAACAGGTCATCGGCGTGGGCGTGGATCATCGACGACAGGAACACATAATTGTCGCCGGGGCCGCCGACATCTTCCGGCACACGGATGATGCGCGGCAACAGGCGCGGCGCCGGAATGATCGCCAGGCCTGAATCGCGACCGAAGGCGTCGATCCCTTCCAGTTCGACGATGAAGTTCAGGCTCTTGTTGACCAGCAGCGGGAACGGGTGCGTCGGATCGAGACCGATCGGCGTGATGATCGGCGCGATCTCGTCGCGGAAATAGCGGCGCACCCAGGTCTTGATCTTGGTATTCCAGTAGCGCCGGCGGATGAAGCGCACCTGATGCTTTTCCAGCTCCGGCAACAGGATGTCGTTGAGGATCGCGTATTGCCGGTCCACATGGCCGTGGACCAGCTCGCTGATGCGGGCCAGGGCCTGGTGCGGTTGCAAGCCGTCGGCCCCTGCCTGTTCACGGGCGAAGGTGATCTGCTTCTTCAGGCCGGCGACGCGGATTTCGAAAAACTCATCCAGGTTGCTGGAAAAGATCAGCAGGAATTTCAGCCGCTCCAACAACGGATAGGACTCGTCCAGCGCCTGCTCCAGCACGCGGATGTTGAACTGCAGTTGCGACAGCTCGCGATGGATGTACAGGCTGCTGTCATCCAGGTTCGGAATGGCAATCGCCGGGGCCGGGGCGGGCTCGATGACGGCCGGGGGAGCGGGCTCCAGCTCCGGCGGTGTTTCGGCAACTTGCTCGACCACGGGTTGAGCGTCTTTTACGGCAACTTCGGAGAGTCCTTCGGTATTCATCGCAAGTTCCTGGGAGGCTATTTCTGCTCTCGTAACAATTGGGCGGCGCGCACGGCAAAGTAAGTCAGGATGCCATCGGCACCTGCGCGTTTGAAAGCGGTCAAGGACTCCAGGATCACCCCTTCGCCCAACCAACCGTTCTGGATCGCGGCCATGTGCATGGCGTACTCGCCGCTGACCTGATAAACAAAGGTCGGCACTTTGAATTCGTCTTTGACCCGGCAAAGAATGTCGAGGTAGGGCATGCCAGGCTTGACCATGACCATGTCTGCCCCCTCTGACAAGTCAGCCGCCACTTCGTGCAAGGCTTCCTGACTGTTGGCCGGGTCCATCTGATAGGAGGCCTTGTTGGCCTTGCCCAGGTTCAGGGCCGAGCCGACCGCATCGCGGAACGGGCCGTAATAGGCGCTGGCGTACTTGGCCGAATAGGCCATGATCCGCACGTTGACGTGACCGGCCACCTCGAGGGCTTCGCGGATCGCCTGGATGCGCCCGTCCATCATGTCCGAGGGGGCCACCACCTGGGCACCGGCCTCGGCATGGGACAGCGCCTGCCTGACCAGTGCATCGACGGTAATGTCGTTCTGCACGTAGCCCTCTTCATCGAGGATACCGTCCTGCCCGTGGGTGGTGAACGGGTCCAGCGCCACGTCGGTGATCACCCCCAGCTCCGGGAAACGCGCACGCAGGGCGCGCGTCGCACGTTGGGCGATGCCCTCCGGGTTCCAGGCTTCGGCGGCGTCCAGGGACTTGAGCGCCGGTGGCGTGACCGGGAACAGGGCCAGCGCCGGAATGCCCAACTCGACCCAGTGGGCGGCTTCTTCGAGCAGCAGGTCGATGGTCAGGCGTTCCACCCCGGGCATCGACGCCACCGCTTCGCGACGGTTCTCACCGTCCAGCACGAATACCGGCAGGATCAGGTCATCGGTGGTCAGCACGTTTTCACGCACCAGCCGACGAGAGAACTCATCACGGCGGTTGCGACGCAGGCGGGTAGCAGGGAACAGACGATTGGCGGGGGTAAAGCTCACGGCAGACTCCTGAGCCCGCAGACGGGCGAGCGTGACAGTTATAAGCGGACATTATGACGAACGTGTGACAGTTGTGCTAAGGCGCGGCCGGTAGTCGCAGTCATTGTCTTCTGTAGGAATTGTTCACGTCGAGACACATTTCGATACTTTCCTGAATGTGCCTGAAGGGTTAGGCTGCGCGTTCATTTCGCCAGCACCCAGACAATGCTCCAACAATTTCTGCATGACTTCGGCTACTTGGCCTTGTTTATCGGCACGTTCTTCGAAGGCGAAACCATCCTCGTGCTCGCAGGTTTCCTGGCGTTCCGTGGCTATATGGACATCAACCTGGTAGTGGTCGTGGCCTTCTGCGGCAGCTACGCGGGCGATCAGCTGTGGTATTTCCTGGGACGCAAGCACGGCCGCAAGCTCCTGGCGCGCAAGCCGCGTTGGCAGTTGATGGGCGATCGCGCGCTGGAACACATTCGCCGGCATCCGGACATCTGGGTGCTGAGCTTCCGCTTCGTCTATGGCCTGCGCACGGTGATGCCGGTGGCGATCGGCCTGTCAGGCTACCCGCCGGGCCGCTACCTGTTACTCAACGGCATCGGTGCGGCGGTCTGGGCCACGGCCCTGGCCGCTGCCGCGTATCACTTCGGCGCCGTGCTGGAAGGCATGTTGGGCAGCATCAAGAAATACGAGTTGTGGGTCCTCGGCGCGCTGCTGGTGCTGGGCCTGGTCCTGTGGTTGCGCCGACGGATCAAGAATGCGCGGCTGGCCAGGAAAGTCCTCGAAGCCGAACGCCTGGAGCAAGCCAAGTCCGACGCCCCTACGACGCCAACCGAGTAAACCGGCTGCGGCAGCAATACAGCCCGATGCCACTGAGCAGGCTGTAGCTGAGCAGCCCGACCCAGGTCACAGCGCTGGCCGGCCACAACCCGGCCAAGGGCGCCAGCCACACCAGCGGCAGGTTCGAGGCCAGCCGCAACAGCTCCAGTTTCAGCGCCCACGGGCGATTCTCCAGGGCCACGCCCAACACGAACAGACCGAACGCCACCGCGCCCCACCCCAGTACCAGGGCGGCGACCGGCAGGCTGCTTTCAAGGTTCATCAAATAACTGCCCAAGGCAATGTAGACGCAGAACTGCAGCCCCACGTACCACTGCTGGCGCGGGTCCAGCGGCACGGTGAATTTGCGGAACTGGCTCAGGTCCGGCTTGTTCAGCGGGTACTGGGCCGCAACGTCCGCCGGACGCCAACCGGTGGGCATGAACCAGATCCGCAGCTTGTCCCGCCAGCGCCCGGCCCGCCGCGCATCGGCCCACAGCTGTGCATAGAACTGCAGGTTGGCCCACAACGGATTCCAACTCGCCAGCGGCGTGGTCACGCCAAAAATCACCGGCTCGTTATCGTCTTCTTCCTGGAAGGTGCCAAATAGACGGTCCCAAATAATGAACACCCCGCCGTAGTTGCGATCCATGTAGAGAGGGTTCTGTGCATGGTGGGCACGATGATTGGACGGCGTCACGAAGCACCACTCCAGCCAGCCGAGCTTGGGAATGTGCTGGGTGTGGACCCAGAACTGGTACAGCAGATTCAACGCCGCGACGCTGACGAAGACCACCAGCGGCACGCCCAGTACGGCGAGCGGGACGTAGAAGATCCAGCTCAACAGGAACCCGGTGCTGGTCTGGCGCAACGCGGTGGACAGGTTGTAGTCCTCGCTTTGGTGGTGAACCGAATGGGCGGCCCAGAGGATGTTGCGCTCATGGCCCATGCGATGCAGCCAGTAGTAACAGAGGTCGTAGAGCACGAAGGCGAACACCCAGGTCCAGGCCCGGTCGGCAGGCAGTTCGATGACGGCCAGGTGTTTCAGCGCAAAGGCATAGGTCACCAGCCCCACGCCCTTGGTCAACAGGCCCGTGGTGGTCGACAGCACGCCGGTGCTCAAGCTGTTGATCGCGTCCGCCACGCGGTAGTGGCTCACACCCCGCCAGCGATCGGCCAGCAACTCGACGGCGATCAGCACGAAGAAGAACGGCACGGCATACAGGATGAAGTTCATGACGCAACCCGGGCATGGGAGGCAGGGAGATAGTCGGCAGATTAGGTGTAGCTGCCCGATCTCCCTATGGCAACGAGTGACAAATTAGTAGACATTTAACGCCATGAATCTGGAGAAAAGCCCATGAGCAAAAAAATTGCAGTGATCCTTTCCGGCTGTGGCGTCTATGACGGCGCAGAGATCCACGAAAGCGTGATCACCTTGCTGCGTCTCGACCAGCGCGGGGCGCAGGTCCAGTGCTTCGCCCCCAACATTGCCCAACTGCATGTGATCAATCACCTGACCGGCGAGGAAATGCCCGAGAGCCGCAACGTATTGGTGGAGTCGGCGCGGATCGCCCGGGGCAACGTCAAGGATTTGCGTGAAGCCAGGGCCGAGGATTTCGACGCCTTGATCGTACCCGGTGGTTTTGGCTCGGCGAAAAACCTCTCCAACTTTGCCGTCGAAGGCGCCGGCTGCAGCGTCCAGCCAGAGGTCCTGGCCTTGACCGAGGCCTTTGCCGAGGCGGGTAAACCGGTCGGGCTGATCTGCATCTCCCCGGCCCTGGCGGCCAAAATCTATGGCCCGGGGGTGACGTGCACCATCGGCAACGACCCGGACACGGCGGCAGCCGTGGGCAAAATGGGGGGGACTCACGAAGACTGCGCGGTCACCGACATCGTCGAAGACCGCGCGCGCAAATTGGTCAGCACCCCGGCCTACATGCTGGCGCAGAACATCAGCGAAGCGGCCTCAGGTATCAACAAGCTGGTGGACCGGGTGTTGGAGCTGACGCACGAGAACGACGCCTAGCAACACGCCGAGCCTCTGTGGGAGCGAGCTTGCTCGCGAAGGCGGTGTGTCAGCCGATAAAGATGCCAGTTGATCCGACGCTATCGCGAGCAAGCTCGCTCCCACAAGGGTTACCCAGGACTCAAGGCAATCGGGCCAAGCGCGTCAGTATTCGGTCCAAAGCATTGGCGAACCCTTGCTTGTCCCGCTCGCTGTACGCCGCCGGGCCGCCGCCCATGTGGCCCTGTTCGCGCAGATCGGTGAACAGGTTTCGCACCGCCAGCCGCTCGCCCATGTTTTGCGCATCAAACTCCTTGCCTCGCGGGTCCAGGGCCGCGACGCCCTTCTTCACCAACCGGTCGGCCAGGGGCACGTCGCTGCAGATCACCAACTCACCCGGCACGGCGTGTTCCACCAGGTAGTCGTCCGCCGCGTCGGGGCCGCTGGGCACCACGATCAATTTCACGCAGGCCAAGGCCGGTTTGATCTGCGGTTGACCGGCCACCAGCACCACCTCGAACCGGCGCTTCAGGGCGAACTTGACCACCAGCTCCTTCGCCGCCTTGGGGCAGGCATCGGCGTCGATCCATACGCGCATTGGGGTTGTTCCTCTTTTTAAATGCATCGCGAGCAAGCTCGCTCCCACAAGGACAGCCTACATCCTGTGGGAGCGAGCTTGCTCGCGATTACGAGCGCAGCGAATGCTGTCAGGAAACCTGGACCCGACGCTTCTCCGCCACCCAACTGCGCCCATACAGCACTACGATCGCCAGGATCGCCACCACTTGAGCGGCCAACGAATAGGCATCGGCATGAATGCCCAGCCAGTCGAAGTCGAAGAACGCCACCGGGTGGGTGCCGAAGATCCCGGCTTCCTGCAACGCCTTCACGCCATGACCGGCAAACACCACCGACAGTGCACACAGCAACGCGGCGTTGATGCTGAAGAACAGCGCCAGCGGCAGTTTCGCCGAGCCGCGCAGGATCACCCAGGCCAGCCCCACCAGCAGCACCAGCGCCGTCGCGCCGCCGGCCAGCACGGCGTTATGCCCGGCAGGACCGGCTTGCAACCACAGGGTTTCGTAGAACAGGATCACTTCGAACAGTTCGCGGTAGACCGAGAAGAACGCCAGGATCGCAAAACCAAACCGACCACCGCCGCCCACCAGGCTGCTCTTGATGTAATCCTGCCAGGCCGCCGCGTGACGACGGTCGTGCATCCAGACACCCAGCCACAGCACCATCACACTGGCGAACAACGCCGTCGCGCCCTCGAGCAGCTCGCGCTGGGCGCCGCTGACGTCGATCACATACGCCGCCAGCCCCCAGGTCGCCAGGCCGGCCAGCAGCGCCAGGCCCCAACCGACGTTGACGCTGCGCACCGCCGACTGCTGACCGGTGTTGCGCAGGAACGCCAGGATCGCCGCCAGCACCAGGATCGCTTCCAACCCTTCACGCAGCAGGATCAGCAACCCGGAGATGTAGCTCAGCGACCAGCTCAAGCCATCGCCACCCAGCAGGCCGGCGGACTCCTTCAACTTGGCCTTGGCCGCGTCCAGGCGCTGTACGGCCTGCTCCACCGGCAAACCGTCCTGCAACGACTGACGGTAGGCCATCAGGGCCTTTTCGGTGTCCTTGCGCACGTTGGCATCGACGTTGTCCAGCGAGCTTTCCACCAGCTCGAAACCTTCCAGGTAAGCCGCTACCGACAGGTCATAGGCCTGGTCGTGGTCACCGGCGCGATACGCCGCGATGCTTTTATCCAGGGTGGCGGCCGTGTAGTCGAGCAACTGCGCCGGGCCACGTTGCACCTGCGGCGGCTGGGCGCGCTGGGCACGGAATGTCGCCGCCGCTGCGGGGCCTTGCGCGGCGAGCACTTCGGCCGGGGTCTGGCGCGCCAGGTCAGCGAGATTGAAGACCTGTTCGCTTTTGGTCGCGGCCGGGTCGGCGCTGAAGCTGGCGATGTAGGTTGCCAGGTCCCAGCGCTGACGGTCGTCGAGCTGATCGGCGAAGGCCGGCATGTCGGTGCCTTCGATGCCCATGCCGAGGGTGTTGTAGATCGCGTAGAGACTCAGGCGATCCAGGCGCTGGGCGTCGCGCAAGTTGGAGGGCGGCGGTTCCAGGCCAACACCGGCAGGACCGTCGCCGGCACCGTTGGCGCCGTGGCACACCGAGCAATTCTGCGCATACAGTGGCGCGCCGCGGGTGGGGTCGGGCGTGATGACCGGTGCCTGGCTGACTTCATACGCTACCGCCAGCCTGGCCCCCAGTTGCCGCGCCAGACGGGCGACATCGCCGCCGTCCTGGCGCTGGGTGATCGCCGTGCGCAGCGTGCCAATGTCTTGGACCAGCCCAGTCTTTTCCGGCTTGGCCGGCAACCCGGCGACCAACCCCTCCAGCGCCCGGGTCAATTCCAACTGCTCGCGGTACTCAGCCTCGTCGATGACCTTGCCCGCCTCGACCGTCGCCGGGTAATCCGCTCCGATGTAATCCAGCAAATGCAGCGCCTGGGGGGCACTTTCGAGGGTGTCGGCTTGCAGCGCAGTGCTGCACAAAGCTAGCAATGGCAGTACAAGCCAGGCCAGGAAACGGAACGGCGCAGTCATGAATGACTCTCAGTTGGTAATAAGAAGTAACACATTGTTCACTTCCAATGGCTTCGGCTCAAGGGCGGATGTGGCTTGGAGGCCGATTTTCATCGGATTTTAATGCTTTGGCCTTTCGCAACTATGACAACGAATTGGCCCAGACCAGCCAGCAGTTGGCGTCCGGCAACGTCGACGGCGCGCGGACCCAGATCAAGAAGACCCACGAACGCGAAGCGGTGATCGCCGACCTGCGGGACAAGGAATACCTCAAGCGCGAGGAGGAAGCCGAGAAACCAGGGGGCAAGACCGAATACGGGGACCTCCAGGGTTACCCGGTGGCCAGCCTCGACGCCCCGGATTTCCGTTTGGAAACCAATACCTCTTAAAGACGCAAAAAACTGTGGGAGCGAGCTTGCTCGCGATAGCGCCGGATCAGCCAGCCATGATGCGACTGACCCAGGGCACGCCCCTCACGGCGGCGTCCAATGGCGACGTCTATGACGTCATCAAGCGCATCAAGGCCGGGAACTTCAAGGGTGCCGACTATATGCAGCGCAATAATCTGCCCCGGGGTACCGCGCCGGTGATCCTGCGCTGAGCCACGCCGCGGGGTAGGTAGATGCTTTTGTGGCGAGGGAGCTTGCTCCCGCTCGGTTGCGCAGCAACCGCCAAAAGCCAGGGCTGCTTCGCAGCCCAGCGGGAGCAAGCTCCCTCGCCACAGGTGTTGTGTATAAGCCGGCTACACCGCTGCCTTGCGAATCGTCGCGAGCAAGCCCGCCGCGCCGATGAACAGGCCAGCAAACGTGCGGTTCATCCGCCGTTGCTGCTTCGGTGTGCGCAACAGGCGCAGGACTTTCGATGCCAACCCGGTGTACCCGGCCATGACGATGAGATCGACGACGATCATTGTGACGCCCAGGATCAGGTATTGCTGGATCAACGGTGCATGGGGATTGATGAACTGCGGCAGCACAGCCAGCATGAACACCAGCGCCTTGGGGTTGCTGATGTTGACCAGGAAACCGCGGAACACCAGAGCCAACGGGTTGCCGATAGGCCGCACGACGGAATCGTCATTCATATCGCCGGGAATGGCTCGCCACTGTTTGACACCCAGGTAGACCAGGTAGGCCACGCCGAACCACTTGATCGCATAGAACGCCGTGGCCGACGCCGTGAGGATCGCGCCAACACCGGCGGCGACGATCACGATTTGCAGCGCCAGGCCCAATTGCAGGCCCAGGGCATTCCAGTAGCCGCGCCAAAACCCGTAGCGCAAGCCACTGGACATCGATGCAATGGCGCCGGCGCCCGGGGAAAGACTGATCACCCAACAGGCGGCGAAAAAAGCCAACCATGTTTCCAACACCATTGCACACCTCGGCTCGGATTCGTCGAAAACGACTAAGCTAATGCGATCATCGGATAAACGCCAAGGTTTTCTATACCGGCGCCAAAGCGTCCAGTTTGAGTAGCCACTCATGGAAATGTGGGCAGTTCAGACGCATGGCATCCAGCCCAATCTCACAAGCTATCAAAGGGCCATGAAAGGTTTTCTGGTATTCAGGCATCGCCTTGGAGATACGCTTGGAGGGAGCAGTCTGTGGGCTATTGTTGATATCTTCCGGTGTCTGAAAGGCACTAGCGATCGTTTTGAGGGCAGGCACAACCTTTGAGTCATCCGTCCACTCTGCAAACTTATCAGGGCCCGCAAAGAGAAGTGCTTCGAACTCATGCACCATCAAGTTGGGGATGAAGTTCTTTTCCCCAATATCGATCGCCAACTGAACCTCCAGAAAACAAGCCTTTTGATGCCCTGTACCCGCAATCGGAAAATCGGCTGATGCCAAACCGGGAAAATCACCGGGCAATGCGTAGAAATCAAACATTGTGGTGACCTGTGCCGCATGATGCTCCCGGCACAAGCGAGTCACTTGGTGTTTGACTTTTCCATAGCGGACGACGCCCCCCTTATTGCCGGGGCTGGTACTGATGATAATCGGCGTAAGGAAAACACCAAGTGTCCAATAGTGAGGGGCCAATAGCTCATTGACGAAGGCCTCTTCCGTTTGCCCTTCTACAAGAAGAACGATTCGGCTCATCGACTCGGTCTCCCGCCCAGTATGTTCTTCTTCCAGAGCTCACCAAGACTGAACTCTTCCAGCCATGCGCTCAGAGCAACAGTGTCCAACCGTTTGAAAGTGGAGGCACCACCGACCTTGTCTACCACGATCAAATCTTCAGCATCGAATTGATCAACGAGTTCTACTGACTGTGTCGAAATAATGAGTTGGTGTTTCTGCGAAACCGATTTCATCAGACCACCCAGCGCAACGATCGCAAATGGATGCAGGCCCAGCTCCGGCTCATCAATCAGAATGGCCGAGGGCATGAACTCTTCAGGCTGCAGCAATACGGTTGCCAGGCAGACAAAGCGTAAAGTGCCATCCGACAAAGCGGCTGCGGTGAAAGGGATGTCCTGGCCTACTTCAGTCCACTCAAGCTGAATTTTTTCCTTGTTATCAATCGTTGGGCGTAAATGAAAATCACCGAAGAACGGAGCCACCATCTGAATGGCCTTCACGATGCGCCTGTAGTGAGTTTCATTGTGGCTTTTCAAGCGATATAAAAACGCAGCAAGGTTTCGCGCATCATCGCGCAGATACTCATTATCGTTGATGCCATGGATTTGCTTTACAAGGGCACTGGAGCCCGTGTCATGAAAATGATAGATGCGCCAACTTCTGATAGCCGGAACAACGTGCCTGTAGATCTGCGTCTTGGATTTTTGCTCAGCGGCGTATGACTCGAAATGGCCGGACCTGGCGCGCCAGTCGCCACTGACATTCCACCAGAGCGCCTCATGGGCAAACATCATGCGGTTATCTTGAGTAGGCTTGAGCGTGAATTTATAACCGTTATTGCCAAAGTAAAGTTCCGCACAAAGCTCTTCGGTCGTTTTTCGGCCGAAATGAAGCAAGGCGTCAGGACCTCCGGCGGCTCCCACCGAGAGCTGCAACTGCTCATCCAGGATGCGACTTATCAAGCGAAAGAAACCAATGAAATTGGATTTTCCTGCGCCATTCGCACCGATAAGCACATTTAGCTTGCCTAATTCAATATCGCATTCGGCGATGGATTTGTAACCCTTGAGGGTCAGCCTCGAGAGCTGATCCGAATCGTAAACTTTCTTAACCATCTGAGTCTCCCGATACGGTGTTCGACGAGAAAAATCCATCAGTCCCTATCTGAACAGTAGCGGCACCTAGAACCGGCTCAGCTGGAGATTTTGTTTCAGACACTGACGAAAGAGTACAGCTACATCAAGGCAGTCTATTCGACGAACCCACCCACCGGAAACGCCTCGCTGCCACGCCAGCGCCGAACCGAACGCTGGAAAAACAGGCTGTTGGGCACTTGCACCATGGTGCTGCCGGTGCCGAGCTCCTCAGGTTCGATCAATGTGGTGTACAGCAGATTGATCGCCACCACGCGACCCTTGATGCCAGGCTTGTCGGTGGTGTCCACCAGCTCGACCACATCCCCCAGACGAAACGGTCCGACGGTGTAGATCAACACGGCGCAGAACAGGTTAGACAGCACGCTCCAGATGGCGAAGAACGCCACCGCTGCCACCGCCACGAAACCCGAGATCGCCGTCCAGAGTACCGTGGCCGACACACCCAGGCGCTCCAGCGCCACCAGTACGGCGCTGCCCATGATCAGCCAGCGCAGCACACCGCGCAGGATGATCACCAACTGCGTCGGCAGCGGATAGCGCTCGCCGAGGCCCGTGAGCGCACGCGCAACGAACCGCTGGGCGATATATCCCACCAGCAGGATCAGCAGGATTTGCACACCGAGCCAGATCGGCTCGATCCACATGACAGGGACAGGCAACGCCAACGCTTCCATCAGGACAACGCCTCCAGCTCCGCTTGCAAGTTTTCCAGCAGCTCCAAGGCTTGCATCCACGCCTCCTCGAGCTCCGCTTCCCGAACTTTCAGCCTGGCCTGTTCGGCCAGCAGGTCACGCAACTCATCCTTGCGCGCCGCCTCGTAGAGACCACTGTCGCCCAGGCTGGTTTCGATTTTCTGCAGCTTTTCATGGAGCTTGCCCAGTTCGGCTTCGAGCTTGTCGGCTTCGCGCTTGTGGGGTGCCAACTGCTGACGCAGGGCCGCTGCGGCCTGGCGCTGGGCTTTCTTATCGGTCTTGTCCGGGTTGACGGGCGTGGTGCTGACCGGCGCATTGCGTTGACGGTACTCCACCAGCCAGCGCGCGTAGTCTTCCAGATCGCCGTCAAACTCCTCGACCTTGCCGTCGGCGACCAGGAAGAAATTATCCGTGGTGCTCTTGAGCAAATGCCGATCGTGAGACACCACCAGCACCGCGCCACTGAATTCCTGCAAGGCCATGGTCAGGGCCAGGCGCATTTCCAGGTCCAGGTGGTTGGTCGGTTCGTCGAGCAGCAACAGGTTCGGCCGGTCCCAGGCGATCAACGCCAACGCCAGGCGCGCCTTTTCGCCACCGGAGAAATTCAACACCGGCTCGTCGATGCGTGCCCCGCGAAAATCGAAACCACCGAGGAAATCGCGCAGGGTCTGCTCGCGCTCGGTTGGCGCCAAGCGTTGCAGGTGCAGCAGCGGGCTGGCCTTGGAATCCAGGGAGTCGAGCTGGTGCTGAGCGAAATAGCCAACAACGGTGTTTTCGCCTCGGGTCAAGCGTCCAGCCAATGGCTGGAGTTCGCCCGAGAGGTTCTTGATCAGGGTCGACTTACCGGCACCATTGGGGCCCAGCAGACCGATCCGCGCACCCGGGGTCAGTTGCAGCTTGACCTTCTCCAGCACGGTCTTGTCGCCATAACCCAGGCGCGCGTCGGACAGGTCGATCAACGGGCTGGAAATCTTGGTCGATTCGCGGAAGACAAAATCGAACGGTGAATCGACGTGGGCCGCCGACAGCTCTTCCATCCGCTCCAGCGCCTTGATCCGGCTCTGGGCCTGGCGGGCCTTGGTGGCCTGGGCCTTGAAGCGGGCGATGTAGCTTTCCATGTGCGCACGTTGCGCCTGTTGCTTCTCGTAGGCCTGCTGTTGCTGGGCCAGGCGTTCGGCACGAGCGCGCTCGAAGGCGCTGTAGCCACCGCGGTACAAGGTGAGCTTGCGCTGGTCGACGTGGGCCACGTGATCCACCACCGCATCGAGGAAATCGCGGTCGTGGGAAATCAGCAGCAGCGTGCCCGGGTAACCCTTGAGCCAGTCTTCGAGCCAGATGATGGCGTCGAGGTCCAAGTGGTTGGTCGGTTCATCGAGCAGCAGCAGATCCGAAGGGCACATCAGGGCCTGCGCCAGGTTCAGGCGCATCCGCCAGCCACCGGAGAAGTCCCCGACCTGGCGGTCCATCTGTTCATTGGTAAAGCCCAGGCCGGCGAGCAATTTGCGCGCGCGGGCATCGGCGGTATAGCCGTCGGCACTGTCGAGTTCCGCGTGCAGGCGGGCCTGTGCGGCACCGTCGTGGGCCGCTTCGGCCGCCGCCAGGTCGCGTTGCACCTGGCGCAGGCGCAGGTCGCCATCGAGCACGTAGTCCACCGCCAGGCGATCGAGGGTGTCGACCTCCTGGCGCATGTGAGCGATACGCCAGTCGGCCGGCAGCAGGCAATCGCCCGAGTCCGGGTGCAGCTCGCCTCGCAGCAAGGCGAACAGGCTCGATTTGCCGGCGCCGTTGGCACCGATGAGGCCGGCTTTGTGGCCGGCGTGCAGGGTCAGCTCGGCGTCTTCTAGCAGACGTTGCGGGCCACGCTGTAAAGTCAGGTTCTGAAGTCGGATCATAATGGCGGCGGAGTCTACCAGCTTCGCTCGCAACTGGCGCGAGTAGCACGATGTCCCCTGACCTGTGGAGTTTTTCCCTCGACCTCTATGCCAAGCCTGGCGTAGAGCCTGCGTGCCTCACGCTACAGAGCGCCGGCGTCAATGTCTGCCTGCTGCTTTGCGGACTGTGGCTGGAACGACGCGGCGTGGCCTGCAATGAACAACGGCTGCAACAGCTTCGACAATTGACCGAGCCTTGGGAGGCTGAGGTGGTAAGGCCCTTGCGCACGCTTCGCAGCCAATGGAAAACCGGCGCCCACCAAGACACGGCACTCGATAGCCTGCGCGAACAGGTCAAGCGACTGGAATTGGAAGCCGAGCGACGATTGCTGGAGCGATTGCAGGCAGTGGCCGAGGATTGGCCTGAGGAACAACGGAGCGATTCAGCGTTATGGCTGCAAGGGCTGGCGGCGAATGCCGAACCAGCGAGCCGCGACGCGCTGCATCAGCTGCGCGTCGCGGTGTCCGGCACTTAGGAAGCGCTGGTTGGGGTGCTGCTGGTGGTCGGCGCAACGGCGGCTGGGCTGGTCACCGAGGCCGGAGTGCTGGCGGTAGGCGCAGGCGTCGCGGTCGGAGCCGGAGCCGGTGTCGCTGGCTTGGCGGCTGGCGCAGTCGCAGGTTTTGCAGCGGCTGGCTTCTTCACGGCCGGTTTAGCGGCGGGCTTGGCGGCAGCGGGCTTGGCCGTAGCGGGCTTGGCAGCCGCTGGCTTCGCGGTAGCTGGTTTGGCAGCCGTTGGCTTCGCGGCAGCTGGTTTGGCAGCGGGTTTAGCCGCCGCTTTGGCAGCGACGGGCTTGGCAGCCGTTTTCGCAACAGGCTTGGCCGCAGCCGTTTTGGTTGCCGCAGGCTTGGCAGCTGGTTTGGCGGCCGCAGGTTTGGCAGTGGATTTTACCGCTGCTTTGGCAGCCGGTTTAGCGGCAGCGGTTTTCGTCGCGGCAGGTTTTGCGGCGGCGGTTTTTGCGGCTGGCTTGGCTACAACTTTTGTCGCAGGTTTAGCGGCAGGTTTAGCAGCGGCTTTTACAGCGGGCTTGGCAGCGGCAGGTTTAGCGGCCGCGGTTTTTGCGGCTGGCTTGGCAGCAGCCTTGACGGCTGGTTTTTTTGCCGCAGGTTTTGCAGCGCTGGCAGCGACGGGTTTGACAGCCGGTTTGCTGGCCGCCTTGGCCGGTGCTTTAGCGGCGGGCTTGGCAGCGACTTTGGCCGGTGCTTTTGCCACGGCGGGTTTAGTCGCCGGCTTCTTGGCCGATACAGCGGCAGGCTTGGCAGCACGAAGCGACAGCGCCTTGCCCGCCGCTTCTTGCACACGACCGACACCCTGGGCCAGTTTCAGGCTTTCCTGGGCATCACGCTTGAGTTGCAAAATGTAGGCGCGGGTTTCGGACTGACGATCCTTCAAGGCATCGAGCAAGTCTTCGAGCTCTTTCACAACGTCCTTGGCCTTGGCTTGCGCCTTGGCCTTGCCAGCGGTGGCCGCGTCTTGCAATTTGGTGCGCGACTTGTGCAGTTTTTCTTGCGCTTTGCCGCGTTGTTTTTCCAGTTTGGCGAGCAGTTTTTCAGCATCAGCCAGGGCTTGGGAGCAGGCATTTTCCAGATGTTCGAGCAAGCTGCCCGAGAGTTGTTGGAGCAAGTGCAACGGAGTGTTTACAGGCTTCTTGGTGGCCGACATGGTTTACCTCCTGACTGACGTGAGTGCGGCTCATACTAGACCTCTGCTGCAACCGCCGCTAGGGCATGTTGACAGTACACAAGACGTTGCGTTGCAAGGGACGAAAAATCTTCTGCGCCAGTGCCTTGGCAATCCACCTCTACAGATATCGGCACTGGCATAATTCCTCGATTCGAGGCCGGAGAGCACACATGTCGCGTCACCTGTTTTTATTCCTGTGCATGGCTTGCGCCACGGTCCAGGCCGTTGAAAAAACCAGCGCAAACGATGCCCACGATCTGGCTTACAGCCTGGGCGCCAGCCTCGGCGAACGCCTGCGCCAGGACGTGCCGGACTTGCAGATCAAAGCCTTGGTCGAAGGTTTGCAACAGGCCTACCTGGGCAAACCGCTGGCCCTGAAAGATGAACGCATCGAACAGATCCTGGCCGAGCACCAGGCGCAACTGAACGCGCCATCGGCAACGCCGCAGGCCGAAGCCGCATTGAAAACCGAGCAGAAATTTCTTACCGAAGAAAAAAACCGGCCCGGGGTCCAGCAACTGGCTGACGGCATCCTGCTGACCGAAATCAAGCCGGGCCACGGCGCGAAAGCCGGCCCTCACGGCAAGGTCCAGGTGATGTATACCGGTCGATTGCCAGACGGCACCGTATTCGATTCAAACCGCCAGGCACAGTGGTTCAATCTTGACAGTGTGATCGACGGTTGGCGCAGTGCATTGCCGCAAATGCCGGTCGGCGCGAAATGGCGCCTGGTGATTCCGTCGTCCCTGGCCTATGGCGCGGAAGGGGCCGGGGATGTGATCCCGCCCTACACACCATTGGTGTTTGAAATCGAGTTGCTGGGCGCGACGACCTGAAGCCGGCCCAACGAAAAACGGTGCGCAATGCGCACCGTTTCTTCATGACCGCGAACCCTCAGGCCTGGACCGCGGCGTCTTCCTTGTGAGCGTTGTGCAGCACTTCGATCAGGCAGTCTTCCAATTCGAAACGCTCGTGCAGCAAGCCGCCCAGCTCCTTGAATTTTTCCGCTACGCACTTGCCTTCATCGCACAGGTCGTTGAACGCCAGCAGCTTCTCGGTGATGACATCGATGCGCGGGTAGATCGTCTCGGCCAGTTCAAGGCCGCGCTTGTCGTTGAAGGCCTTGGCCTCGCCCGTCAGTTGTTCGTATATCTCGAAATGACCGGCAGACACATAGTCGACCAGCACACCGCAGAAATCCTGCAAGGGTTTGCGGCTTTCGCTCAGGGCTTCAGGCTTGGCGCCAAGATCATCGTAGGCCCGAACCAGTTCATGACGCTCCTGCAGCCAGCGATCGATCAGCAGATGCACTCCACCCCAGCGTTCCTGAGCATTCTGACAACTTTCGAGCATGGTGATTTCTTCCCTTGTGAGTCATGCCCCCTCGCAGCCTGTGCACGCCTGATGACCAGGGACAAGCCAGACACAACATGATCGAGCGGCACAATTCCAATAACACGTGCGGGCCAGATTATGCCCGCACGACAGCGGCTTCAAGGTACGCAGGAGATAAAGTTCATACAAGTGTTTAATCCAGGGCCCGGACCAACTGCGACGTCTCGCCGCTGAGCGGTCGTACCAGAGCACTCCAGGCAAGGCGCAGCAGCAGGTAGGTCATGGCGCTGGACACGGCAAGAAAAAACAACAGGCTCCACTCGGGGATGCTCAGGTCGAACAACGTCCACGTGATATTCGCGCAATCGACAGCGCCGTCGAGGACACGATGCAACGCACACCACCACGACCTTGTCGGGTTGAGCTGTATGGCGCAATCGGATAACGGCTCGAACGAGCGGCCTTGCATCAGGACCTGACGCCACGCCAGGGTCATGCCCCCGGTCGCAAAAACCAACCCTGCGGCGCCATAGAAGAGACTGCCTCGTTGGCCTGGACCGTGTACGCACGCTACGAGGCTGTTCGCCAGGAACAGCATCAGGCACAACCGCTGCAAGACACACAGACTGCAAGGCGTCAGGCCGGCCGAATACTCCAGATAAGTGCTGATGCCCAAAGCCAGGGCGGCGGCGATGGAAGCCATGAGAAACGAGAAGCGTGAGCTGGCCAAAGACATGGCGATTCCGTAACAGAAGAGACAAGCAGTTACGGTAGAGGAAAGCCCTCGGGCCTTTCAAGGCAGCCCCGCGCAGACACTTCACCAGGGGTGTAAGGAATTCCCGACAGGTAGAAGAGGATTCGGCGCGGTCAGCTGTAGGACTTTGCTGAAGGTATGACCAAAGCCCCAAAAACAAACGGGTGTCACCGGTGGGAGCAAGGCTTGCCCGCGATTAAAGACGACGCGGTCTTTCAGAAACCGAGGTGCCTGTTTCGCGAGCAAGCTTCGCTCCCACCCACGCGGGAGCGCCGCAATGACTCATCTCAAGTCGACAAAACCTGAGCCGGAACCGGCAGCGGCGCGGCCAGCAGACGCTCATCCAACAGCCCCAGCCCCTCCTGGAACAACTGGTTGCTGCGCTCGGCATCCCCCAGTTGCGCCAGCAGTCGCGCCAGTTCGGCGCAGGCTTCGGGATTGCGCTGGGCGCGCAAACTGCTTTCCAGATAATCCCGCGCTTTGCCCCACAAGCTGTTCTGCAGGCATAGCCGCCCCAGGGTCAGCAACAGGCTCGGATCGGCCGGGTGGTCCTTGAGCCAGCCTTCGGCCGCTTGCAACTGGCGGCTCGGATCATTGCCGCGAACCAGCCCGTACAGGCGCGCCAGATGGCTGTCATAGTGACGCTTGAGCGCGCCGCGCAGGACCTCTTCGGCTTCGACCTGGGCGCCCAGCTGGCGCAATTGCTCGGCATAGGCCAGCACCAGCGCCGGCTCCTGGCGCTGTGCGGAGGTCAGTTGTTGCCAGGCGCGATTGAGCGATTGCAAACCGACGCTGCCGTCCTCCTCGCGGTGGGCCGCCAGGGTCAGGTTCTCGCCCCAGGCACGTCGCTCCAGTTCAGCCAGCTCGGCCGGTGGCAGGACTTTATCCTTGCGCAGCTCCGGCAACAGCCGGATCACCGCCGACCAATCGCCGCGCTGCTGATGCAGCCGTTGCAATTGGCGCAGGACCTGGGCGTTATGGGGGTGACGCTCATGCATGGCCTGCAGTGTGCTCAATGCGCCATCCGTGTCACCTCGATCCATTTGCAATTGCGCGTGCGTCAGGGCAATGGCCAGTTCCGCCTGGGGCTGACGCTCCAGGGCGCGCTCGAGCAAACTGTCGCTTTGCTCGTAAAGCCCTTGTTCGTTGGCCGCGCGAGCGGCCCCCAGGTAATACAGCAGCGGCTGGCGCTCGGCTTCGGCGGCACGATGCAGATGGCGCTGGGCACTGGCCCAGCGACCTTCGGCCAGGTCCAACTGACCGTGTTCGATCGCCACCTGCACCCGACGGCTGCGGTTGCGCCGCGACCACGGGTTGACCACGCCGCTGGACGTGGTCACCAACCCGATCAGCGCCCTCAGGCCTCGCCACACCAGCCAGAGCACCGCCACCAGGGCCAGGGTGACCCACAGGCCAGCTTCATAACGGAAGTTCTTGTACGCCACCAGCACGTAACCCGAATGCTCGGCAATCGCTACGCCCAGCAAGGCTGCGGCAGCGATGACCACGAACAGAATCACGTAGAGACGCTTCATGGCGTGGCCTCCTGCGCGCCTGGCGCGGGCAGCGGCTTGACCGACTCCTGGGCATTGAGGTTGCGACGCTCAAGGTAGGCCTGAACGCTGCTCAGTGTGCCCGTGAGGTCCGGGGTAACCACCGTCACCGGTTGCCTGGACAACTCACCCACGCGTTCGAGCATGATTTTGCTTTGCGGATTGTCCTGGTTGAAGTTGTTCTTCAACACATCCCGGGCCTCGGTCAGCGCCTGGGTGTATACCGGCGCCTGACCATTGAGGGCGGCCCATTGCGCCTGCTCCAGCGCCAGGCTCAAGGCCAGGCGCACTTGCACCAGGCTTTGTCCGGCCAGCAGCGGACGGACGTTCTCGTCGGCGTTGAAGTCGATGCGGATATAGCGCGAGATCTGGTCCCACCACTGCGCCCACCGGCTGGCCCCATCGCCATCGGCGGTCAGGCCCAGCAGCGACTCTCCACGATCCTTGTACTCGGGTGCCAGTTCGGTCAGTTGCAACACCTGGTCACGCAAGGCGCCCAGTTGCAGGAACAGCCCGGTACGATCCGGTTGTTCGGTGCTGCGCAGCGCAGCGAGGGTCTTGGCCAGTTGCTCGCGGGCGGCGAACGAACCGGGGTCGTTCTGTTCGCGCAGGATTTCGTCAGCGCCCTGGACCAGCGCCTGGGCACTGTCGATGTCTTGCAGGGCGGAAAGACGCAGGCTGGCCAGGCGCAACAGATGCTCGGCCTCCGCCAGGCGCCAATCCTTGCGGCTGGCACCCAGCACGGTTTCCAGGCGCTGGTTCAGGTGCTGCTGATCGCCTTGCAGCTGGGCCACCTGGCGGCGCCGCTCCTCCAGCTCTTCGGCCGGGGGCAATTGCGCCAGGCGCTCGCTCAGGCGTTGCTCGTTGAGCTTGAGGGTCTGGGCCTGGTCGTTCAGCGCCTGGACCTGGGCGGACTGCTGCTGGTTATTGGCTTGCAGGTGACGCACCTGCCACACGCCCCAACCGCCCACGGCGACACCGGCGGCACCGAGCAGCAAGGCAACGATGGCCAGCCCGTTGCCGCGGCGCGGCGCGACAGGGGGCGGGGGTTCAACCGGCGCATCGATCGCTGGCTGGTCTAGATCTTCTTTTGGCAAGGCTGTTTCGCTCACGTATCCATCCTTTGCATTAGAAAACGGCACGGAGTGTTCCCGTAACGCCGCCAGCAAAGCCGCGGCATTGGCGCCACGACAATCCACAACTGTTCGGGCCCCGGCGGCACGCGCCATCTCGGCAACCCTTGGGCTTGGAACAAACAACGGTAACCGCGCCAGGGCCGGCCACGCATCGCCGGCCAGCCGCTGCAGATGCTCCAGGCCCTGCCCACTGCTGACCACCAGTGCGTTCAAGCGTTCCGCTTCGACTATCGCTGGCAACGCCCCTTCACCGTAACTGGGCAAGTGGCGGCGGTACAATTCCAGATAATCGACACTAGCACCTTGCTCGCGCAAACGCTCTGCCAGCAAGCCGCGCCCGCCTTCACCCCGCACGATCAAGACCTTGGGGTCGGGCCGCGAAACAGCCTGGCGCAAGACCAAGTGCTCCAGCAAGGCTTCGCTGTCGTCGCCGTTATCGGGATAAAACACCGTGAGACCGGCATCGGCAAGGATCTGTCCGGTGGCCGCACCCACGCTGAACCAGGGTTGGTCTGGAGGCTGGGGCCAGTATTGGCGCAGCAGCTCGACGCACAGGCGTGCGGCCGGCTTGCTGACCACGATCACGGCAGCGTATTGATCCAGTGCCTGGAATATCGCCCGCCCGGCATCGGACAGCGGGACCGGCTCGATATCCAGTAACGGCAAGCTGCTGCTGTAGACCCCCGCTTCGGCCAGGACAGCCGCCAGCGCCGACGACTCGTCCGCCGGCCGGGTGAGCAACAGCCGCCAACCCGTCACGCGTGGCCGGCCTCGCCGTAGACCGCCTTGAGAATGTCGGCGGCGCCCTGGCTCAACAAGTCTTCAGCCACCCGCACGCCCAACGCCTCGGCATCCTGGCGCGGTGCCCGGGCTTCGGCGCTGAGCAGGCGGCCCCCGTTGGGTTCCCCCACCAGGCCGCGCAACCAGACCTGTTCGCCTTCCAGCACGGCGTAACAGGCAATCGGTACTTGGCAGCCGCCATTGAGGTGTTTGTTCAGCGCGCGTTCGGCGAATACTCGCGTGGCGGTGTCTGCATGGTGCAGCGGCGCCAACAGGGCGTGGATGTCGCTGTCGGCGCTACGGCACTCGATACCCACCGCCCCTTGCCCACCGGCCGGCAGGCTGTCGTCGACGCTGATGGCCGAGGTGATGCGGTCTTCGAAGCCCAGGCGGATCAGGCCGGCGGCGGCAAGGATGATGGCGTCGTACTCACCGGCATCGAGCTTGGCCAGGCGCGTGTTGACATTGCCGCGCAGGAAACGGATTTGCAGGTCCGGACGACGCGTCAGCAATTGGGCCTGACGACGCAGGCTGGACGTGCCGACCACGCTCCCGGCAGGTAAGGCCTCAAGGCTGGCAAAGGTGTTGGAGACGAACGCGTCGCGCGGGTCTTCCCGCTCGCAGATGCAAAACAGGCCCAGGCCTTCGGGAAAGTCCATGGGCACGTCTTTCATCGAATGCACGGCGATGTCGGCTTCGTTGTCCAGCAGCGCGGTTTCCAGCTCTTTGACGAACAGGCCCTTGCCGCCGATTTTCGACAGCGGCGAGTCCAGCAGCTTGTCACCGCGACTGACCATGGGCACCAGGGTCACGATCAGGCCGGGATGGGCCGCTTCCAGGCGGGCTTTGACGTATTCGGCCTGCCAGAGGGCCAAGGCACTTTTACGGGTGGCGATGCGGATCTCGCGAGGGGACATGAATCAATCCGTACTTAAAAGATACGGCAGATAATAACAGCTCAGTCAAAACCGCTTTGATTTGAATCACGACCCCAAGGCCTCCCTGGCCGCCAGATCCTGGAAATGAAACGCATTGAACGCCTTGGACCGCCTGGTTTAAAGCTGCTGCATCATCTTGCGCACGCCGGCCACGTGCCGCCGGCTGACAATCAGCGCGTCGCCATTGAGGCCTTTGAGGAACAGCTGGAAATGCCCAAGGGGGGTGCGTTGCAAACGCTCGATGCGCTCGCGGGCCACAAGGGCGTTGCGGTGGATGCGTACGAAGCGTTCGCCGAACTCGTCTTCAAGGGCCTTGAGGGGTTCGTCCAGCAACACCTCGCCACTCTCATGGCGCAAGGTCACGTATTTATGGTCGGCAATGAAATAGACCACCTGGTTCAAGGGGATCAGCTCGATGCCTTTGCGGGTGCGGGCACTGATGTGGCTGCGTGGGCCACTGCCGCTTTCGGCGGCCGGACGGGTCAGCGCCGCCAGTTGCACGCGGTTGGGTCGCTCGGCCTTGCGCAAGGCTTCGAGCAACGCCTCGGACGTCACCGGTTTGACCAGGTAGCCCACGGCACCGGCCTGCAACACCTCGGGTGGAAAGTCGTCCCGGGTGGTACAGAACACCACGGCGGGCGGCGACTCTCGTTCGCACAACTTCGCCGCCACCTGCAGGCCGTCCAGGCCCGGCATGCGAATGTCGAGCAGCACGATATCCGGCTTGTGGCTGTCAATAAGGGCCAATGCCTCGTCGCCATTGGTGGCGCTCGGCTCCAGGACACTGTAACCCTCGAGCTCGCCAACCATTCGGCTCAGGCGCTCGCGGGCCAGTGGTTCGTCATCAACGATCAGGACATTCATATTGCGCTGGATTCCTGCGTGAGTCTCGCACAAGGATAGCGTAGACAGGGGAAGTGACATCCGTCACCGCGATCCACGCTAAGACTCGTTCGAGGGCCAAAAAGTGCCGCGAGGCGGGTGCCTATCTTTACCAGCGCTTGCCGACCGATGCCTGAGGCCCGTTGTCGCACGGCGTTGCCGTAGGGATTATTAACTGTCGATCTGACCAATATGAGCTCCCCCTTTTTCTATGTGTCCGGTGCGCCATGGATGGAAAAAGCAAAAGTCCTACCGTCCACTGTAGACGGTTGCCACGACGATATTGCTCAATTGAAAAATATCGTTGTGCGAAACCCGGTTGGATCCCGGGTCTCGATCGAAAAAACCTGCCGACCAGTGCCAGCGCCAGTCCGGGCAACCCTGCTATCATCCGCCGCAGCCTTTAACCGCTACTTTCTCCACAGCCGATCACGAGCGAATTCATGAGCACTGACAAGACCAATCAGTCCTGGGGCGGCCGCTTCAGTGAACCCGTCGACGCCTTCGTCGCCCGCTTCACCGCCTCCGTCAACTTTGACCAGCGCCTGTATCGCCACGACATCATGGGTTCGATCGCCCACGCCACCATGCTGGCCAAGGTCGGCGTGCTGACCGATGCCGAGCGCGACAGCATCATCGATGGCCTGAAGACCATCGAGACGGAAATCGAGGCCGGTCAGTTCGACTGGCGCGTCGACCTTGAAGACGTGCACATGAACATCGAAGCACGCCTGACCGACCGCATTGGCGTGACCGGCAAGAAGCTGCACACCGGCCGCAGCCGCAACGACCAGGTCGCCACCGACATCCGCCTGTGGCTGCGGGATGAAATCGACCTGATCCTGGGCGAAATCACGCGCCTGCAAAAAGGCCTGCTGGAACAGGCCGAGCGCGAGGCCGAGAGCATCATGCCGGGCTTCACGCACCTGCAAACCGCTCAACCTGTAACGTTTGGGCATCACATGCTGGCCTGGTTCGAAATGCTCAGCCGCGACTACGAACGCCTGGTGGACTGCCGCAAGCGCACCAACCGCATGCCCCTGGGCAGCGCTGCGCTGGCCGGCACCACGTACCCGATCGATCGTGAATACACCGCGCAGTTGCTGGGCTTCGACGCCGTGGGCGGCAACTCGCTGGATAACGTCTCGGACCGCGATTTCGCCATCGAATTCTGCGCCGCCGCGAGCATCGCGATGATGCACCTGTCGCGCTTCTCCGAAGAGCTGGTGCTGTGGACCAGCGCGCAGTTCCAATTCATCGATTTGCCCGACCGTTTCTGCACCGGCAGCTCGATCATGCCGCAAAAGAAAAACCCCGACGTGCCGGAACTGGTGCGCGGCAAGAGCGGCCGGGTGTTCGGCGCACTGATGGGCCTGTTGACCCTGATGAAAGGCCAGCCGCTGGCCTACAACAAGGATAACCAGGAAGACAAGGAGCCGCTGTTCGACGCCGCCGACACCTTGCGCGACTCGCTGCGGGCCTTCGCCGACATGATCCCGGCCATCAAGCCCAAGCACGCGGTGATGCGCGAAGCGGCCCTGCGCGGCTTCTCCACCGCCACCGACCTGGCCGACTACCTGGTGCGCCGTGGCCTGCCATTCCGTGATTGCCATGAGATTGTCGGCCATGCCGTGAAATACGGCGTGGACACCGGCAAGGACCTGGCGGAAATGAGCCTGGACGAACTGCGCCAGTTCAGCGACCAGATCGAGCAGGACGTGTTTGCCGTGTTGACCCTCGAAGGCTCGGTCAATGCCCGTGACCACATCGGCGGCACCGCGCCGGCGCAAGTCAAGGCAGCGGTTGTGCGCGGCCAGGCGTTACTCGCCAGCCGCTAAAAGCCTCGCGAGCAAGCCCGCTCCCACAATAGATCTCCCGTGCACACAACTCTTGTGAACATTCAGAGATTCAAATGTGGGAGCGAGCTTGCTCGCGATAGCTGACTTTAAATCATCGAAAAACTCACTTCTTGGCAGCAACCATCGCCAAAAACGTCGGCATCTCCGCCTCCCTGTCCGCAGCGATCCGTTGCACGTTCGGGTTCTGCTCCAAGCGCTCCATCAATGCCTTGGCCGCCGGCATGTTCGCCAGCCAATCGATATCGAAGACCTTCCTGCCTACTTGCAAGGTCAGCGCAAGGCTGTAGTAGAAATACAGGTCGGCAATGCTCAGGCTATCGCCCGCCACATAGGGCGAGAATTTGCCGTGCCGGCCGAGCGAGGCGAACCCCAGCAACAATTCGGACTTGGACTTTTCCTTGATGGCATCGGCCACCGTCATGCCGAAAAACGCCTCGCTATAGCAGGCCCGCCCCGGCAGCTCGATGTACAGCTCGATTTCCCGGCACAAGGCCAACACCTGGGCGCGCTCGAACGGTTCGGTCGGCAGCAGGGTTTTACCCGGTTGGGTTTGTTCGATGTATTCGAGGATGACGCTGGTCTCGTTGATAAAACCCTGCTCGGTCTTCAGCACCGGCACCTTGCCGCGCGGGCTGATGGCCAGCGCTTCCGGGGTCTGGTTGCCAAAGAACGGAACCTCTTCGAAGGGCACGCCCTTCTCCAACAATGCCAGCTTGACCATGTTGTAATAATTACTGACAGAGAAACCATAAAGCTTGAGCATTACAAAGCCTCCAGGCCGTGCGGGGTTGGCAGCCTTGCGTTATAGACCGTCGAGGGGGTTCTTGCCAGGCGCATCACGCCGCTGAATGCAGGTAAACTGGCGGCCTTTCCTACAGGAGCCTGCCATGAGCGAGCCAACCGATATCGACAGCGACGAAGAAGAATTCGTCGAGGACACGCTGATCGAAGCCATCGAAAACCAGATCGAAAGCGACAACCCGCCAGCGGCCAAGGCCACGTTCAACAAGCTGACCCTGGTCGGTTACGAGCGCGAAGAAATCCTCAACCTCATGGCTCATGTACTGGCGTATGAGATCGACGCCATTCTCGAAGAAGACCGTCCGTTCGACACCCAATGGTACGAAGCGGCGCTGCGCGCCCTCCCCGAGTTGCCGCCGGAAAAGAAATGAACCGTGAGGCAAAGTTGCCCCTGTGGCGAGGGGATTTATCCCCTCGCCACAGGGGGCTCCGCCTGGTAGTACAGCGGTGCTCCGTCCCCTAAAACGAAAAAACCACTACTCTGATACTGGACAGCCCGGCCGAGTGCGCTCACCTTAGTGACGCTGTCGTCCAAATTCCTAGAAAGTCTGGAGTCCTTATGTCGCTTACCCCTGAGTTGGTTGCCGAACTGGAAATCCTTGCACTCTTCAACCTGGACAGTTCCCAGGAAGGCCTGAAAATTCATCAGACCGCTGCCCCTAAAGCGATTGCCGCTGCCCAACGCTTGTACGAGAAAGACCTGATCACCCAGCCCGACGGTGGTTACCTGACCAGCCTGGGACGGGATGCCGCCCAAAATGTCCAAACCGTCCTGACGATACTCAGCGTTCAACAAGAAGCCGCCTGATCCTCCTGCCGCCCACGGAAATCTCCTCTACGGGATTTCCGCAGGCGCACTGTCGCCCGGCATAAAGAACCGGCATTAAAAATCCTGTTTTCAGCTTAAGTATTCCCGAGATCGGGCGCTAACCTGCCATCACCCCACGTTCGACGCCGCGAGCCGGTTTGAGCAGACATGACCCGCAACCATGAAATCCGCCCCGATCTGGACGAGGGAATCGACCGCAAGGTCCTGAGCCAGTTGCGCGCACGTTTTCTCAAGCTCAACACCGTGCGGCTGGAGCGCGCCGTCGAAGGCCTGTCGCCCCGCCAGCAAGGCGTACTGACGCTGCTGCCACTGTTTTTCCACGTCAACCATCCGCTGCTGCCCGGCTACGTCTCCGGCAGCACGCCCGCCGGGCTGTCGAACTACGAGCCTGACGCCAACGTCCTTGCCGAAGCCCAACGGCTGACCCGTTCGTTTTCCTACAAGCCCCGGCACGGCAGCAACCCGCCGCGGCCGATCCTTGGCCTGTTCCTGATGGGCAGCCTCGGCACCCTGGCCCAGGCCGACCAGAGCGACATGGACGTGTGGGTGTGCCACGGACCGGACCTGAGCGACGATGAACTGGCCGAGCTGCGCAAGAAATGCCAGCTGCTGGAGACCTGGGCCGCGACCCAGGGCGCCGAAGCCCACTTTTTCCTGATCGACCCGGAGCGTTTCGTGCGGGGCGAGCGGGACAACCAGCTCAGTTCCGACGATTGCGGTACCACCCAGCATTACCTGCTGCTGGACGAGTTTTACCGCACCGCGATCTGGCTGGCCGGGCGCACGCCGATCTGGTGGCTGGTGCCGGTCTATGAAGAAGAGAACTACGAGCAGTACACCCATACGCTGATGTCCAAGCGCTTCATTCGCGCGGATGAAACCCTGGACCTGGGACACCTGGCCTACATTCCGCCGGGCGAATTCGTCGGCGCCGGGCTCTGGCAGCTGTTCAAGGGTATCGAATCGCCCTACAAGTCCGTGCTCAAGCTGCTGC
Organism: Pseudomonas sp. NFACC56-3; assembly: GCF_900100025.1. Classification (NCBI taxonomy): domain Bacteria; kingdom Pseudomonadati; phylum Pseudomonadota; class Gammaproteobacteria; order Pseudomonadales; family Pseudomonadaceae; genus Pseudomonas; species Pseudomonas sp. NFACC56-3. The sequence continues at coordinate 104,971 of NZ_FMTK01000004.1, read as the reverse complement.
TGACCGAGGTCTATGCCAGCGAACACCCGAACGTGCGCTGCCTGAGCCTGCGCTTCAAACAGGCCGTATTCGCCAATCGCCTGGACCTGGAAGAGCTGGACCCGTACATGCTGGTTTACCGCCGCATCGAGGAATACCTCAATGCCCGTGGCGAACCCGAACGCCTGGAGTTGATCCGCCGCGCGCTGTACCTGAAGGTCAATCGCAAACTCACCGGCCAGGCGCGCAGCAGTGGCTGGCAACGAGTACTGCTCGAGCGACTGGCCCGGGAATGGGGCTGGGACCAGCGTCAACTGGCATTGCTGGACAGCCGCAGCCAGTGGAAAGTCCGCCAGGTCAGCCACGAGCGGCGCGCACTGGTCAACGAACTCACCCACAGCTACCGCTTCCTGACCCAGTTCGCCCGCACCGAGAAAACCGTCAGCCTGATCAACAAGCGCGATCTCAACGTGCTTGGCCGGCGCTTGTATGCCGCCTTCGAGCGCAAGGCCGACAAGGTCGAGTTCATCAACCCCGGTATCGCGCCGGACCTGGCCGAAGACACCCTGACGCTGGTCCAGTCACCCAACAAGAAGGAACCGGGGCAGAACCAGTGGGGCCTGTACAACGGCAGCCTCAACGCCCTGGAGTGGGAGAACTTCGCGCCGATCAAGCGTTGCCGCGAGTTGCTGGAGCTGTTGACCTGGTGTCATCGCAACGGCGTGATCGACAGCAGCACGCGCCTGGCGCTGCACCCAGGTGACAGTGACCTGAGCGAATTCGAACTGTTCAACCTGCTGGGCAGCCTGCAACAGTCCATCGCCCTGCCCCTGGTCACGGTGGACGAAGCGCAGTTGCTGCGCGCCAGCGTGCCCAGCGAAGTGCTGATCCTGGTGAACGTCGGCGTCGACCCGCTCAAGCACCATCGCGACCTGAATATCCTGATGACCACCGAGCGTACCGACTCCCTGAGCTATGCCGGGGTCCGGGAAAACCTGGTACTGACCCTCGACCAGATCACGCTCAACAGTTGGAATGAAGTGCTGGTCAACCGTTTCGATGGCGAACACGCCCTGCTCGACTGCCTGCGCGACTACCTCAACGACCTGCCCGTCACCCAGCGCCAACCGCGCTTGCAGGTGCGCTGCTTCTGTCACAACCGCGCCCAATTCATTGCGCGGCGTGTCGAGGAAGTCATCGAAACGGCGCAGACCCTGCTGTTGAGCAGGCTCAATCACCGCTACCTGCTTCAGGTCCAGCAGCATTACCACGTGCTGGAACTGGTGCCCGGCCAGGTCAATCACGTGGCCCTGGGCAGCTTGTCGGCGCTGATGGATTACCTGGGCGAGGAACTGACGGCCTACAGCCCCTTGCACCTGGACCCGATGGCCCTGGAAGACCACGACCTGGCGCTGATCCTGCCCATGGGCCAGCCCGAGTGCATCCAGGTGTTCTACCGGACCAGCGAGGACGAAGCCGATCTGTACGTGCTCGATGAATTCAACGCGCTGTGGCAACAACACGTGCCCTATCACGACGAGCAAAGCCTGCTGGTGCCGCTGCAGCGCTTTCTGCAATCGGTGCTGTACCGTCGCGACGCCCTGCTGCCGCTGGACGCCGCCCAGCCGCTGACCCTGGAAACCCTGTACTACCAGCTGCTGCCTTCAGGTGGCCGGGCGCGCCGGATCGAAGCACGGCAAGCCCCACAGACACCGGTCGACAAGCCGTTCTATGACGTGCAGGCGATCATCGGCAAAGCGGCGCACGGGCAGGTGCACGTCACCCTGTACTGCGATCAGCAGGAGTTTTCCGAACTGGAACATGGCGACCAACTGTTCCGCGTGGTCGCCAGGGAGATCGTCGAACAGCGCCGCGAAGCCCAGCGCTATCGCTGCTACATCACCGACCTGGATCTCTCGGGGCTGGTGGGCGACGGGGCCTGCTCAACCAATTTGTACCTGCGCTACAAGGCCGACCTGGAACGCGCCCTGAACGAGGCGCTGGCCCTGGTCTGAAGCCCCCGGGCACTCAGAGGTGGAAATCGCCGCCTGCTTCGGGCTGGTATTCGACGTCCAGCAAGGTCAGCTTCAACGTCTTGCCGCCCGGGGCCGGCCAGTCGATGTGCTGGCCGACCTTCAGGCCCAGCAAGGCACTGCCCACCGGTGCCAGGATCGAGATCCGGCCTTCGTCGGCATTGGCGTCCTGTGGATAAACCAACGTCAGGTGATAGTCCTTGCCGCTGCTTTCTTCGCGGCAGTGCACACGCGAGTTCATGGTCACGACATCGGCAGGCACTTCTTCGTGGCCCACCACGTTCTCGGCGCGATCCAGTTCGGTTTGCAACGCAATCACGCCTGGCAGCGTTTCATCAAGACTGTCGATCAGGCGTTCCAGACGCTGTACGTCCAGGCGGGTAAGGGTGATGGAAGGTGCGGTCATGATCCAGGCAGACTCCTTTCTTCTGCACAAAAAAAGCAAAACCCCGCCACAAAAAGGCGGGGTTTTCACGGGCCTCGACGAATTGAGGCGTAACCGGACACTATCACAGCTCAATAAATAAACAAGACGGGCGGGGTCTAGCCGTACCAATGGGGCGCTCACGAACAAACGAATGTGAGCGCCCTCGCCACAAAAGCTTCCAAGGCCAATGGTTACCTCAGAGATTTGCGCTTGAGCGCCTCGGCACAGATGACCCGCCGGCGCTCATCATTGGCCGAGCGCCATTCGCGGATATCTTCCACATGGCGGAAACAGCCGAGGCAGACCTTCTGTTCATCCAGCTTGCACACGCTGGTGCACGGCGACGGCACGGCGGGGCTGACGTTGCTGTAGAGCGGCTTGGGGGGCCGTGGCGGGGCGGTCTGGCTCACGCCGTCACAGGCCTTCGAACTCGAGTTCCACGCCCGCCTGCTGCTTGACGATGCGCTCGAGCATCTCACCCAGTTGCTCTTCGCTCTTGTCACACATCCAGCGCTCGCTTTCCTCGTCGTAGTCGAAATGAAAGCCACCGGAGACCGCCGCCAGCCACAACTGCCGCAACGGCTCCTGGCGACTGAAGATCAGTTGGCTGCCGTTTTCGAACTTGACGGTGAGTACACCGGCGGAGATTTCCAGATCGATGTCCAGGTCACTGTCATCGAACACATCTTCCAGCGTTTGCTGGGTCGCATCGACCAGATCGTGGAAACGGGCTTCACTCAAACTCATTTGCGGCAACCTCGAAAATGTCTGCTCATGCTCAAGCGCCGCAAGATACGGACGCCGCCCGGCGATTGCAAAGGATATACCGATCAACGACAACAGTGCCGCCGGACGGGCGCCCCGTTGCATAGGCAAGCTGACGGGTGGCCGGTATACTCCGGCGCAATTAATGCATTTTCAAGGATTTCGCCATGAAGCGCCTGATCTCTTCCCTTGCTGCGCTCGTCGCGGTTGCCTGCCTCGTGACTGCCTGTGGTCAAAAAGGTCCGCTGTACCTGCCTGATGACAGCAAGTCCCCTGAAGAACAGGCCAAGTCGTCGCAATCCAAGACACACTCGCACGACACCCATACCACCTACTAAGGGAACGCCATGGACGCTTTTAACTACCGTGGCGGGGAGCTGTTCGCGGAAGGGATCGCCCTGTCCGCGATCGCCGAACGTTTCGGCACGCCGACCTATGTCTATTCCCGGGCCCACATCGAAGCCCAGTACCGGACGTTCGCCGATGCGCTCGACGGCATGCCGCACCTGGTGTGTTTCGCCGTCAAGGCCAACTCCAACCTGGGCGTGCTCAATGTCCTGGCGCGCCTGGGTGCCGGTTTCGACATCGTCTCCGGTGGCGAGCTCGAGCGTGTGCTGGCCGCCGGTGGCAGCGCCGACAAGATCGTGTTCTCCGGCGTCGGCAAGACCCGCGAAGACATGCGCCGTGCCCTGGAAGTCGGCGTGCACTGCTTCAACATCGAATCCACCGATGAGCTGGAGCGCCTGCAGGTCGTCGCCGCCGAGCTGGGCGTTCGCGCGCCGGTTTCCCTGCGCGTGAACCCGGACGTCGACGCGGGCACCCACCCGTACATTTCCACCGGCCTCAAGGAAAACAAGTTCGGCATCGCCATTGCCGACGCCGAGGACGTGTACGTACGCGCCGCCCAACTGCCAAACCTGGAAGTGCTGGGTGTCGATTGCCACATCGGCTCGCAACTGACCACCCTCGAACCGTTCATCGATGCCCTCGACCGCCTGCTGGCGCTGGTCGACCGCCTCGGCGACTGCGGCATCTACCTGCGCCACATCGACCTGGGTGGCGGTGTCGGCGTGCGCTATCGCGATGAAGAGCCCCCCCTGGTGGCCGACTACATCAAGACGGTGCGCGAGCGCCTCGAAGGCCGTGACCTGGCGCTGATGTTCGAGCCCGGTCGCTATATCGTGGCCAATGCCGGCGTGCTGCTGACCCAGGTCGAATACCTCAAGCACACCGAGCACAAGGATTTCGCCATCGTCGATGCGGCGATGAACGACCTGATCCGCCCGGCGCTGTACCAGGCGTGGATGGACGTCACCGCCGTGCGCCCTCGCGACACCGCGGCCCGCCCCTACGACATCGTCGGGCCGATCTGCGAAACCGGTGACTTCCTGGCCAAGGGCCGGGAGCTGGCGCTGGAAGAAGGCGACTTGCTGGCCGTGCATTCGGCCGGTGCCTACGGGTTTGTCATGAGTTCCAACTACAACACCCGCGGCCGTTGCGCCGAGGTGCTGGTGGACGGTGATCAGGCATTCGAAGTGCGTCGCCGCGAGACGGTAGCCGAGTTGTTTGCCGGCGAAAGCCTGCTGCCGGAGTAAAACCATGCTGCTGCGTTTTACCAAGATGCACGGCCTGGGCAATGACTTCATGGTCCTCGACCTGGTCAGCCAGCACGCGCATATCCTGCCCAAGCATGCCAAGCAATGGGGAGACCGGCACACCGGTATCGGTTTCGACCAGTTGCTGATCGTCGAGGCGCCCAACAACCCGGACGTGGATTTCCGTTATCGGATCTTCAACGCCGACGGTTCGGAAGTGGAGCAATGCGGCAACGGCGCGCGCTGCTTCGCCCGCTTCGTGCTGGACAAGCGCCTGACCGCCAAGCGGCAGATCCGCGTCGAGACCAAGAGCGGCATCATCGAACTGGATGTGCGCAGCGACGGCCAGATCGGCGTCAACATGGGCGCTCCGCGCCTGGTACCGGCGGACATTCCATTCGAAGCGCCGGCCCAGGCCCTGAGCTATCCATTGGAAGTCGATGGCAACACGGTGGAATTGGCGGCGGTCTCCATGGGCAACCCCCATGCCGTGCTGCGAGTGGCCGATATCAACAGTGCCCCGGTGCATGAGCTGGGGCCGAAAATCGAACACCATCCGCGCTTCCCCGCGCGGGTGAATGTCGGTTTCCTGCAAGTCATCGACCGTCACCGCGCACAATTGCGCGTCTGGGAACGCGGTGCCGGGGAAACCCAGGCCTGCGGTACCGGCGCCTGTGCCGCTGCCGTCGCTGCGATCAGCCAGGGGTGGATGGATTCGCCATTGTTGATCGACCTGCCCGGCGGGCGCCTGTCCATCGAATGGGCAGGCCCTGGCCAACCGGTGATGATGACCGGCCCGGCAGTGCGCGTATACGAAGGACAAGTTCGTCTTTGAGTGAGCCAAACCCATGACCGATCAGCCGCAGGTTCCAGCCCCACAGCCCGACGAATCGCCCAGCCTTCCAGACGTCGCGGCCGTGACCGCTTACCTGGAGGCCCATCCGGACTTCTTCGTCGAGCATGAAGAACTGCTTGCGACGATGCGCATTCCCCACCGGCGCGGCGACACCGTGTCGCTGGTGGAGCACCAGATGAAAATCCTGCGCGAGCGCAACATCGAAATGCGCCATCGTCTTTCGCACTTGATGGACGTGGCCCGGGACAACGACCGGCTCTTCGACAAGACCCGTCGGCTGATCCTGGCCCTGATGGACGCCAGCACCCTCGAAGACCTGGTCATGAGCGTCGAAGACAGCCTGCGCCAGGATTTCCAGGTGCCCTTTGTCAGCCTGATCCTGTTTGGCGACAACGCCATGCCGGTGGGCCGCTGGGTGACCCACGCCGAAGCGCAGACGGCCATCGGCGGCCTGCTCACGGAAAACAAAAGCGTCAGCGGCAGCCTGCGCGAACATGAGTTGGACTTCCTGTTCGGCGAAGAACAGCGCAAGCAGATCGGCTCCACCGCCGTCGTCGCCATCGCCCACCAGGGCGTGCACGGCGTACTGGCCATCGCCAGCCGCGATCCGCAGCACTACAAGAGTTCGGTGGGCACGCTGTTCTTGAGCTACATCGCCGAAGTCACCGGCCGGGTGCTGCCAAGAGTCGCCGGTTCGCTGCGCTCGGTACGCTGATGATGGAGCGGCAACTGGACGCCTACTGCGAACACCTGCGCAGTGAGCGTCAGGTGTCGCCCCATACGTTATTGGCCTATCGCCGCGACCTGGAAAAAGTGCTGGGCTGGTGCCAGAAGCAGAACATCGGCAGTTGGTCGGCCCTGGACATCCAGCGCTTGCGCAGCCTGATCGCCCGCCTGCATCAACAGGGACAGTCCTCCCGCAGCCTGGCGCGACTGTTGTCGGCGGTGCGTGGCCTGTATCACTACCTCAATCGCGAAGGCCTGTGCGATCACGATCCGGCCACCGGCCTGGCACCGCCCAAGGGCGAACGCCGGCTGCCGAAGACCCTCGACACCGACCGCGCCCTGCAATTGCTTGAAGGCGCCGTCGAAGATGACTTCCTGGCCCGCCGCGACCAGGCGATTCTCGAGCTGTTCTATTCGTCCGGCCTTCGGCTTTCAGAGCTGACGGGGCTTAACCTGGATCAACTGGACCTGGCCGACGGCATGGTCCAGGTGCTCGGCAAGGGCAGCAAGACCCGCCTGCTGCCCGTCGGCCGCAAGGCCCGTGAAGCCTTGGAACTGTGGTTGCCCCTGCGGGCCCTGGCCAACCCCGCCGATGACGCGGTATTCGTCAGCCAACGCGGTCGGCGCCTCGGCCCGCGGGCGATTCAGTTACGGGTCAAGGCCGCCGGCGAACGCGAGCTGGGGCAGAACCTGCACCCACACATGCTCAGGCACTCCTTCGCCAGCCATCTGCTGGAATCCTCCCAGGACCTGCGCGCCGTTCAAGAGCTGCTGGGCCACTCGGACATCAAGACGACACAGATCTACACCCACCTGGACTTCCAGCACCTGGCGACGGTCTATGACAGTGCCCACCCCAGGGCCAAACGCATCAAGGGCGACGAATCATGACCATCGAACTCATCACTTTCGACCTGGACGACACCCTGTGGGACACCGCCCCGGTGATCGCCAGCGCCGAAGCCATACTCCGCCAATGGCTGACCGACAACGCACCGAACCTGGGCGGGCTGCCGGTGGAGCAGCTTTTTTCGATTCGCGAGCAAGTGTTGCGCGAAGAACCCAACCTCAAGCATCGCATCAGTGCGTTGCGCCGGCGGGTGCTGTTCCGTGCCTTGCAGGAAGCCGGCTACGACCAGTGGCAAGCCTCTGAACTGGCGGACCAGGCCTTCGAGACGTTCCTGCACGCCCGTCATCAGCTGGAGATTTTTCCCGACGTGCAGCCCACCCTGGAAATCCTGGCCAATCATTTCGCCCTCGGCGTGGTCACCAATGGCAACGCCGACGTGCGACGCCTGGGGCTGGCGGACTACTTCAAGTTCGCCTTGTGCGCCGAAGACATCGGCATCGCCAAGCCTGACGCCCGGTTGTTCCACGAAGCCCTGCAGCGCGGCGGCGCCACGGCACAGACCGCCGTGCACGTTGGCGATCACCCGGGCGACGACATCGCCGGCGCCCAACAGGCCGGCCTGCGCGCGGTGTGGTTCAACCCGGCAGGCAAACCCTGGAATGCCGATCATGTACCGGACGCGGAAATTCGCAGCCTGACCGAACTGCCGGGGCTGCTGGCTGGGTGGCATAGCCAACCCTGAACCCTGCTTCACAGCCGCCAAAGCCCCTGTGGGAGCGAGCTTGCTCGCGATGACGGCGGCACAGCCAACTCAATGCCAACAGACCCACCGCTATCGCGAGCAAGCTCGCTCCCACAGGAACTGGGCCTGGCCCGGCATAGAATCGCGCCCATGAAAAAGCCCGCAGCGACGGCGGGCTTTTTCAGCAAGCAAGAAGCCGATATTCAGATAGGGCGACTGCCGTACTTGTTGTCAGGCTTCTTGGGCGGATCAGCGACCACATTGGCTTCCACTTCCTGCACCTTACCGCCCCTGGCCAGGAACTCCTCCATGGCCTTGGCGAGCGCATCACGCTCCTTGTTCTTGGCCTCTACGCTCGGCAACTCGTCGACCGACACCGCGGCCTTGGCCTTGCCCTTGGCGGTAGGTGCCGGAACATCGGCCCCATCGTCGTCGGCAACGTCCTCAGCCACCGCTTCAAGGCCTTCTTCGGTCTCGTCTTCGTCGCCTACTTCAAGGTCGTCGTTTTCCAGATCATCGTCGCTCATGTTCTACCTCATGACTTGCGAAAAGCAGATTAGTTATAGCCCAGCTTCGCCATCTGTTCGAAGGCTGCCGGAAAAAATTCAACATCCGCTGGCAATCAGCGGTTATGCCCCTTCACCGTACAAGGTGGCGAGGACCTTACGAGCACCGCCATGATCACGGTGCTCGCCCAGATAAACACCTTGCCAGGTACCCAATGCCAGCCGTCCCGCCGTAACCGGCAGGCTGAGCTGGCAACCGAGCACACTGGCCTTGAAGTGCGCCGGGAGGTCGTCCAGGCCTTCGTCGTTGTGCTCATAACCGGCGGTTCCTTGTGGGATCAGCCGATTGAAAAATCGTTCGAAGTCTCGACGTACCGCCGGATCGGCGTTCTCGTTGATGGTCAACGAGGCCGAGGTATGCTGCAGCCACAGATGCAACAGACCGACACGACACGCCTGGAGTTCAGGCAGGCCGGCCAGCAACTCGTCCGTCACCAGATGAAAGCCCCGGGGCCTTGCCCGCAGGGTTATCAGCGTCTGTTGCCACATACAGATCTCCGCACGTTCGGCGCGCATTCTAGCGCGCTCTGGGAAAAAACAAAGGCCCTAATACTCTTGCTTCGATGTAAGCCTTTGGCGGTATAAAAACCCATGTCGCATCCACAACAAAAGGCGTCGGAAAAACCGCCACACCTTGTGAGCAATGACAAATTCCAGACAAAAAAATGCCCGGCGAACCGGGCATTTTTTATTGCGTGTGCTTACAGGTTGTAGCCACGCTCGTTGTGCTGGGCCAGATCCAGGCCCACAGCTTCTTCTTCCTCGGTGACACGCAGACCCATGACGGCGTCCAGGACCTTGAGGATGATGAAGGTGACGATCGCGGTGTAGACCACCGTGAAACCCACGCCCTTGAATTGAATCCACACTTGCGCGCCGATATCGGTCACGGTGCCGAAGCCACCCAAGGCCGGTGCGGCAAACACACCGGTCAGGATCGCGCCGAGAATACCGCCGATGCCATGCACGCCGAAGGCATCCAGGGAGTCGTCATAACCGAGCTTGCGTTTGAGGGTGGTGGCGCAGAAGAAGCACACCACACCCGCCGCCAGGCCGATGACCAGGGCGCCCATCGGGCCCACGGTGCCGGCAGCCGGGGTGATTGCAACCAGGCCGGCCACCACGCCCGAGGCAATGCCCAGCGCGCTTGGCTTGCCGTGGGTGATCCACTCGGCAAACATCCAGCCCAGCGCCGCCGCAGCGGTAGCGATCTGGGTCACCAGCATCGCCATGCCGGCAGTGCCGTTGGCAGCGACAGCGGAACCGGCGTTGAAGCCGAACCAGCCGACCCACAGCATGGCCGCGCCCACCAGGGTGTAACCCAGGTTATGCGGTGCCATTGGCGTGGTCGGGAAGCCTTTGCGCTTGCCCAGTACCAGGCACGCCACCAGACCGGCGATACCGGCGTTGATGTGCACCACGGTGCCGCCAGCGAAGTCCAGCACGCCCCAGTCCCACAGCAGGCCGCCGTTGCCGGACCAGACCATGTGCGCAATCGGTGCATACACCAGGGTGAACCACACGCCCATGAAGATCAGCATGGCGGAGAACTTCATCCGCTCGGCAAATGCACCGACGATCAGGGCCGGGGTGATGATGGCGAAGGTCATCTGGAAGGTGATGAACACCGCTTCAGGGAACAGGGCCGCCGGGCCGGTCAGGCTGGCTGGCGTGACACCCGCCAGGAACGCCTTGCCGAAACCGCCAATGAAGGAATTGAAGTTGACGACGCCCTGCTCCATGCCGGTGGTGTCGAACGCGATGCTGTAGCCATAGATGACCCACAGGATGCTGATCAGACCGGTAATGGCAAAGCACTGCATCATCACGGAAAGAATGTTTTTCGACCGGACCATGCCACCGTAGAACAGTGCCAGGCCTGGAATGGTCATGAACAGTACAAGAATCGTGGCCGTGAGCATCCAGGCGGTGTCGCCGGAGTTCAAGACGGGGGCTGCCGCTTCTTCTGCCATGGCCAGGCCAGGCATTGCGAAGGACAACAGGGCTCCTAGCCCTGCGAATTTACGCAGAGTCATATTGTTTTCTCCTGGGGCGTTGGGTTTGGCGGCTTAGATAGCGTCGGTATCGGTTTCGCCGGTACGGATGCGGATAGCCTGTTCCAGATTGACCACAAAGATCTTCCCGTCACCGATCTTGCCGGTGTTGGCGGCCTTGGTGATTGCCTCGATCACCCGGTCCAGATCCTTGTCGTCAATAGCGACATCGATCTTCACCTTGGGCAGGAAATCGACCACGTATTCCGCGCCGCGATACAGCTCGGTGTGACCTTTCTGCCGACCAAAGCCTTTGACCTCAGTAACGGTAATGCCCTGCACGCCGATCTCGGACAACGACTCGCGCACGTCGTCCAACTTGAACGGCTTGATGATGGCAGTGACTAGCTTCATGAAACTTTCTCCCGAATTGGTGGACTTGCCCCAGGAAAACAAACCCGACTCAAGTCTAAGCGCAGTGCCTGGCTTTGTAACGCGTCGTCGGCCCAAGTTGCCCGACAGGTGCCAGTTAACCGATCCTGACGAAACTCCCCGTTCCGCCTGCTGCACTGCATTCGTCACAGCGACTGCATCAGTGCATGGGTCATCAGCCTCTAAGCAGAAACCTTGCCATCTGCACCCAAACCCACTGATTTCAGTCCCTTGGCCACCGGCTCGACGTGCACCGCACCACGAACCGCAGCGATACGCACAACAACAGTGCAGCGCCGCCCGGCCCCATGCGCGAAAAGCGTGCATCCCTGGCTGGCGAATTGACTATAGACACTGCGTGGTACACTGCCCGCCATTGTTTCCAGGACACCTGCACATGCTTGCGCCCAAAGACCTCCTCGACGCCCTGAGCGGCCACGCCTCCCGTATCTTGAGTGGCGACACGCCGCTGCCCAAAAGCGAAATCGAAAGCCAGTTCAAGGCCCTGCTGCAAAGCGGCTTCAGCAAGCTGGACCTGGTCAGTCGGGAAGAATTCGACAGCCAGATGGTCGTGCTGGCCCGGACCCGGGCACGGCTCGAAAGCCTGGAGGCCAAGGTCGCTGAGCTGGAAGCGCGGTTGGCTCCGGCCCAGGAATAGGCGCCTCAACCACTCGCGGCCCGCTGCGATGCGCCTTGCACAAGCGCGAGCGGCAGTTCCAGGATAAAGAGCGCGCCCTTGCCCGGCCCCGCGCTCTGCGCCGTCAGATCGCCACCCATCTCGTGCGCCGCCAGAATGCAGCTGTGCAAACCAAAGCCGTGACCGTCGACACGCGTGGTGAAGCCGTGCTCGAACACCCGCGCAAGATTGTCCTGCGCTATCCCCTCACCATTGTCCTCGACCTCGACCCGCACGCGCCCCTCGTCAACGACCTTCAGGCGCAGGATGATCCGCGGGGGCCGGTTCACACCCGCGTCCAGCGCCTGCTTGGCGTTGTTGATCAGATTGACCAGGATCTGCAGCACGCGGTGCTTGTCCAGCGGCATCTGCGGGATATCGCTGAACTCCTTGAGCAGCGTGATGTGGTGGCGGGCCAGGGACACATCGCAAATGCGCACGACATCCTCGACCAGCTCTCGCAACGAGCCCGGCTCCAGGACGCTGGCATTGCCGGCATAGGATTGCTGGGTGGCGACGATTTCCTTGATGTGGTCGATTCGGCGGGTCAACTGCGCCAACTCGGCGATCATGCCTTGCTGCTCGACGGCCAGCGCATCGGCCAGCTTGTCGAGATAGTCCGGTAGGGCGCGCCCTTTCGGATCGCTGCTGATGAAGTCGCCGAGGTCGTCAGGATGCTCCTTCATCAACTGGGCGACCTTGGCCACCCCGGGCCCCTTGGAGGTGTTCACCTTCTCATACAGAACCTGGGCTGAGACATTGACGCTATTGAGCACATTGCCCACGTTGTGCAGCACATTGGTGGCGATTTCCGCCATGCCGGCCCGGCGCGCAGTGGTCACCAGTTCGGCCTGCGCCTCGCGCAACTCTTCGTTGACCTTGGCCAATTGCTGCGGGCTGGGGATCTTCAGAGCCGCCGGCACCAGGCGGACCAGCAGGATGGCGGTAATCACCGAAGCAATCGCGGTGATCACCTTGACCAGCGCCGACAACCAGTAATAAGGCTGCCAAATGGTCAGGATTTCCATCACGTGGCTGGTCCCGCAGGCCAGGATAAAGGCGCCAAAGGCCGCCAGCATCCAGTCGAACGGCACGTCCTTGCGCTTGTGGATAAAGTACAGGAGCGTGAAGGGAATGGTGACGTAGGACAGGGTGATCAAACCATCGGCAATGACATTGGTCCACAGCAGATCCGGCCGCCACATGTAGCAGTGCCCATGGGGCATGAAGCGCTTGTCGGTTAACAGAGCCAGCAGATCGTTCATGGCCACTTTCTCCCTGTGCCGTTGATACCGCCAAGTGCCGACTGGGCAAATCGGAGTCTAGGCCGGTCCCGGGCATTTCGCCTGGGCGGGTGAAGGACGGCATCGGCTGAACCGTATCGCGCTTGCCGCCTCGGCTGTCACTGGCAGTCGAAACATCCTGCCAAATTTTCTCCCCTCGATTGCTGCGCCCAAGTTCTTCCCCACGACTACCCTTCAAAAGTCGCAGGACGCGGCACCCCATTCACTCAAGGAACGATTCATGTCGCTCGCCATTGTCCACAGCCGCGCCCAAGTGGGGGTCGAGGCTCCTGCCGTTACCGTTGAAGTCCACCTGGCCAATGGCTTGCCGTCGCTGACGATGGTTGGCCTGCCGGAGGCGGCGGTGAAGGAAAGCAAGGATCGGGTGCGCAGCGCGATCATCAACTCGGGGCTGAATTTTCCAGCGCGGCGCATCACCCTGAACCTGGCGCCGGCGGACCTGCCGAAAGACGGCGGCCGCTTCGACCTGGCCATCGCCTTGGGAATCCTGTCGGCCAGCGTGCAGGTGCCAACCCTGACGCTGGACGACGTGGAATGCCTTGGTGAACTGGCCTTGTCCGGCGCGGTGCGTCCGGTGCGTGGCGTATTGCCCGCGGCGCTGGCGGCGCGCAAGGCCGGGCGCATGCTGGTGGTGCCACGGGCCAATGCCGAGGAAGCCTGCCTGGCCTCGGGGCTGAAGGTGATCGCCGTGGATCATCTGCTCGAAGCGGTGGCGCACTTCAACGGCCACACGCCGGTCGAGCCGTTCGTGTCCAATGGGCTGCTCTCGGCCAGCAAGCCCTACCCCGACCTGAATGAAGTACAAGGCCAGGCCGGGGCCAAGCGGGCCTTGCTGATTGCTGCCGCGGGAGCCCACAACCTGTTGTTCAGCGGGCCACCGGGTACCGGCAAGACCTTGCTGGCGAGCCGCTTGCCAGGGCTGCTGCCGCCACTGGCCGAGAGCGAAGCCCTGGAGGTCGCGGCCATCCAGTCGGTGGCCAGTTGCGTGCCGTTGAGCCACTGGCCGCAACGTCCGTTCCGCCAGCCGCATCACTCGGCTTCCGGTCCGGCGCTGGTGGGTGGCGGGTCGAAACCCCAGCCAGGGGAGATTACCCTCGCCCATCATGGCGTGCTGTTTCTGGATGAGTTGCCGGAATTCGACCGCAAGGTGCTGGAGGTCTTGAGAGAACCGCTGGAGTCCGGCCACATCGTGGTTTCTCGCGCCCGGGATCGAGTGCGCTTCCCTGCCCGTTTCCAGCTGGTGGCGGCGATGAACCCCTGCCCCTGTGGCTATCTCGGCGAGCCCAGCGGCCGCTGTGCCTGTACACCGGAGATGGTGCAGCGCTACCGCAACAAACTCTCCGGCCCGTTGCTGGACCGTATCGACCTGCACCTGACCGTCGCCCGGGAAGCCACGGCATTGAACCCCAGGCTCGAAGCCGGGGACGATACGGCGACGGTCGCCGAGCGCGTAGCCGAAGCTCGGGAACGCCAGCACCGCCGCCAGGGCTGCGCCAACGCCTTCCTCGATCTACCGGGGTTGCGCCGGCATTGCAAGTTATCCACAACCGATGAAACCTGGCTGGAAACCGCCTGCGAACGGCTGACCCTGTCGCTGCGCGCCGCCCACCGCTTGCTCAAAGTCGCCCGGACACTGGCGGACCTGGAGCAAGCGGGGAACATTCGCCGCGAGCACCTGGCCGAAGCGTTGCAGTATCGGCCGGCTACGGCTTGAACCGCTTTTATGGTTTGCTCAGGTCTACCAACGGTGTTTCCCGGACCTCGGTTTTTTGACCGTTCTGGATCGCATCGATGCGCTTGAGCGCCTTATCCACTGCACCCTTGTCTGCCAACAGGCTGTAGTGAATCTGGAATTGCTTGTGCTCTTTCGGTCCGATCGTGGGCACCAGGCCCAGTGGCCGCTGATACCGGCGGTTATAGGAAAAACTGGTGCCTGGTTCCAACCCGGTCACGTAGCCCTGGCCTTGGGTATCGGTGTTCTTCCACAGGGAGAATACGGGCAGCGTGCTGGTGTTGAAGCCTACCGACACACCAAGACTGCCGGCCTTGTTGTGCAGGACCGTGAGCGTATCGCCCTTGGCGTCAGCGTAGGGCACGACGTTATAGACGGTTTCGTCGTAATCCTTGGTCGGGCCCCGGTAGGTTTGCCAATCCGGCAGGTCGCCCTTGGCCTTGTCGTTGAACGGCGAGACCTGCTTGACCGGTGCCGCGAAACGAGCGCCCTGCTCCAGGAAAGGCGTGCTGAAATTGCTGTGGTAGAGCGCTTGGTATTCCTTCGGGTAATCGCCGTTGTTGGTCAGTGTGTCGCTGAGCGCGAACGTCACGCTGCCGGGCTCGGTGACCAGTTCGGTCTGCACCGAGAAATCGACCTTCTTGAACGCCTGCTCCTTCAACTCGCCCCGCAGGGTGATGGCGTAGGGTGGTTTTTCATCGATGTGCAAGGTGACTGTGTTGGCCGGAATATTGGCGGCGCGACCATGCAGGGTCAGCAGCTCGCCATTGTCCATGCCGGGATGGCCGACCCATTCGTAGCCACAGCGGGTCACCAATTCATTGAAACCTTCGAGCCAACCCAACCCACCGCGACCGTTGAGCTCGATGAACGCCGGATTGACCACTTCCTTGACCGGCGAATCCCACCCCATGCGCACATTTCCGACCGACGCCTGCAGCACATTCATGCCACGGGTCGGGACGACTGAAAGCTTCAGGGTGCCGTTGTCGATATCAACGATGCTGACGCCTTCTTGCCGGCCACCGTGCAGGGTGCGCATCGTCACGGAGAAGGGTTTGTCGGTTTTCACGCCGAGCTGCTGGCTGGTGATTTGCCAGGGTTGGGCGGCTTTATCGGTATCCAGCAGGACGTAATCCCAAGCCATCGCCTGGGAGGCAGCGCCCAAGGCGCCAAGGGTAACGAGGAGTTTGAGCGGAGTCATGGACGCGACCTTTTATTGGAGTTGTGCGGTTTTTATAGACTTGAAGAAACGTTTCAGCAAGCTTAAAAACAGCTATTACCTTAAAAAAGCGCGGCTACATGATCGACAGCGATTTGTGGGAGCGAGCTCGCTCGCGATAGCGGTGGATCAGATTGCAATGATGTTGGCTGGGCAGCCTCAATCGCGAGCAAGCTCGCTCCCACAGGGGATCGAGGGTGCCCGGGTTTCGTATTCACTGGGAATCAAACTGTGGGAGCTCGCTCGCGATAGCGGTGGGTCAGATTGAGACGATGTTGGCTGGGCAGCCCCAATTGTGAGCAAGCCCGCTTCCACCGCAAATCTCTGGAAGCGGGCTTGTGACAGGAGGTTTCAGCGGAACCGATCAACCTCTTGGCGCAGGTCCTGGGCCAGCTTTTCCAGTTCCTTGGCGGTGACCGCCAGGTTCGAGACCACCTGGCGCTGTTCACTGTTGGCCATGGCGATGCTTTGCAGGTTGCTGCTGAGCAGGGTCGCGGTGCTGCTTTGTTCCTGGGTGGCGGTGGTGATCGCCGCGAATTGCTGGCCAGCCGAACGGCTCTGCTCGTCGATTCGCGCCAGGGCCGCGGCCACATTGGCGTTGCGCGACAGGCCTTCCTGCATCAACAGGTTGCCCTGTTCCATCGTGCTGATGGCATTGCCGGTTTCCTGCTGGATGCTGTTGATCATGCTGGAGATTTCGTCAGTGGCCTGGCGGGTGCGGGACGCCAGGCTGCGGACTTCATCGGCCACCACGGCGAAACCACGGCCCTGCTCGCCGGCGCGGGCAGCTTCGATGGCCGCGTTCAAAGCCAGCAGGTTGGTCTGCTCGGCAATCGAGGTGATGACCCCCACGATGCCGCCGATTTCCTGGGAACGTTGGCCCAGGGTATTGATGACCGTGGCCGTGCTGTTCAGCGCGCCGGCGATTTGCTCCAGGGACGACGACGCTTCATCCATCGAGGTCCGGCCGATGCGGGTTTGCTGGGCGTTTTCCTGAGCCAGGCGCTCGGTGTTGCCCATGTTGTCGGCAATGTTCAGGGAGGTCGCACTGAACTCCTCCACCGCACCCGCCATGCTGGTGATTTCGCCGGATTGCTGCTCCATGCCTTCGTACGCCCCGCTGGACAACCCGGACAGGGCCTGGGCGCGGCTGTTGACCTCCTGGGAGGCCTTGCGGATGTGCTCGACCATGGTCGACAGGGCCTCGCTCATCTGGTTGAAGGCACGGGCCAACTGACCGATTTCATCATGGCTCGACACGTTCAGGCGCACGCTCAGGTCGCCGGCGCCCAACGCTTCGGCCTGGCGCACCAGGTCCCCCAGCGGCGCCAGTTTGCTACGCAACAACCACATTGCCGAACCGACCGCCAACAGCATCGCCAGCAGGCTGCCAATGGCCAGTTGAATGCCGACGCTCCAGGTCACGGCGCGGATCTCGGTTTTCGGCATGCTCGCCACCACCGCCCACGGCCCGCCCTCGAACGGTACGGCAACGCTGTAGAAATCTTCGGCGGTATCGGCCCAGAACGCGCCCTTGCCCGGCTTTTTGATCAAGCCGGTGATGGTCGTGGTGGCGTTGTCCAGCGCCTGCACGCCGGCGGGCGGCACCAGCCATTTGTTTTGTTCGTCCAACAGCGCCAGGGAGCCAGTCTGGCCGATACGGAAGCGCTTGAGGTTTTCGAACTGTGCGTTCTGCGCATCGGTGTAATCGAAGCCTACATACAACACGGCAATGATCTTGCCGCTGCTGTCGCGCACAGGCGTGTACTGCGACATGTAGAAGCGCCCGAAAAGCAGGGCCCGACCAATGTAGCTCTGCCCGCTGATCACCGGACCGTAGGCGGGGCCGGCGCGGTCGAGCACGGTGCCGATGGCCCGCGTACCGTCCTGTTTGCTGACCGAGGTACTGACGCGGATGAAATCGTCGCCGCTGCGCACGAATATCGTGGCGACCCCGGCGGTCATCGCTTTGAAGTCATCCACTTCCTTGAAGTTGTTGTTCAACACTTCGCTACCCAGGCTCAAGCCTGGGGTTTGTACGCCCGCCACCGTCACCGGCTGGTCCGGATGCACGCTCAGGCCCGCGCTGAAGCGCTTTTCGAACAGACCGGCCAAGCGCTGGGTGCTCTCGCGCAGGGTGCTGTGGAACGTATTGAGCTGGTCGGCCATCAGGCGCGCTTCGCTGGCCAAGTGCTCTTCACGGGTGGCAAGGTTGGCAGCGTCCAGCGAACGCAAGGCGAAGACGGTACTGCCGGAGATCACGATCGCCAGTATCACGGCGAGGGCAAGGCCTAGCTGTGAGGCGATCCGGGCGCGGGGTTGAGACATGACGGCTCCTGGCCGAGAGACCGGATCATTCTGATCACGTCGCACGCTCGGCATTTTATTCGGGTGAGGTGTATGTAGGCCCTTTCTGAACGAGGGTTCCATGTTCACGGATTCGGCGGCAAAGCCGAATACTTGAGCGGTTTGCACGGATTAGTGCCACGTGGCTAGCACGCCAACTTCAACGTTTCAGCTCAGACGCTCTACATCGGGCAGTTGCATGGCCTTGACCTCGCCTTGGAGGAAGTCGCTGAGCCGGCGCAAACGTTCACCTCCCGGCCGGGTTTTCGGCCAGACCAGGTAATAGTGTTCGCCGCTGGCAACAGCCGTCGGCCATGGCAGGCTCAGGCGCCCTTGGGCAACGTCCTCGGCCACCATCAGCAGGTCGCCCATGGAGACCCCATAGCCACGCGCGGCCGCGATCATGCCCAGCTCCAGGGTATCGAACACCTGTCCGCCCTTGAGCGAGACCTTGTCGGCCAGGCCCATGCGTTGCAGCCAGTTGCGCCAGTCCCGGCGATCCGGCGTCGGGTGCAGCAGTTCAGCACTGGCCAGTCGCGCCACATCCCAGGGCTGATCGTTCAACAGGTTCGGCGCGCCCACCGGAATCAATTCCTCGGGAAACAGCAAACTGGCCTCCCAATCCGCCGGAAAATGCCCGTTGCCCAGCAATACGGCGCAATCGAAGGGCTCGACGTTGAAGTCCACCGAATCGATGTCCATCCAGGCACTGGTCAGTTGCACCTCGTTGCCGGGCTGCAAATGCCGGAAGCGACTCAGGCGCGCCAACAACCAACGCATGGTCAGCGTGGAAGGCGCTTTCATGCGCAGGATGCCGTCTTCGCCATGCAAGGTGTGGCAGGCCCGCTCCAGCGCCATGAACCCCTCGCGCACACCCGGCAGCAGCAACCGCGCCGCCTCGGTCAACTGCAGGTTGCGGCCGCTGCGCTGGAACAGCCGGCAGGCAAAGTGATCTTCCAGCGTGCGGATGTGCCGGCTGACCGCGCTCTGGGTGATCGACAGCTCTTCGGCGGCCCGGGTGAACGAGCTATAGCGCGCCGCGGCTTCGAATGCTCGCAACGCATAAAGAGGAGGAAGACGACGGGACATCGCAAAAGCTCCATGGCGTGGTCTGCAAACCCTACCAGAAACCCATCCAGCATGAGTTTTAATCATGCCAGCGATCTTTTTTATCCTTTTGTGCAATCCGCCAAGAGCGCCGAGAATCGTCGTTTTACTGCCTTGTTTGAACATGGAGCGTGATGATCATGCGGCATCCGGTGCGTACCGAACTCTGGGCCATCCTGCGGCTGGCGGGGCCGTTGATTGCCTCGCAGTTGGCGCACATGCTCATGGTGCTCACCGACACCGTGATGATGGCGCGCCTGAGCCCTGAAGCCCTCGCCGGAGGCGGGCTCGGGGCGGCCACCTATTCGTTCGTGTCGATCTTCTGCATCGGCGTGATCGCTGCGGTGGGTACCTTGGTCGCGATCCGCCAGGGCGCGGGCGATGTCGAAGGCGCCACCCGGCTGACCCAGGCCGGGCTTTGGCTGGCCTGGTTGATGGCGCTGATGGCCGGGTTGCTGCTGTGGAACCTCAAGCCCGTACTGCTGATGTTCGGCCAGACCGAAACCAACGTGTTGTCCGCTGGCCAGTTCCTGCTGGCGCTGCCGTTCGCCCTGCCCGGCTACCTGAGCTTCATGGCCCTGCGCGGCTTTACCAGCGCCATCGGCCGGGCCACGCCGGTCATGGTGATCAGCCTCGGCGGCACGGTGGCCAACTTCCTGCTCAACTACGCGCTCATCACCGGCATGTTCGGCCTGCCAAAACTCGGCTTGATGGGCATCGGCCTGGTCACGGCCGTTGTCGCCAACTGCATGGCCCTGGCACTGGCCTGGCACATCCATCGGCACCCGGCCTACCGTGCCTATCCGCTGCTGGATGGGCTGTCGCGGCCCAATCGCCAATACCTCAAGGAGCTGTGGCGCCTGGGCCTGCCGATCGGTGGCACCTATGCGGTGGAAGTCGGGCTGTTCGCGTTCGCCGCGCTGTGCATGGGCACCATGGGCAGCACGCCGTTGGCGGCCCACCAGATCGCCCTGCAAATCGTCTCGGTGGCGTTCATGGTGCCGGCCGGAATGTCCTACGCCATCACCATGCGCATCGGCCAGCACTACGGCGCCGGACAGCTGTGGAGGGCGCGCCTGGCCGGTCGGGTCGGCATTGGTTTTGGAGCGGCCGCGATGCTGGCGTTCGCCATGGTGTTCTGGTTGTTGCCCCATCAATTGATCGGCTTGTTCCTGGACCACGATGACCCGGCGTTCCGCGACGTGATCAATCTGGCCGTGAGCCTGTTGGCGGTGGCGGCGTGGTTCGAGCTGTTCGACGGCACGCAAACCATCGCCATGGGCTGCATTCGCGGGCTCAAGGACGCCAAGACCACCTTCTTGGTGGGCCTGGGTTGCTATTGGCTGATCGGCGCACCGTCGGCGTGGTGGATGGCGTTCCACCTGAACTGGGGACCGACCGGTGTCTGGTGGGGCCTGGCCCTGGGGCTGGCCTGCGCGGCGGTGAGCCTGACCCTGGCGTTTGAATGGAAGATGAAGCGGATGATTCGCAGTGAGGCTGGACTGCGGCGCTTCGAGAGCATCCAAGCCGAGTGAGATTCTCCCACATGGGTTTGTGTCAGCTCATTTCCAGCGTGGACTGCTGATCACCCTCGAACATCAAGTACTCAACCAGTTCCGGCAACGGCAACGGTTTGCTGATCAGGAAGCCCTGCACCTGGTCGCAACCGAAACCGCGTAGCAGGTCCAGTTGTTCCTGGGTTTCCACACCTTCGGCCACCACCTCCAGGTTGAGGTTATGGGCCAGGTTGATCATGGCGTGTACCAGTTTGCGGTTCTCTTCGCGCTGCTCCATGCCGCCGACGAAGCTCTTGTCGATCTTGAGCAAGGCGATCGGCAGGCTGTTGAGGTGCACGAACGAGGAGAACCCGGTGCCGAAGTCGTCCAGGGAGAAGCGTACCCCCAGGCGGCCCAGGGCATCCATGGTCTGCTTGACCAGTTCGCTGCGGCGCATGACGGCGGTTTCGGTGAGTTCGAACTCCAGCCATTGCGCCTCGACACCCCGCTCGGCAATCAGCCGGCTCAAGGTCGGCAGCAACTGGCTGTCCTGGAACTGCCGGAACGACAGGTTGACCGCCATGTGCAACGGCGCCAGCCCTCGTTCGCGCAGGGCCTGCATGTCCCGCAACGCCCGGGAAATCACCCAGTAGCCCAACGGCACGATCAGGCCGCTCTGTTCGGCCAGCGGCACGAACTCACTGGGTGGTAGCAAGCCGCGTTCGCCATGGCGCCAACGCACCAGGGCTTCGAGGCCGACGATCTGGCCGCCATCGAGGTCCAGCCGCGGCTGGTAATGCAATTCCAGCTCGTCGCGGCGCAGTGCCCGGCGCAGTTCGCTCTCCAGGTCGGCAAGGCTGCGGGCATTGCGATTGATGCGTTCGTTGAAGATATGAAAGGTGCAGCCCTGGGTGCCCTTGGCCTGCTGCATGGCGATGTGGGCATGCCACATCAGCGGATCGGCACCGGCCTGGGCGCGAGCATGGGCGACGCCCAGGCTGCAACCGATCAGCAGGCTTTCGCCGTCCACCCAATAGGGTTCGGCCAAGGCTTCGGTAATACGCTCAGCCATCCACTCGGCCCGCTGCGGTGCGCGGCGGGTGTCGATCAGCAGGGCAAATTCATCACTGCCCAGCCGTGCCAATTGATCGCCGGCTTCGAGCGAACCCTTGAGCCGCGCCACCACTTGCAGGATCAAGCGGTCGCCGGCCTGGTGGCCGAGGGCGTCGTTGGCGTGGCGAAAGTTGTCCAGGTCCAGGTGACCGAGGGCCAAGCCTCGGCCGTCGTTTTCCGCCAGGCGCGCCGCCAGCAATGTCTGGAAACCCTGGCGATTGGCGATGCCTGTCAATGGATCCTGCTCGGCGAGGCGCTGCAGGGTGTTTTCCAGCACGCCGCGCTCGCGCACATGGCGCAGGCAACGACGCAGGGTCGCGCTGTCGAGAACGTCACGCACCAACCAGTCGCTGGCGCCGTCGGGGGCAACCGCCGGCTCGTGCTCGAGCAGCAGGATGGTCGGCAGGCTGCAACGGCCCGGCGCCGGTTGCAATGCCGCAACGGTCAGCAACACCGCGTTGCGATTGTCTTCGAACAGGCTGCTGACGGACTCCCAGCTCGGGGCGCTGATCAACACGACCGAGGACCCCAAGGGCACCAGGCACTCGCGCAGTATCGCTGACCACTCTGGCTCTTGGGCCAATAACAGCAAACGCAAGGGTTCGACAGGCGTTGACAAGCTGACTCCCTAGACTCTGCAAGGTGGTAGGCGCCGGGCATTATGACCTGCCGATGGGCAATGACCAATGCCAACGGTTCTCAAACACGCGCTTTCGGTGGTTTTTCCCGCTCGAAATGCTGCGCGGGACCCAATTGGTTCCCCATCCTGCGTGAAAGTGGCAGAAGCGGCAAATGACAATCCTGCGTGCGTCACAAGTCGGACAGAGCAGCACAATTCTCAGAGCCTGTTAAAATGCCGGCCCATTTCGCAAACGACTCCCTGACTCTGTCATGTCCCGACTCAATCCCCGGCAGCAAGAAGCCGTGAACTATGTCGGCGGCCCTCTTTTGGTGCTCGCCGGTGCAGGCTCCGGCAAGACCAGCGTAATCACCCGCAAGATCGCGCACCTGATCCAGAATTGCGGTATCCGCGCCCAATACATCGTCGCCATGACGTTCACCAACAAGGCCGCCCGAGAAATGAAAGAGCGGGTCGGCGGCCTGTTGCGCGCCGGCGAAGGCCGCGGCCTGACGGTCTGTACCTTTCACAACCTGGGCCTGAACATCATCCGCAAGGAGCACGCGCGGCTGGGCTACAAACCGGGCTTCTCGATTTTCGACGAGACCGACGTCAAGGCCCTGATGACCGACATCATGCAAAAGGAATATTCGGGCGACGACGGCGTGGACGAGATCAAGAACATGATCGGTTCCTGGAAAAACGACCTGATCCTGCCCGCCGAAGCCCTGGAGAACGCCCGCAACCCCAAGGAACAGACTGCCGCCATCGTCTACACCCACTACCAGCGCACCCTCAAGGCGTTCAATGCGGTGGACTTCGACGACCTGATCCTGCTGCCGGTCAAGCTGTTCCAGGACCACGTCGACATTCTCGAAAAATGGCAGAACAAGGTCCGCTACCTGCTGGTGGACGAATACCAGGACACCAACGCCAGCCAGTATTTGCTGGTGAAGCTGCTGATCGGCAAACGCAACCAGTTCACCGTGGTGGGCGACGATGACCAGTCGATCTATGCCTGGCGCGGCGCGCGGCCGGAAAACCTGATGCTGCTCAAGGACGACTATCCGTCGCTCAAAGTGGTGATGCTGGAGCAGAACTACCGCTCCACCAGCCGCATCCTGCGCTGCGCCAACGTGCTGATTTCCAACAACCCCCACGAGTTCGAAAAACAACTGTGGAGCGAGATGGGCCACGGCGACGAGATCCGCGTGATCCGTTGCCGCAACGAAGACGCCGAAGCCGAGCGCGTGGCCATGGAAATCCTCAGCCTGCACCTGCGCACCGACCGCCCGTACAGCGACTTTGCGATCCTGTACCGCGGCAACTACCAGGCCAAGCTGATCGAGCTGAAATTGCAGCATCACCAGATCCCCTATCGCCTGTCGGGGGGCAACAGCTTCTTCGGGCGCCAGGAAGTAAAGGATCTGATGGCCTACTTCCGCCTGATCGTGAACCCGGACGACGACAACGCCTTCCTGCGGGTGATCAACGTGCCGCGCCGGGAAATCGGTTCGACCACCCTGGAAAAACTCGGCAACTACGCCACCGAACGCAAGATCTCGATGTACGCCGCCACCGATGAAATCGGCCTGGGCGAACACCTGGACAGCCGCTTCACCGATCGCCTGGCGCGCTTCAAGCGCTTCATGGACAAGGTCCGCGAACAGTGCGCCGGGGAAGATCCGATCTCGGCGCTGCGCAGCATGGTCATGGACATCGATTACGAGAACTGGCTGCGCACCAACAGCTCCAGTGACAAGGCCGCCGATTACCGCATGGGCAATGTCTGGTTCCTGATCGAGGCGTTGAAGAACACCCTGGAAAAGGACGAAGACGGCGACATGACGGTCGAGGACGCCATCGGCAAACTCGTGCTGCGGGACATGCTCGAGCGCCAGCAGGAAGAGGAAGAAGGCGCCGAAGGCGTGCAGATGATGACGCTTCACGCCTCCAAGGGCCTGGAATTCCCCTACGTGTTCATCATGGGCATGGAAGAAGAAATCCTGCCGCACCGCTCCAGCATCGAAGCCGACACCATCGAGGAAGAACGGCGCCTGGCCTATGTCGGCATTACCCGGGCACGCCAGACGTTGGCCTTCACCTTCGCCGCCAAGCGCAAGCAGTACGGCGAAGTGATCGACTGCGCCCCCAGCCGCTTTCTCGATGAACTGCCACCGGACGACCTGGCCTGGGAAGGCAACGACGACACGCCGACGGAAGTCAAAGTCGTTCGCGGCAACAGTGCCCTGGCGGATATACGCGCGATGCTAAAGCGCTAGAATCGACTACTTTTTTTCAACGACTTCAGGCGCTGAAGGCGTCATCAGAGGAGGCTTCATGGAAGCCCTGCACCAGAAAATTCGTGAACAAGGCATCGTGCTTTCCGATCAGGTCCTGAAAGTCGACGCTTTCCTGAACCACCAGATCGACCCGCAATTGATGAAGCTGATCGGCGACGAATTCGCCGCGCTGTTCAAGGATTCGGGCATCACCAAGATCGTCACCATCGAAGCCTCGGGCATCGCCCCGGCGATCATGACCGGGCTGAACCTTGGCGTACCGGTGATCTTCGCCCGCAAGCAACAATCCCTGACCCTGACGGAGAACCTGCTGTCGGCCACCGTGTATTCGTTTACCAAGAAAACCGAAAGCACCGTCGCCATCAGCCCACGTCACCTGACCAGCAGCGATCGGGTACTGATCATCGATGACTTCCTGGCCAACGGCAAAGCCTCCCAGGCGCTGATTTCCATCATCAAGCAAGCCGGCGCCACTGTCGCCGGGCTGGGGATCGTGATCGAGAAGTCATTCCAGGGCGGCCGCGCGGAACTGGACGCCCAGGGCTATCGCGTTGAATCTCTGGCCCGAGTGAAGTCGCTGGCGGGTGGGGTCGTGACCTTCCTCGATTGACTGGCCACAGCCAATCTTCCTGTGGGAGCGGGCTTGCTCGCGAATGCGATGTGTCAGTCAGAGTTCTATCGGCTGACACATCGCATTCGCGAGCAAGCCCGCTCCCACAATCGATCTATGTCGATCATTAAATAGTCGTGGCCTTGAGCCCCGCCAGCAACAACCGCTGAAACAACTCTTCCTTCAGCCCTTCGGGACTGGTCAGCTGCATCCGCTCCAGATGCCCGGCAAATTCCCAGGGCTCTGGCGCATCCAGCGCGGCTTTGCCCAACTCCAGGATCTCGGTGAGCTTGAACTTGCTTTTAAGCCAATTCAGCGCCCGCAACAGGTCCCGCTCGACCCCATCGAAATCACAGCCCAGCGGGTATTCGGGAAACAGATTCGGATGCCGAGCCTGGATCGCCTGCAACCGCTCCGACGTGTTGTCGGCGAACCGTGGATCGAGACGGAAATCCTTCGGCAACTTGCCGGCCTTTTGCGCCTGCTCGATCAGCCCGGGCTGGAAGCGTGAGTCGCTGATGTTCAGCAACGCCTCGATCACCGCGGCGTCGGTCTTGCCGCGCAGGTCGGCGATGCCGTATTCGGTCACCACGATGTCGCGCAGGTGCCGGGGGATCGTGCAATGGCCGTACTCCCAGACGATGTTCGAGCTGATCTCGCCCCCGGCCTCGCGCCAACTGCGCAGCAGCAGGATCGAGCGTCCGCCCTCCAGCGCATGGCCCTGGGCAACGAAGTTGTATTGCCCGCCCACGCCGCTGAGCACCCGCCCGTCTTCCAACTGATCGGCCACCCCGGCCCCCATCAGGGTCATGGTGAAGACGGTATTGATGAAACGGGCATCGAGGCGCTGCAGGCGCTTGAGCGGCTCCTGGCCGTACAGCTCGTTGATGTAACTGATGCGCGTCATGTTGAATTCGAGAAGACGGCTCTGCGGCAACTCACGCAGGCGCTCGTAAAAACTGCGCGGGCCGAGGAAAAAGCCGCCGTGTATGCAGATGCCGTCGGGTTGTGCCGCCTCGTCGAGGGTCCCGGCGTTGGCCCGTTCCTGGGTCGGCTCGTCGGGGTAGACCTTGCGCCGGATGATCCCGGCCTCGGCCAGCACCAGCAAACCGTTGACGAACATTTCACTGCAACCGTACAGCCCTTTGGCAAACGGCTCGACCCCGCCCTCGCGCTCGATCAGTTGCGCCCACTGGCTAAGGTTCAGGTCCGCCAGCAACGCCTGGTAACCGGCGTTATCGGCCTGACGCGCCAGCAGCGCCGCCGTCAACGCGTCGCCCATGGCGCCGATGCCGATCTGCAGCGTCCCGCCGTCGCGCACCAGGGTACTGGCATGTAGACCAATCAGATGATCCTGGAAACCCACCGGCATGTTCGGCGTGGAAAACAGCGTGTGGCTGTCCTTCTCGTCGATCAACAGGTCGAAAGCGTCGATGCCGACTTCCGCGTCGCCCGGCATGTAGGGCAAATCGTTGTGCACCTGGCCGACCAGGAGAATGGTTTCCCCGGCCGCCCGGCGCTTGGCGATCATCGGCAGCAGGTCGAGGGTGATGTCCGGGTTGCAGCTCAGGCTCAGGCGATCCGGGTGTTCCGGGGCGCTCGCCACCAGTTGCGCCACCAGGTTCAAGCCGGCGGCGTTGATGTCCCGGGCGGCGTGGCTGTAGTTGCTGCTGACGTAGCTCTGCTGGGCCGATGTGCTGTGCAACAGGCTGCCGGGCTGCATGAAGAACTGCTGGACGCGGATGTTGGCCGGCAGACTGTCCTGGTGCAGGTCGACCAGGTAATCCAGTTCGGGATAGTCGCCGAAGACCCGTTCGACAAAGGGTTCGAGGAAGCGCTTCTGCAAACCATCGCCCAGGTTTGGCCGGCCCAGGCTCAGGGCGGTGTAGATCGTCAGCTGTCGCTCGGGCAGCTGTGCGATGCGCCGGTACAACGCGTTGGCGAACAGGTTGGGCTTGCCCAGCCCCAGGGGCATGCCGAGGTGAATATGCGCGGGCAGGCGCTCGAGCACGTCATCCACCGCTTGTTCGATTGAACACAACTGCACCATCGGACCCTCCGGGACATTCCATGAATGTGGGTTGGACCGAGCTTGCCGGGTCTTGGTTGCGATGAACAGTCCCGAAAAATCCGAGACGCAAAAAAGCCGCTCGTAAGCGGCTTTTTTGTGAAGGATGCCGGCGAGTTACAGACCAGACATCTCTTTGATAGCGCCCTTGAGGTCGTCATCCGAGCAATCGGCGCAGGTGCCTTTAGGCGGCATGGAGTTGATGCCGGTAATGGCCTTGGCCAGGATGCCGTCGAGACCGCCCTGGTGATCGGCGCGCTCTTTCCAGGCGGCCTTGTCACCGATTTTCGGCGCGCCCAGCAGGCCCGTGCCGTGGCATGCGTTGCAATGCTTTGCAATCACATCAGCCGGTTTCTTGGCGCCGCCAGCGCCGCCAGCGGCAGTGGCAACTTCCATACCCTTGCATTCCTTGCCCTGGACGCAGACCTGGCCGACGGGTTCAAGGCGCTTGGCGATTTCGTCGTTTGGCGCAGCTTGAGCGGTCGCAGCCCATAGGGCCAATACGGTTGCTGGTGCAGCCAGCATTTTCATAATTAGGTTCACGCGTACACCCTCAATGGTGGCTAGTCACGCCTGCGGCCACGGTTTGCAGGCGGGCGCAAGTATAGCGGTAAGCCTGTCACTCTGAAACAACCCCAAAGTCGCAAGGGTCTTGTTTGTCATGACAGCCCAACAGGTGGGCGCCTTTGCCACGCGGGCCTGGCGCCTCTCGGTCTAGAAATTGGCCGGCGTGGCTGCGCTGATCAGTCGCGCCGGCACGTCGAACGGATTGCGGAAACGGTGGGGCTTGGTGCTTTCGAAATAGTAGCTGTCGCCCGCCTCGAGCACGAAGGTTTCGAGGCCTACCACCAGTTCCAGCCGTCCTTCCACCAGGATCCCGGTCTCCTCGCCCTCATGGGTGAGCATCTCTTCACCGGTATCGGCACCCGGCGGATAGATCTCGTTGAGGAAGGCAATCGCCCGGCTCGGGTGTGCCCGGCCCACCAGCTTCATGGTCACGGCACCATCGGAGATGTCGATCAGTTCGTTGGCTTTGTAGACGATCTGGGTCGGTTTCTCCTGAAGGATCTCTTCGGAGAAAAACTCGACCATGGACATGGGAATCCCGCCAAGGACCTTACGCAGCGAGCTGATCGAGGGGCTGACGCTGTTCTTCTCGATCATCGAAATAGTGCTGTTGGTGACGCCCGCGCGCTTGGCGAGTTCACGCTGGGAAAGGCCTTTGAGTTTACGAATGGATTGCAGTCGTTCACCGACGTCCAATGCTGGAGCCTCCAGGGAATCAGGTTGTGAGGAAAGTGAGCGTTATCATGGCGACAGCGTTCAGTATTTACAACACTTTGACCCGAATCCTGTGCGGTGAAGCGACTTTCGGTAGGTGGCGCTTCGTCTCAGCCCCCGGAATAGAGCCGTGGCACCCGCCGCAGGTTGCAGAAAATCTGGTAAGGAATCGTGTCTGCAGCCTTGGCGACGTCGCTGGCGAGGATGTGCTTGCCCCACAATTCCACGGTCGAGCCGAGTCCGGCCTGGGGAACATGAGTCAAGTCGACACACAGCATGTCCATCGACACCCGCCCGACCAGTTGGCTACGCTGCCCATCCACCAGCACCGGGGTGCCGTTAGGCGCCTGGCGCGGGTAGCCGTCGGCATAGCCCATGGCGACCACCCCGACCCGGGTCGGTTGCGTGGTCACGAAGCGAGCACCGTAGCCCACCGGCTCACCGGCGGGCAATTCACGCACACAGATGATCTTCGATTCCAGGGTCATCACCGGTTGCAGGCGCGAGGCGACCGTGTTGGGTTCGTCGAAGGGGGTCGCGCCGTAGAGCATGATGCCTGGTCGCACCCAGTCGCTCGGCATCTGCGGCCAGCCCAGCACCGCTGGGGAGTTGCGCAGGCTGACCTCTGCCGCCAGCCCCTGACGGGCCGCCTCGAACACGGCCAGTTGCTCGGTGCTGCTGGGATCGTGCAGTTCATCGGCGCGGGCGAAGTGGCTCATCAGGACAATCTTCGCCACTTTGCCGCTGGCGAGCAGGCGACGATAGGCCGCCTGGTAATCCGCCGGATGCAGGCCGACCCGGTGCATGCCGGAATCGAGCTTGAGCCAGACCGTGATCGGCTGGCTCAGTGCGGCTTTTTCAATCGCTTCGAGCTGCCACAACGAATGCACCACGCACCAGAAGTCGTGTTCGACGATCAAGGGCAGCTCATCGGCTTCGAAAAAACCCTCCAACAACAGGATCGGCCCACGGATCCCACCGGCCCGCAGCTCCAGGGCTTCTTCGATGCAGGCCACGGCGAACCCGTCCGCCGTGGCCTGCAGCGCCTCGGCGCACCGCACCGCGCCGTGCCCGTAGGCGTCGGCCTTGATCACCGCAAGGGCCTTGGCCCCCGTGACCTCACGGGCCAATTGGTAGTTGTGACGCAGGGCTTGGAGGTCGATCAGGGCACGGGCAGGACGCATG
This sequence comes from Pseudomonas sp. NFACC56-3, assembly GCF_900100025.1. Classification (NCBI taxonomy): domain Bacteria; kingdom Pseudomonadati; phylum Pseudomonadota; class Gammaproteobacteria; order Pseudomonadales; family Pseudomonadaceae; genus Pseudomonas; species Pseudomonas sp. NFACC56-3. Next base: position 74,944 of record NZ_FMTK01000004.1, on the reverse strand, counting down.
GCGGCAGGCTTCTAGGCGGTCATGAAGAAAAAACCGGCGCGGGCTGGCAGGGTAGACCACCCAGCGCCGGGAGAGGGATCGTTTGGGCCGGTATTAAGGCAGCGCAGCCACGACGGACAGCTCCACCAGGATCTGCGGTTCACACAGCTTGGCCTCGACCGTGGCCCGGGCCGGGGCGACGCCTTTGGGCAGCCACTTATCCCAGACGGCGTTCATGCCTGCGAAATGGGCCTCGATGTCCTTCAGGTAGATCGTCACCGATAGCAGCCGCGTCTTGTCGGTCCCCGACAACTCCAGCAAACGCTCGATATTGGCCAGGCACTCGCGGGTCTGCTGTTCAATACCGGCGTTCATGTCGTCGCCGACCTGCCCGGCCAGGTAAACGGTGCCGTTGTGCACGACAACTTGGCTCATGCGGTCATTGGTGAGCTGGCGCTGGATTGACATGTTTTGCAGACTCCTGGGGTTTGCTGCCATAACGGGAAATATCGAGGCCTTCGGCGCTGATCTGCGGCTTTTTCTTCGCCATCAGGTCGGCCAACAGGCGACCGGAACCACAGGCCATGGTCCATCCGAGGGTACCGTGGCCGGTGTTCAGGAACAGATTCTTGAAGGGCGTGGCACCGACGATGGGCGTGCCGTCCGGGGTGGTCGGACGCAAGCCGGTCCAGAAACTCGCCTCGGCCAGATTGCCGCCCTGAGGATAAAGGTCGTTGACGATCATCTCCAGGGTTTCACGCCGACGCGGGTTGAGGGACAGGTCAAAACCGGCGATCTCCGCCATGCCGCCCACCCGGATGCGATTGTCGAAGCGGGTGATCGCGACCTTGTAGGTTTCGTCGAGAATGGTCGAGGTCGGGGCCATCGCCGGGTTGGTGATCGGCACGGTCAGGGAGTAACCCTTGAGCGGATACACCGGCGCACGGATCCCGAGAGGCTTGAGCAATTGCGGCGAATAGCTGCCCAGGGCGAGCACGTAGCGGTCGGCGGTTTCCAGCTTGCCGTCGATCCAGACACCGTTGATGCGGTCGCCAGCGAAGTCCAGGCGCTGGATATCCTGGCCAAAGCGAAATTGCACACCCAGCTTCACGGCCATTTCCGCCAGGCGCGTGGTAAACATCTGACAGTCGCCGGTCTGGTCGTTAGGCAGGCGCAAGGCACCGGCCAGGATGTCAGTGACATTGGCCAGTGCCGGTTCGACCCGGGCGATGCCTTCGCGGTCGAGCACTTCGAAGGGTACGCCGGACTCTTTCAGCACGGCGATGTCTTTTGCCGCGCCATCGAGCTGGGCCTGGGTGCGGAACAACTGTGTAGTCCCCAGACTACGGCCCTCGTAGGCAATGCCGGTTTCGGCGCGCAGCTCGTCGAGGCAGTCACGGCTGTACTCGGACAGGCGCACCATGCGTTCCTTGTTGATGGCATAGCGGCTGGCGGTGCAGTTGCGCAGCATCTGCGCCATCCACAGGTATTGGTCGATGTCGGCAGTGGCCTTGATCGCCAGTGGCGCATGCCGTTGCAGCAGCCACTTGATGGCCTTGAGCGGCACGCCCGGCGCGGCCCATGGCGAGGCATAACCCGGCGACACTTGGCCGGCGTTGGCGAAACTGGTTTCCATGGCAGGTGCTGGCTGACGGTCGACCACCACCACTTCAAACCCGGCACGAGCCAGATAATAAGCACTGACGGTACCGATGACGCCGCTACCCAAGACCAGAACGCGCATGTTGATGCCCTCATCGCGGATGAACCGCTGACGTTTGTTGTACACAGCTTAGATGGGCGCAGTGTAAAAAAGATCAGCCAGTGCTTTTCACTATATAAACACCTATATTTGGCGAGAATTCTCGGCAAAACCCCTTTTCATGGAGGCGCATCACCTGTGCGTACCAACACCCAGACCAAACGCGAGCTGGACAAGATCGACCGCAACATCCTGCGCATTCTCCAGGCGGACGGGCGGATCTCCTTCACCGAGCTGGGGGAAAAGGTCGGCCTGTCCACCACGCCCTGTACCGAGCGGGTCCGGCGCCTGGAGCGCGAGGGCATCATCATGGGCTACAACGCCCGGCTCAATCCGCAGCACTTGAAGGGCAGCCTGCTGGTGTTTGTCGAGATCAGCCTCGACTACAAATCCGGCGACACCTTCGAAGAGTTCCGACGCGCCGTGCTGAAACTGCCTCACGTGCTGGAATGTCATCTGGTGTCAGGGGATTTCGACTACCTGGTGAAAGCACGGATTTCCGAGATGGCGTCGTACCGCAAGCTGCTGGGGGACATCCTGCTCAAGCTGCCCCACGTACGCGAATCCAAGAGCTACATCGTGATGGAAGAAGTGAAGGAAAGCTTGAACCTGCCGATTCCGGATTGAGCCTGGCTCCAGACTGCTTTCGCGAGCAGGCTCGCTCCCAACCAGCTAAGGGATGAGCACGTTCTTGCGAACGAACCGAGATCCATTGTGGGAGCGAGCTTGCTCGCGAAGGCCGCGACTCGCTCCCCATGGCGGCTAGACCAACACCTGCCGGGTGCTGGCCATGTACTCATGAATCTGTTTCTCGACCCGCGGATGAATCAGCTCCACCGGTCGCCGGCCATTGGGACACGGCAAGGTCGCCGTGGTGCCGAACAGCCGGCAGATCAGCGGCCGCTCGTCGTAGACGGTGCAACCGTCGGACCCCAGGTGCACGCAGTCCAAGGCTTCCATGGCCGCGTCCTGTTCGGCGCGGGTCTTGCGGGGCAAGCGGGCCATTTCCTCGGGCGAGGTGGTGACCGGACCGCAGCAGTCATGGCATCCCGGTACGCACTCGAACGAGGGAATCTGCTGGCGTAGCGTGCGGATTTTTTGACTGTTGCAGCTCATCGAGGTGGTTACCGAGAGGGACAAACCGGGATTCTGCCTTAAAGGCCGCATCCCAGACAGAGCCAACCGACCGATGTTGCCCAGGAAGGAATCCCCGGCTTATGCTCCGTAAAATTTCTCAAACACAACAATCAGGATTACGCACATGAACGCCCGTGTTCAGCAACCTGTCCCGAACCACGCGCACGCCGCCTCTTACTACGCCGCCAGCAGCCTGCCGCAACCGGACCATCCGCTGCTGCAGGGTGAGTTGCGGGCGGATGTCTGCGTCGTCGGCGGCGGGTTCTCCGGGTTGAACACGGCGATCGAACTGGCCGAACGCGGCATGAGCGTGGTGCTGCTGGAAGCGCACAGGATCGGCTGGGGGGCCAGCGGGCGCAACGGCGGCCAATTGATCCGTGGCGTCGGTCATGGCCTCGACCAGTTCGCGCCGATCATCGGCACCGACGGCGTGCGCCAGATGAAACTCATGGGGCTTGAGGCCGTGGAAATCGTTCGACAGCGCATCGAGCGTTTTCAAATCCCGTGCGACCTCACCTGGGGTTACTGCGACCTCGCCAACAAACCCAGCGACCTGGAAGGCTTCGCCGAAGACGCCGAAGAATTGCGCAGCCTGGGTTATCGCCACCCGACCCGACTGTTGCAAGCCGACGAAATGCACAGCGTCGTGGGTTCGGATCGCTACGTCGGCGGACTGATCGACATGGGCTCGGGCCATTTGCATCCGTTGAACCTGGCCCTGGGCGAAGCCGCCGCGGCGCAGCAATTGGGGGTCCGGCTGTTCGAACAATCGGCGGTCACGCGCATCGACTATGGCCCTGAAGTGAACGTGCACACCCAACAGGGCTCGGTCCGGGCCAAGACGCTGGTGCTGGGCTGCAATGCCTACCTCAATGGACTCAATCCGCAACTCGGCGGCAAGGTCCTGCCGGCCGGCAGCTACATCATCGCCACCGAACCCTTGAGCCAGGCCCAGGCACAGGCGCTGTTGCCGCAGAACATGGCCGTCTGCGACCAACGGGTCGCACTGGATTACTACCGGCTTTCGGCGGATCGCCGCTTGCTGTTCGGTGGGGCCTGTCACTATTCCGGCCGCGACCCGCAGGACATTGGCGCCTATATGCGTCCGAAAATGCTCAAGGTGTTCCCGCAATTGGCGGATGTGAAAATCGATTATCAATGGGGCGGGATGATTGGCATTGGTGCCAACCGTTTGCCGCAAATCGGCCGGCTCAAGGACCAGCCCAATGTGTATTACGCCCAGGCCTATTCCGGCCATGGGGTGAATGCCACGCACCTGGCCGGCAAACTGTTGGCTGAAGCCATCAGCGGGCAGCACAGCAGCGGTTTCGACCTGTTCGCCCAGGTCCCGCACATGACCTTCCCGGGGGGCAAGCATTTGCGCTCTCCGCTGTTGGCGTTGGGGATGTTGTGGCATCGGTTGAAAGAGTTGGTTTAGTCCCGGATCTGTGGCGAGGGAGCTTGCTCCCGCTCGGTTGCGCAGCGGACCGCAAAAAGAAGGTCTGCTACGCAGCCCAGCGGGAGCAAGCTCCCTCGCCACCGGGCTCTTATTGCTTCAAAGCCGCCAGAACGGTTTGAGCCCCTCCTCCCGCGCCTGCTCCCGACTCAGCCCGACGTCACGCAACTGTTCGGGTGTAAGTTCCAACAAGGCCTTGCGTGTATGCAGACGATGCCAGAACAGGGCCCAGCGGCTCAGGCCGGACGGCGCATTGCGCAATGTCGCGCTGCGCAGCTCCTTCTCCTGCCCTGCCGCCAGTTCCTGACTGTGTAACGTCAGCCGCACATCGCTCAAGCCGTTCATTTTGATCGCTCCTGTTTACTTGGGTAGCCAGAGGTTTCATGATGCGCGGACGGCCAAAATCAATACAGATTCAACCAATTTCTTTTATAAGCATACAGATTCGGTATTTTCCTCACTGAATTGTCATTTTCCAATCCAACTGTATCGGTTGCAGTTGTCCATCTCATCGGGAGTGCACCATGACCCTCTACGTGAACCTCGCCGAACTGCTTGGCACCCGTATCGAACAGGGCTTCTACCGCCCCGGCGACCGGCTGCCGTCTGTGCGGGCATTGAGCACGGAACACGGGGTCAGCTTGAGTACGGTGCAACAGGCCTATCGCGTGCTGGAGGACAGTGGGCTGGCGATGCCGAGACCCAAGTCCGGTTACTTCGTACCCGTGGGTCGCGAATTGCCGGACCTGCCGGTCGTAGGCCGTCCGGCCCAGCGCCCCGTGGATATTTCCCAGTGGGACCAGGTGCTGGAGCTGATACGCGCCGTACCGCGCCCGGATGTGGTGCAACTGGGACGCGGCATGCCGGACATCAACTCGCCGACCATGAAACCGCTGCTGCGCAGCCTGGCGCAGATCAGCCGCCGGCAAGACATGCCCGGCCTGTATTACGACAACATCTACGGCAACCTCGCGCTGCGTGAGCAGATCGCCCGACTGTCGTTGGACTCCGGCTGCCAACTGGGCCCCAACGACCTGATCGTCACCACCGGCTGTCATGAAGCCCTGTCGGTCAGCATCCGCGCCACCTGCGAACAAGGCGATATCGTCGCAGTGGACTCACCCAGCTTTCACGGGGCCATGCAAACCCTCAAGGGCCTGGGCATGAAGGCCTTGGAAATCCCCACCGACCCGCTCACCGGCATCAGCCTCGATGCACTGGAGCTGGCCCTGGAACAATGGCCCATCAAGGCCATACAGTTGACCCCCAGTTGCAATAACCCGCTGGGCTACATCATGCCCGACGCCAATAAACGCGCGCTGCTGAACCTGGCACAGCGCTTCGACGTGGCGATCATCGAAGATGATGTGTATGGGGAATTGGCCTACACATACCCCCGCCCACGCACCATCAAGTCTTTCGATGAAGACGGTCGCGTCCTGCTCTGCAGTTCGTTTTCCAAGACCCTGGCGCCCGGCCTGCGCATTGGCTGGGTCGCGCCAGGCCGTTACCTGGAGCGGGTGCTGCACATGAAATACATCAGCACCGGCTCTACCGCGCCACAGCCGCAGATCGCCATTGCCGAATTTCTCAAGGGCGGGCATTTCGAACCCCATTTGCGGCGGATGCGTACGCAATACCAGCGCAATCGCGACGTGATGATCGACTGGGTCAGCCGCTATTTTCCTACGGGCACCCGTGCCAGTCGCCCACGGGGCAGTTTCATGCTGTGGATCGAATTGCCCGACGGCTTCGACACGCTGAAGCTCAATCGGGCGCTGCTGGACCAAGGCGTGCAGGTCGCCGTCGGCAGTATTTTTTCGGCCTCGGGCAAGTACCGCAATTGCCTGCGGATGAACTACGCTGCCAAGCCAACGGCCCAGATCGAAGAGGCCGTGCGCAAGGTCGGAGCCGCCGCTATCGCGCTGTTGAACGAAACCCAGCGCGACGTCGTCTGAACTTTACCCAGAGAAGCAGCACCCAACAGCCGATCAATGTGAACAAGCGGAACGATCCTACGTGAGATCCAGACCGATCCTGCCTGCGCTACTGTTAGTCGCCTCACTGCTGAGCGGCTGCGCCGGTCTTGATATCACCCGCGAGCCCTCCCAGGCCCTGCCGGCCACCGAATCCTCGTTCGGCCGCTCGGTCCAGGCCCAGGCCGCCGCCCATGAAGGGCGCTCGGGCTTTCGACTGCTGTCGGACAGCACCGAGGCCTTCACCGCCCGGGCCGAGCTGATTCGCCATGCCCAAGGCAGCCTGGATTTGCAGTACTACATCGTCCATGACGGCATCAGCACACGCATGCTGGTGGATGAACTGCTCAAGGCCGCCGACCGGGGTGTGCGCGTGCGGATCCTGCTGGACGACACCACCAGCGATGGCCAGGATCAGATCATCGCCACCCTCGCCGCCCATCCGCAAATCCAGATCCGCCTGTTCAATCCGCTGCACCTGGGACGCGCCACCGGCGTGACTCGCAGCCTCGGGCGCCTGTTCGACCTGTCGTTGCAACACCGCCGGATGCACAACAAGCTGTGGCTGGCGGACAACAGCATGGCCATCGTCGGCGGCCGCAACCTGGGCGATGAGTACTTCGACGCCGAACCCAACCTGAACTTCACCGACATCGACCTGCTCAGTGTCGGTCCGGTGGCCGAACAATTGGGCCACAGCTTCGACCAGTACTGGAACAGCGCCCTGAGCAAACCCATCGAACAGTTCCTGTCCCATCGCCCCACGCCCAAGGATCTGGCCAACAGCCGCCTGCGCCTGCAAGAGTCCCTGGAGCAGACCCACAAGGAAAACCACGCGCTCTACCAGCAGCTGACCGCCTACAAGACCCAACCGCGCCTGGACACCTGGCGAGACCAGTTGATCTGGGCCTGGAACCAGGCGCTATGGGACGCGCCCAGTAAAGTGCTGGCCAAGGACGAACCGGACCCTCAGCTATTGCTGACTACCCAACTGGCCCCCGAGCTGACGGGCGTCAGCAAAGAACTGATCATGATTTCCGCCTACTTCGTCCCCGGCCAGCCAGGCTTGGTGTACCTGACCAGTCGCGCCGACGCCGGCGTGTCGGTGAGCCTGCTGACCAACTCCCTGGAAGCCACCGACGTGCCCGCCGTGCACGGCGGCTATGCACCGTACCGCAAGGCCCTGCTGCAACATGGCGTGCGCCTGTTCGAACTGCGACGACAACCGGGCGACACCGGCGCCAGCCCGCATCTGTTCTACAGCAAATCCTACGGCGAATCGGATTCCAGCCTGCACAGCAAGGCGATCATCTTCGACCAGCAGAAATCCTTCATCGGCTCGTTCAATTTCGACCCGCGCTCCGTGCTGTGGAACACCGAGGTCGGCGTGCTGGTGGACAGCCCGGAACTCGCCGGCCAAGTGCGTGAGCTGGCCTTGCAAGGCATGGCGCCGGCCCTGAGTTATCAGGCCAGGCTGGAAGATGGAACGCTTGTATGGACCACCGAAGACAACGGCAAGATCCACGACCTGGACCGCGAACCGGGCAGTTGGTGGCGCCGGTTCAACGCCTGGTTCGCCACGACTGTCGGGTTGGAGCGGATGCTGTAGGCCTGCACAAACCTGTGGCGGGGGGATCTATGTACCCAGTCAAACAGACAGGGGGCTCAGGCCGTTTGGGTTGCCCCGAACGCCCCCTGGCGCAACAGCAGGATCACCAACCCGAACGCCCCGGCCGCCATGAACAAAGGCAGTGCATGTCCGCTGACCCATTGGCTGCCCGCCCCCGCCACCAATGGGCCAATCAGGCAACCGAGCCCCCACAGCTGCGCGACATGGGCGTTGGCCCGCACCAGCGCATCGTCGCGGTAACGCTCGCCGATCAGGATCAGCGACAGCGTGAACAAGCCGCCCGCGCTGGCACCGAACAGCACCCACAGCGGCCAGATCAACAGGGTATCGATCAACAGCGGAACCGCCAGGCTCGATAACATCAACGCCACCGCGCACCCCGTCAACAGGGCCCGGCGAGACACGCGATCGGCCAGGGCGCCGATGGGCAATTGCAGCAAGGCATCACCGACCACCACGGTGCTGACCATCGCCAGCGCAATGTCGGCCGTGAAACCCTGGCGCAGGCAATACACCGGCAACAACGTGAGGATCATTGCCTCGAACGCAGCGAACAACGAGACCGCCCAGGCAATCGCCGGCAAGCCACGGCAAAACGTCCACAAATCGCCGAACGTGACGTTGCCGGCCTCGCTGCTCGGCGCACCGCTACGGCCCAGCAACAGCAAGGGTGCGACCAACAGCAGGCCGACGCCCACCCAGAACCCGTAGTCATGATCGGTCCCCAGCGCGCCCAGCAGCAGCGGGCCGGACAACTGGCTCAGGGCGTAGCTGCTGCCGTACAGCGCCACCAACCGCCCACGCCATCGTTCAATGACCAGTTGGTTGATCCAGCTCTCACCCAGAATGAACACCAAAGTCAGGACCACGCCAATCATCAGGCGCAGCAGCAACCAGACCGGATAGCTGGGCAGCAGCGCCAGCAACCCGATGGACACCGCACCGCCCCACAGGCACAGGCGCATCAACGCCGCCGTGCCGAACCGCGCCGCCAGTCGGCTCGACACCTTGGCCCCGAGCAACACCCCCGCGGCCGGCATGGCCGCCATCACACCAATAGCGAACGAGCCATAACCCCAGCCCTCCAGGCGCAGCGACACCAACGGCATGCTCACGCCCAGGGCCAAGCCGACGCTCAGGACAGACGCCAGCACGGCGAAATAGGTTGCCCAACGCATTTCCACGCTCCTGTGGACAGTTATCAATCCCAACCATCACCCAAAACATTGTGGGAGCGAGCTTGCTCGCGATGACGGCGCAACATTCAACAACGTCGTCGATTGTCGTACCGCTATCGCGAGCAAGCTCGCTCCCACAGGGGATTTGCGTTGACCGCCAATCTTGCGCCCATCCCCGACCAATGTGGGAGCGGGCTTGCTCGCGAAGGCGGTTTCACACTCAACAGCTAAGTAGACTGACACTCCGCTTTCGCGAGCAAGCCCGCTCCCACAAATGACCTGTGTGGTATGAAAGCCCTGGACAGAGTCCGGGGCCGTCACTGTCAGAGCTTGATCCAGGTCGACTTCAGCTCGGTGTATTTGTCGAACGCATGCAGCGACTTGTCGCGACCGTTGCCCGACTGCTTGAAGCCACCGAACGGTGCGGTCATGTCGCCGCCATCGTACTGGTTGACCCATACGCTGCCGGCACGCAGGGCCTTGGCGGTCAGGTGAGCCTTGGAGATGTCCTTGGTCCATACCGCCGCGGCCAGGCCATATGGCGTGTCGTTGGCGATCTCGATGGCCTGTTCGGCGGTGTCGAAGGCGATAACAGACAATACCGGGCCGAAAATCTCTTCCTGGGCGATTTTCATGGCGTTGCTCACACCATCGAAAATCGTCGGCTCGACGTACGTGCCGCCGGTTTCCTCAAGGATGCGCTTGCCACCGGCCACCAGTTTGGCGCCGTCGCTATGGCCAGCCTCGATGTAGGACAGCACGGTGTTCATCTGCTGGGTATCGACCAGGGCGCCGACGTTGGTGGCCGGGTCCAGGGGGTTGCCCGGCTTCCAGCCCTTGAGGGCTTCGATCACCAGCGGCAGGAAGGTGTCCTTGATGGAGCGCTCCACCAACAGCCGCGAGCCGGCAGTGCAGACTTCGCCCTGGTTGAAGGCGATGGCGCTGGCTGCGGATTCGGCGGCGGCTTGCAGGTCCGGGGCATCGGCGAACACGATATTCGGGCTCTTGCCGCCGGCTTCCAGCCAGATGCGCTTCATGTTGGATTCACCGGAATAGATCATCAGTTGTTTGGCGATCTTGGTGGAACCGGTGAACACCAGCGTATCGACGTCCATATGCAGGGCCAGGGCCTTGCCGACGGTGTGGCCGTAGCCTGGCAACACGTTCAGCACGCCTTTCGGAATGCCGGCCTCGATCGCCAGCGCAGCGATACGGATGGCGGTCAGCGGGGATTTTTCCGACGGCTTGAGCACCACCGAGTTACCGGTGGACAGCGCCGGGCCGAGCTTCCAGCAGGCCATCATCAACGGGAAGTTCCAGGGCACGATAGCCCCCACGACCCCCACCGGCTCACGGGTCACCAGGCCCAGTTGATCGTGCGGGGTGGCTGCCACTTCGTCGTAGAGCTTGTCGATGGCTTCACCGCTCCAGCTCAAGGCCTGGGCCGCGCCAGGCACGTCGATGTTCAGCGAATCGCTGATCGGCTTGCCCATGTCCAGGGTTTCCAGCAGCGCCAACTCCTCGGCATGCTGCTTGAGCAAGCCGGCGAAACGGATCATGGTGGTTTTGCGTTTGCTTGGCGCCAGGCGCGACCAGACGCCGGAGTTGAAGGTGGCACGGGCATTTTCGACGGCACGCTGGGCGTCGGCCACGTCGCAGCTGGCGATCTTGCCCAGCAGGCGGCCATCGACCGGGCTGAGGCATTCGAACGTTTCGCCGGACACCGCATCGGTGTACTCACCGTTGATGAAGGCCCGGCCTTCGATCTTCAGGTCGCGGGCGCGTTGTTCCCAATCGGTACGAGTCAGGGTGGTCATGCGTGTGTCCTCCTCTTATTGAGTACGAACGCCGCGCAATGCGCAGCGCTCAAAAGAATTCTGCCCGGCCAGCCTGTTTTCGGCGCTATTTTCGGCATAGGGCACCCGCCACCCTAAACCAGCGGCTGGTCATGTTTCAATATATTTGACACAACGACGGCAATCGACCTTGCGATGTTCGTTTTAATAAACATAGACTCAAAGCCTTCCAAGCGATCATTGGGGATCAACCGCATGAGCATTCAGGACATCGTCGACTTCAGTCAGGCCAATACCACCGCCGAACGTTATCGCCCGGACCCGGCCAAGGTGTTCAAGGGCGATCCAGAGCAAACCGTGTTCAACCACTACAGCAGCCCCTGTGGACAAATGAACGCTGGCGTATGGGAAGGCGCCGTCGGCCAATGGACGGTCAATTACACCGAACATGAATACTGCGAGATCGTCCAAGGCGTTTCCGTGCTGCGGGACAACGATGGCAACGCCAAGACCCTGAGGGCCGGCGACCGCTTCGTGATCCCGGCCGGGTTCAAGGGCACCTGGGAAGTGCTGGAGCCGTGCCGCAAGATCTACGTGGTGTTCGAGCAGAAGGCCTGAGCCCGACTGAAAAAGCAGCTGACACTCTAGCGCTGGTCAATCACCCGCGAAACAGATGAGACTGCTGGCGGGCGTCACACATTTTATCGTCGCGACGGCTACGCACAGGACGTGCGGTCAGCCCGACGAGTGAGCGCCCCGACCTATCATTTGCAAGGAGGCAAACATGCCCGTCTTACCCGATCAATGCGACCTGGCCATCGCCCAATACACCATCGGCCAAAAATGCACCCCCGAGCTGCTTGAAGAGGTTCGCGCCCTGGCTAACGGGGCTCCCGTACGCGCCACGGGGCCGAAGTATCCTTCAAGCTGGGACCTGCGTCCGCGACGCATCAACCTGCACACCGATGCCAACAGGATCATTGTCAGCATCCACTGCGGTTGATCCCTCTCGTTGCTGACCACGAAACCTGAACAACAAAAAAGGCCCGTATCTCGCGATACGGGCCTTTTTCGTAAGAGGGAAAAATCAATTACTTGATTTTGCCTTCCTTGTAGATCACGTGCTTGCGAACAACCGGATCATATTTCTTGATCTCGATTTTGTCCGGGGTAGTACGCTTGTTCTTGTCGGTAGTGTAGAAGTGACCAGTACCGGCGCTCGAGATCAAACGAATCAATTCACGCATGATTAGCTCCCTTAAACCTTGCCATCGCGACGAAGTTCGGCCAGCACGACACTGATGCCACGCTTGTCGATGATGCGCATGCCCTTGGCAGATACGCGCAGACGCACAAAACGTTTCTCTTCTTCAACCCAGAAGCGGTGATGCTGCAGGTTCGGCAGGAAACGACGACGGGTTTTGTTGTTTGCGTGGGAAATGTTATTCCCAGTCACCGGACCCTTACCGGTAACTTGACAGACTCTCGACATGCCTCAGCCCTCTAAAACCACATGCCCAACCCGGCATGGGTTGGCCGCTTAATCTCTCAGTCATTTGGCGCCAGGCGCCGCGTTTCTTTAAGGGTCTTACCGGCTACACCTACAGTGAAGGAACCGGGCCCCTAGAAAAGAGCGCTGCTTTATACCAGAAAGACCACAGTGCAACAACAGTCGATGTGATTTGTCTTCCTGGAGAAACATCGACTCACCGCCCCGGACGGCTGGGGCAGAGGCTGGCACGGCCCCTGACCGCTCGTCGCTGCACGCAGGTTTTTTTCACGTGCGCCAGGTTCCGGCCACCCATACCGTCGCCGCAGCGTGCCGGAAAATGCAAAAAGGGGATAGTCATTTGGCAGCGAGCCCACTAGGGTAGGCCTTTTCCAGACTGCACTCGCAGATGGGCCTTCGACTTGCACAGGAAACCGACCATGCGCCTCGCTGCCCTACCGTTGTTGCTCGCCCCTCTGCTGATCACCCCGCAGGCCTGGGCCGCCGCCCTGAGCGTCTGCACCGAAGCCAGCCCGGAAGGGTTCGATGTCGTCCAGTACAACTCCCTGACCACCACCAACGCCTCCGCCGACGTGCTGATGAACCGCCTGGTGGATTTCGATACCGCCAGCGGCAAAGTGGTCCCCAGCCTGGCCGAGCGCTGGGAAGTCTCTACCGATGGCCTGACCTACGTGTTCAAGCTGCGGCCACAGGTCAAGTTCCATCACACCGAGTACTTCACGCCGCGCCGCGACCTGACCGCCGAGGACGTGAAGTTCAGCTTCGAGCGCATGCTCGACCCGGCGAACCCGTGGCACAAGGTTGCGCAAAGCGGCTTCCCCCACGCCCAGTCCATGCAATTGCCGGCGCTGATCAAGAAAATCGACGCCCTGGACCCGCTGACCGTGCGGTTCACCCTCGATCACGCCGATTCGACCTTCCTGGCAACGTTGAGCATGGGCTTTGCCTCCATCTATTCGGCCGAATACGCCGATCAACTGATGCAGGCCGGCACGCCGGAAAAACTCAACAACCAGCCGATCGGCACCGGCCCGTTCATCTTCAGCCGGTTCCAGAAGGACGCCTCGATCCGCTACAAGGCCAACGACGCCTATTTCGGCGGCAAGCCCAAAGTGGACCCGCTGGTCTTCGCCATCACGCCGGATGCCAATGTGCGCCTGCAGAAACTGCGCCGCAACGAATGCCAGATCGCCTTGTCGCCCAAGCCGCTGGACGTGCAGGCCGCCCGGCAGGAACCGACCCTGAGCGTGGCCCAGACCGACGCCTTCATGACCGCGTTCGTGGCGATCAACAGCCAGCATCCGCCACTGGACAAGCCTGAGGTGCGACAAGCCATCAACCTGGCCTTCGACAAGGCCAGCTACCTCAAGACCGTCTTCGAAGGCACCGCCGAAGCCGCCAACGGCCCCTACCCGCCCAACACCTGGAGCTACGCCAAAAACCTGCCCGGCTACGCCCATGACCCGGCGAAGGCCCGTGACCTGCTGGCCAAGGCCGGCTTGAAGGAAGGCTTCCAGACCACCATCTGGACCCGCCCTTCCGGCAGCCTGCTCAACCCCAACCCCAGCGTTGGCGCACAGCTGCTGCAATCCGACCTGGCGCAGATCGGCATCCAGGCGGAAATCCGCGTGATCGAATGGGGCGAACTGATCCGCCGCGCCAAGGCCGGCGAACATGACCTGCTGTTCATGGGCTGGGCCGGCGACAACGGCGACCCGGACAACTTCCTCACACCGCAGTTTTCCTGCGCGGCGCTCAAGTCCGGCACCAACTTCGCCCGCTACTGCAACCCGGACCTGGACAAACTGATCAGCGCCGGCAAGACCACCGGCGAACAAGGTGTGCGCGCCAAGCTCTACGAGCAGGCCCAGACCCAGATCCAGCAGCAGGCCCTGTGGCTGCCCCTGGCGCACCCCACCGCCTTCGCACTGACCCGCAAGGATGTGCAGGGTTACGCGGTGAGCCCGTTTGGGCGGCAGGACTACTCCAAGGTGAGCCTCAAGTAACCCGGCCCACAGCAAACCCTGTGGGAGCGAGCTTGCTCGCGATGGCGGCGCATCAGATAGCATCGATGTCGACTGACCGACCGCTATCGCGAGCAAGCTCGCTCCCACAAAGGGCCCCGTATCGTCAGACCGTGCCTACATCCACCCATACTCCGCCATCGACAGCGGCTCCCCGTCGCCAACAATGAAGTGATCGAGCACCCGCACGTCGATCAGCTCCAGGGCCTCCTGGAGCCGCTCGGTGAGCACCCGGTCGGCCTGGCTGGGCTCGGTGTTGCCGGAGGGGTGGTTGTGGCACAGGATCAACGCAGCGGCGTTGTGGGCCAGCGCGCGCTTGACCACCTGCCGGGGATGGACACTGGCGCTGTCGATAGAACCGCGGAACAGCGCCTCGAAGGTCAGCACCTGGTGCTTGGCGTTGAGAAACAGGCAACCGAACACCTCGTGGGGTTCGTGACGCAGCATGGACTTGAGGTATTCACGAACCGCGAACGGGCTTTCCAGCATGGTCTTTTCCCGCGCCCGTTCAGCCAAATGCCGCCGACTCATTTCCTGAGCCGCCTGCAGTTGGGCAAACTTCGCCGGCCCGAGCCCCATGTGATTACTGAATGTGATCTGATCCGCTTCAAGCAGCGCGCGCAGGCTGCCAAATTGAATCAACAGTTGTCGCGCCAGATCCACCGCGCTTTTGCCGGACACGCCGGTTCGTAAAAAAATCGCCAGCAGCTCGGCGTCCGAAAGACTCCCCGCCCCCAGCGCCAATAACCTCTCCCGCGGCCGCTCGGCCGCAGGCCAATCGCGAATACTCATGGCATCTCCCTGATTGTGGGCGCCGCTGTTCCGTAGCGGTCGCTGTGATATCGTAGCCCATCTTTTTTGCAGGCGATTTGCACCCTGGCAGCTGCTGCCAAGGGGTTCGCCTTGCACTGACCACTGAAATCGAAAGGCAGGCCTATGCAGCGGCTGTATCGGAAACGCATCGTTCTGGGCGTCGGCGGCGGCATTGCCGCCTACAAGAGCGCCGAGCTGGTTCGCCGACTCATCGACCAGGGCGCGGAAGTACGGGTCGTCATGACCCGTGGCGGCAGCGAGTTCATTACCCCGCTGACCATGCAAGCCCTGTCCGGACACCCGGTCCACCTGGACTTGCTCGACCCGGCGGCCGAAGCCGCCATGGGCCATATCGAACTGGCCAAGTGGGCCGACCTGGTGCTGATCGCCCCGGCCACGGCTGACCTGATCGCCCGCCTGGCCCAAGGCATTGCCGACGACCTGTTGACCACCCTGGTGCTCGCCACCGACGCCGTGGTCGCCGTCGCACCCGCCATGAACCAGGCCATGTGGCGCGACCCGGCCACCCAGGCCAACCTGCAATTGCTGGAAAGCCGCGCCCTGAAAGTCTTTGGCCCGGCCTCCGGCAGCCAGGCCTGCGGCGATGTCGGCATGGGCCGCATGCTCGAGGCCACGGACCTGGCCCAGTGCGCCGCAGACTGCTTCCAGCGTCAGGCCCTGACCGGCAAGCACGTGCTGATCACCGCCGGGCCGACCCAGGAAAACATCGACCCGGTGCGCTACATCACCAACCACAGCTCCGGGAAAATGGGCTTCGCCCTGGCCGAAGCCGCCGTGGAAGCCGGCGCCCGGGTCACGCTGATCACCGGTCCCGTGCACTTGCCAACCCCGGACCGGGTCACGCGCATCGACGTGGTCAGTGCCCGGGACATGCTCGCGGCCTGTGAAGCGGCCATCCCCTGCGACCTGTTCATCGCCTCGGCTGCGGTAGCGGACTACCGCCCCGAAGTCGTTGCCCCTCAAAAATTGAAGAAAGACCCTGCAAGCGGCGACGGCCTGCTACTGCAAATGGTGCGCAACCCGGACATCCTGGCCAGCATCGCCACCCGCCCCGACCGTCCGTTCAGTGTCGGCTTCGCCGCCGAGACCGAACACCTGCTCGATTACGCCGCCCGCAAGCTCAAGGACAAGAACCTCGACTTGATCGTCGCCAACGACGTCGCCAATCCGAGCATCGGCTTCAACAGCGAAGAAAACGCCTGCAGCGTGATCGACCGCCAGTTGCACGCCACACTTTTCGCCCAGACCAGCAAGAGCAAGATTGCCCGCCAGCTGATCACTTTTATCGCCGAACGTCTGAACCAGGTTTAATGTCATGCACGCCCTACAAGCCAAGATCCTCGACCCACGCATCGGTAGCGAATTCCCGCTGCCGCAATACGCCACACCGGGCTCCGCCGGCCTCGACCTGCGGGCGATGCTCAAGCAGGACACGATCCTGGAACCAGGCCAGACCCTGCTGATCCCTACCGGCCTGTCGGTGTACATCGGCGACCCGGGCCTGGCCGCGCTGATCCTGCCGCGCTCGGGCCTGGGCCATAAGCACGGCATCGTGCTGGGCAACCTGGTGGGCCTGATCGATTCCGACTACCAGGGCGAATTGATGGTCTCGTGCTGGAATCGCGGCCAAACGGCCTTCAACATCGCCGTGGGCGAGCGCATCGCGCAGTTGGTGCTGGTGCCGGTGGTCCAGGCCCACTTCGAACTGGTCGAGGAATTCGACGAGAGCCAACGCGGCGCCGGTGGTTTCGGGCATTCCGGCAGCCATTGACCGCGCGGGCCGGGCTGGGCGTCCTGCCCGGCCCGTTTGTGAAGCTTCCGTTTCAGGACAAAAAATGCGCAATGGCTTTCTGCTAGGTTTCCCATCCGGAATCAATGTATTAGGCGAGGAAGACCGGGGTAACGCTGTCTCATGGCAATTTCCCACCACGAACTCTCTGTCAAAAACGCCGTCATACCCTTCAGCTTGAGCCTGCCGACGCCCAGTGTCGGCCTGTCCAGTCACTTTCCTGATAGAGCGCCCCGCCCATGAACACCCCAGCCGCAATCGCCCCGATCTTCCCTGATAGCATCTTCCGCGCCTACGACATCCGTGGTGTGGTACCGGAAACCCTCACCGCCGAAACCGCCTACTGGATCGGTCGCGCCATTGGCTCCCAGAGCCTGGCCCAGGGTGAACCGAACGTGTGCGTCGGCCGCGACGGCCGCTTGTCGGGCCCCGAGCTGGTCGAACAATTGATCAAGGGCGTTGCCGACAGCGGCTGCCACGTCAGTGACGTGGGCCTGGTGCCGACGCCAGCGCTGTACTACGCCGCCAACGTGCTGGCCGGCAAGTCCGGGGTCATGCTCACCGGCAGCCACAACCCGTCGAACTACAACGGCTTCAAGATCGTCATCGCCGGCGACACCCTCGCCAACGAGCAGATCCAGGCCCTGCACACCCGCCTCAAGACCAACGACCTGAGCAGCGGCCAGGGCAGTGTGACCAAGGTCAACATCCTCGAGCGCTACAACGACGAGATCGTCAAGGACGTGAAGCTCGCCCGACGCCTGAAAGTGGTGGTCGACTGCGGCAACGGTGCGGCCGGCGTGATCGCTCCGCAACTGATCGAAGCCCTGAACTGCGAAGTCATCCCGCTGTTCTGCGACGTGGACGGCAACTTCCCTAACCACCACCCGGACCCGGGCAAACTGGAAAACCTGCAAGACCTGATCACCAAGGTCAAGGAAACCAACGCCGACCTGGGCCTGGCCTTCGACGGCGACGGCGATCGCGTCGGCGTGGTGACCAATACCGGCAGCGTGGTGTTCCCCGACCGCCTGTTGATGCTGTTCGCTCGCGACGTGGTGGCGCGCAATCCGAACGCCGAAATCATCTTCGACGTTAAGTGCACCCGTCGCCTGGTCCCGCTGATCAAGGAATATGGCGGTCGCCCGCTGATGTGGAAAACCGGTCATTCGTTGATCAAGAAGAAAATGAAACAGAGCGGCGCCCTGCTGGCCGGTGAAATGAGCGGCCACATCTTCTTCAAGGAGCGCTGGTTCGGCTTCGACGACGGTATCTACAGCGCCGCGCGCCTGCTGGAGATCCTCAGCAAGGAAAAATCCACGGCCGAAGCACTGTTCGCGACCTTCCCGAACGATATTTCTACGCCGGAAATCAATATCCATGTGACCGAAGAGAGCAAATTCAGCATCATTGATGCACTGCACGACGCCCAGTGGGGCGAAGGCGCCGAACTGACCACCATCGACGGTGTACGGGTCGACTACCCACAAGGCTGGGGCCTGGTTCGCGCGTCCAACACCACCCCGGTGCTGGTGCTGCGTTTCGAGGCCGACAACGAGGCCGAACTGCAGCGCATCAAGGACGTGTTCCACACCCAACTCAAACGTGTTGCACCTGATCTCCAACTACCGTTTTGATTTTTTGAAGCACTACCGGAGCCCTGAATGACCCTCGAACGCGAAGCCGCCGCCAACACCGCCAAGGTCCTGTCCGAAGCGTTGCCTTATATCCGACGCTACGTCGGCAAGACCCTGGTGATCAAATACGGCGGCAACGCGATGGAAAGCGAGGAGCTGAAAACCGGCTTCGCCCGCGACATCGTGCTGATGAAGGCCGTGGGCATCAACCCGGTGGTGGTCCACGGCGGCGGCCCGCAAATCGGCGACCTGCTCAAGCGCCTGTCGATCGAGAGCCACTTCATCGACGGCATGCGCGTGACAGATGCACAGACCATGGATGTGGTGGAAATGGTCCTCGGCGGCCAGGTCAACAAGGACATCGTCAACCTGATCAACCGCCATGGCGGCAGCGCCATTGGCCTGACAGGCAAGGACGCCGAGCTGATCCGGGCGAAGAAACTCACCGTCACCCGCCAGACGCCGGAGATGACCCAGCCGGAAATCATCGACATCGGTCATGTGGGCGAAGTGGTCGGCATCAACACCGACCTGCTGAACCTGCTGGTCAAGGGCGACTTCATCCCGGTGATCGCGCCCATCGGCGTGGGCGCCAACGGCGAGTCGTACAACATCAACGCCGACCTGGTGGCGGGCAAGGTTGCCGAGGCACTGAAGGCTGAAAAGCTGATGCTGCTGACCAACATCGCCGGCCTGATGGACAAGACCGGCAAGGTCCTGACCGGGTTGTCGACCCAGCAGGTCGATGACCTGATCGCCGATGGCACCATCTACGGCGGCATGCTGCCGAAGATTCGTTGCGCGCTGGAAGCGGTGCAGGGCGGCGTCGGCAGCTCGCTGATCATCGACGGCCGGGTGCCGAATGCGATTCTGCTGGAGATCTTCACCGATACGGGTGTGGGTACGTTGATCAGCAATCGCAAGCGTCCTTAAGCGATACCGGTAAAAAAGACCCCGCTCAACCTGGTTGAGCGGGGTCTTTTTTTGGCACTGATTACCAGTGAAGGGGCAGACTTATGTGGGAGCGGGCTTGCTCGCGAAAGCGGTGGGTCAGACAAACACAATGTCGGATGTGCCGCCGCATTCGCGAGCAAGCCCGCTCCCACAGGGGTTTAACGCAAGCCAATCAAACGCCAAACTGCGCCCGATAAGCCTCAACCGCCGGCAAATGTTGCTTGAGCTGCGGGTCGTCGGCCAAAAACTCCAGCACCTGGTTCAGCGACACGATGCTGATCACCGGAATGCCGAAATCGCGCTCCACTTCCTGGATCGCCGACAACTCACCGTTACCACGCTCCTGACGGTTCAGGGCGATCAGTACACCGGCCGCCTTGGCGCCTTCCTGAGAAGCGATGATCTGCATCACTTCGCGAATGGCGGTGCCAGCGGTGATCACGTCGTCGATGATCAACACATCGCCGGTCAGCGGCGCGCCGACCAGGCTGCCGCCTTCGCCGTGGGCCTTGGCTTCCTTGCGGTTGAAACACCAGGGCAGGTCGCGGCCGTGGTGTTCGGCCAGGGCGACGGCGGTGGTGGCGGCCAGCGGGATGCCTTTGTAGGCCGGGCCGAACAATACATCGAACGGGATGCCGCTCTCGACGATGGCCGCCGCATAGAAACGGCCCAACTGCGCCAGGGCGGTTCCGCTGTTGAACAGGCCCGCATTGAAGAAGTACGGGCTGGTGCGCCCGGACTTGAGGGTGAATTCACCGAAGCGCAAAACCCCGCGATCGATGGCAAAGCGAATGAAATCGCGCTGATACGCCTGCATGAAAAAAGCCTCAAATACCGCGGATTTAGCTAAATAGGTACACGGCGTGTATCATACACGCACGTGATTTTTGGGGCCATTTATGCGGATCATCAGTGTGAACGTCAATGGTATTCAGGCTGCAGTGGAGCGAGGTTTGCTCAGTTGGCTGCAAGCACAGAATGCCGACGTCATCTGCCTGCAGGACACCCGCGCCTCCGCCTTTGAACTGGACGATGCAGCCTTCCAACTGGATGGTTACTTCCTTTATGCCTGCGATGCCGAAGTCCCCGCCCAGGGTGGCGTGGCTTTGTACTCGCGGCTGCAACCGAAGGCTGTCATCAACGGTCTCGGTTTCGAGACGGCGGACCGCTACGGGCGCTACCTGCAAGCCGATTTCGACAAGGTCAGCATCGCGACCTTACTGCTCCCTTCGGGGCAGAACGGCGATGAAGATTTGAATCAGAAATTCAAGTTGATGGACGACTTCGCCCGTTACCTGGATAAACAGCGGCGCAAACGTCGCGAGTACATC
Source organism: Pseudomonas sp. NFACC56-3 (assembly GCF_900100025.1). Lineage (NCBI taxonomy): Bacteria > Pseudomonadati > Pseudomonadota > Gammaproteobacteria > Pseudomonadales > Pseudomonadaceae > Pseudomonas > Pseudomonas sp. NFACC56-3. Next base: position 53,951 of record NZ_FMTK01000004.1, on the reverse strand, counting down.
TATTGTGGCTCGCTGTACGTGGCGCAACAGAAGCTGGATATCAAGAACTGGCGCGACAGCCAACAATCCCCGGGTTTCCTGGCGCCGGAACGGGCCTGGATGGACGAGATCATTGGCAACATGGGCTATGTCGATGCCCTGCGCGAAGTCAGCCGCGAAGGCGACCAGTACAGCTGGTGGCCGGACAACGAGCAGGCCGAAATGCTCAACCTCGGTTGGCGTTTCGACTACCAGTTGCTGACGCCCGGGCTGCGCCGCTTCGTACGCAGCGCCCGCCTGCCGCGCCAGCCACGGTTCTCGCAGCATGCGCCGCTGATCGTGGATTACGACTGGACGCTGACCATCTAAGCGTATCGGCGACAGCCTTCAGGTCGGCCGACCCAAAAAAATGCCCGTATCGCAAGATACGGGCATTTTTCATGGGGCGCGCTAGCGCCTCGATCGTCAAGCCACGGCAAAAAACGGTAGGGCCAGGTACAGCTTGATGACGATGACGTTAATGATGTCGATGAAGAACGCCCCCACCATTGGCACCACCAGAAACGCTATCTGCGAAGGTCCGTAACGCTGCGTCACGGCTTGCATGTTGGCGATGGCCGTTGGCGTGGCGCCCAGTCCAAAACCGCAATGCCCCGCCGCCAATACCGCGGCATCGTAGTGACTGCCCATGAGCCTGAACGTCACGAAAATCGCAAACAGGGCCATGACCAATGTCTGGGCCGCCAGAATGATGAAGATCGGCAAGGCCAGTGACGCCAGGTCCCACAACTTGAGTGACATCAAGGCGATCGCCAGGAACAGTGACAAGCTGACGTTGCCGAGCACGGACACTTCTCGCTCGAATACTTGATACAGGCCGAGTGCCGAAAGCCCGTTGCGCAGGATCACGCCCACGAAAAGGACACAAACGAACGTCGGCAACTCGAATGCGGTGTCGTGGAGCTGTCCATTCAGAAGCGTGCCGGCCAACAGGCTGACCGCGATCAGGGCGAGCGTTTCGATAAACGAAAATGGCGTAATCGAGCGTTCCTTGTTTGGCTGTTCGAAGCCCTTGGGTACGCGGGGCTTTTCTGGCTCGAGGCTGCCGGGCGATTGCACACGTTTGATGAGCAGGCGCGCAACCGGCCCACCGATCAAGCCCCCCAACACCAAACCAAACGTCGCAGAAGCCATCGCAAGCTCGGAGGCGGAAGCCAGACCGAACTTCTCGCTGAACACCGTTCCCCACGCCGCGCCGGTGCCGTGACCGCCCGCCAAGGTAATCGAACCGGTCAGCAATCCCATCAACGGATCGAGCCCCAGTGCCTTTGCGAGTCCGATGCCCATGGCATTCTGGACCACCAGCAGGCCGGTGACCGCCAACAGGAAAATCCCCACCACGCGCCCGCCTTTCTTCAAGCTGGCGAAATCCGCACTCAGGCCAATCGTGGCAAAAAACGCCAGCATCAAGGGTGTTTGCAATGAAGTATCGAAACGGACTTCAACTTCAAGCCCCCGTAAAGCCAGGAGAATCAGGGCAACTACCAACCCTCCCGCCACGGGTTCGGGAATATTGTAGGCGCGTAGAAAACCGACACGTGTAACAAGACCGCGCCCCAGCAAAAGCACTAAAGAGGCGGCGACAAGGGTTCCGTAGAAGTCGAGCTGAAACATAAGTGTTTATTCTTTGAATATATCTATTCAGGGCGAACTTTTTACCTGGGCTCGCCGCTTGAACAGGTTGATTGCCTCAACACTGATCGGCTTTGAATTCAAGGACCTTCAATGGTCTGAATATATCGAAATATTTCTAAAGGAATATAACGTGGGGCAACTCTATCAATCGACGCGTGTTATTGCCAAGGACATAGACCACCTTGAAACTTCATGAGTTGTGACTAAAAATTTAAGAGCGCTACATGTATGCGCACGATAACGCGCCAGGCAATTGGATGCCCTACAGGGAGAGAAACATCTTTATTTAAAAAAGAATGCCCCGATAGATCGGGGCATTTTTTTGAATCACAGCATTGATCGTTATTTGACCAACCGCCAGGTGAACGGATACCGATACGGCTGCCCTTCATTGGCCTTTACGCCAGCAATGATGGTCAGCACCAGCGCACCGATGGCCACCAGGCCGAACAGGAAGAAGCCAATCACCACGATCATCAGCAGCAGACAGATGGCCGAAGCAATCGCCACGGTGATCTGGAAATTCAGCGCTTCCTTGCCCTGGGCATCGATGAACGGGTCGGATTCACGCTTGAGCTGCCACAGTACCAACGGCCCGATCAGCGTGCCAAACGGAATCCAGATCCCCAGCAAAGCGGACAGGTGACAAAACATTGCCCATTGACGCGCCTCTTTGCTCGGCTGGGGCAGCAGGATTTGCTCATCACTCATGACGCTCTCCTTGTTGTCTTGAAGCGGGAATCGATCAGTCGGCCAACGCGGCCTTTTGCAATTCGAAGATCTCGTTCATGCCTTTCTTCGCCAACGCCAGCATAGCGTTCAAATCTTCCGGCTGGAACGGCGCGCCTTCGGCGGTACCCTGGACTTCGATGAAACCGCCGGCGCTGGTCATGACCACGTTCAGGTCGGTCTCGGCGGCGGAATCTTCGAGGTAATCCAGGTCCAGCACCGGCTCGCCTTGGTACATGCCCACGGACACAGCGGCGATCATTTGCTTGAGCGGGTCGCCGCCCTTGAGGCCGCCGCGCTTCTTGATCACTTTCAAGGCATCGACCAGCGCAACCATGGCCCCGGTGATGGAGGCCGTACGGGTGCCGCCATCGGCCTGGATCACGTCGCAATCGACATACAGCGTCACGTCGCCCAGCTTGGACATGTCCAGCGCAGCGCGCAGCGAACGGCCGATCAGCCGTTGGATTTCCAGGGTACGACCGCCCTGCTTGCCACGGCTGGCCTCACGCTGGTTCCGCTCACCGGTGGCGCGCGGCAGCATGCCGTATTCGGCGGTCAGCCAGCCCTGGCCCTGGCCCTTGAGGAACCGTGGCACACCGTTTTCGACGCTGACGGTGCAGATGACCTTGGTATCACCGAACTCGACCAGTACAGATCCCTCGGCGTGTTTGGTGTAGTTGCGGGTAATGCGGATCGAGCGAAGCTGATCGGCAGCGCGACCACTTGGACGTTTCATAGGGAACACCTGTACAGAGGACGGAAAACTGCCTGGCATTATAGAGCCGTGAACCGTCAGAGGGCAGTTAAAACGTCGCACAGCGCTAAAAGCCGGCGCGGGTGAGCGCCCTCGAAGCCCCGGCCGACGGGCTGCGGCGCTTTGTTACCGGAGCTGTTTGGGCGCTTGCGCCCCACTGCGCTACAATCCTGCGCCTTTGCTGCCCTCGGGCTTTTATCTACAGATCCCAGGCCCACGACCACCGTCGGGTGGCCTGCATTGCGAGGAACCCCCATGGTGCACAGCATGACCGCCTTTGCCCGCGTCGAAAAAGCCGGGGCCCAAGGCACGCTGAGCTGGGAACTGCGCTCGGTCAACAGCCGTTACCTGGAGCCGCACCTGCGCTTGCCCGAGTCCTTCCGCGACCTGGAAGGCGGTGTGCGCGAAGCGCTGCGCCAGGGCCTGTCCCGGGGCAAGCTGGAATGCACCCTGCGTTTCACCGAAGAAAACACCGGCAAGACCCTGCAGGTGGACCGCGAGCGCGCCGCGCAATTGGTCGCCGCCGCCGAAACCGTCGCCAGCCTGATCAAGAACCCCGCCGCCCTGAACCCGCTGGAAGTCCTGGCCTGGCCCGGCGTGCTGGTGGGTGACGCGAGCGACCCGCAAGCGCTGAACGCCGAGGCGCTGGCGCTGTTCAACCAAGGCTTGCAAGAACTCAAGGCCGGTCGCGAGCGAGAAGGCGCGGAGCTGGCCCGGCTGATCAACGAGCGCCTGGCCTCCATTGAAGAAGACGTCGGCACCCTGCGCGAGCTGGTCCCGCAGATGCTCGCCACCCAGCGCCAGAAAGTCCTCGACCGCTTCGCCGACATGAAGGCCGAGCTGGACCCGCAACGACTGGAACAGGAAATGGTCATGCTCGCGCAAAAGAGCGACGTGGCCGAAGAACTGGATCGCCTGAGCACCCACATCATCGAAGTTCGCCGGGTGCTCAAGTCCGGCGGTGCGGCCGGTCGCCGCCTGGACTTCCTGATGCAGGAGCTCAACCGCGAAGCCAATACACTGGGCTCCAAAGCCTTCGACCCGCGCAGCACCCAGGCGGCGGTCAACCTCAAGGTGTTGATCGAACAAATGCGCGAACAAGTGCAGAACATTGAGTAAGGCTAACCCGACATGACCCACAGCACCGGCACTCTCTACATCATTTCCGCGCCCTCGGGCGCCGGCAAGACCAGCCTGGTCAAGGCCCTGATCGACGCCCAGCCGCAGATCCGCGTCTCGGTCTCGCACACTACCCGTGCCATGCGCCCGGGCGAAGTGAACGGCGTGAACTATCACTTCGTCGACCGCGAAGAATTCGTGAGGATGGCCGAACACGGCGACTTCCTGGAGCGCGCCGAAGTCTTCGGCAACCTCTACGGCACCTCGCAAAGCTATCTGCAGCAGACCCTCGACGAAGGCCATGACCTGATCCTGGAAATCGACTGGCAAGGCGCCGAGCAGGTACGCAAGCTGATGCCCCAGGCCCGTTCGATCTTCATCCTGCCGCCGAGCCAGCAGGCGTTGCGCCAGCGCCTGACCAACCGTGGCCAGGACAGCGACGAAATCATCGAAGGCCGGATGCGTGAAGCGGTCAGCGAAATGAGCCACTACGTCGACTACGATTACCTGATCATCAACGACGATTTCGCCCACGCGCTGGACGATCTGAAGGCGATTTTCCGCGCCAGCCAGCTGCAGCAGAAACGCCAGCAGCAACGTTTCGGTAAATTATTGGCCGAACTGCTGGGCTGAACAGCCCTTCCCAAAACCGCTGCGACGGCTTTACATTGGTACTCGCAGCGCGCCGAGGGGTTTGGTTAAAAAATCAGCGCTTCCCTAAACGCTGGTGTTTTTTTAAACTGTCGAGTCCGCTCGCCCAACCGGGCAGCGCGCATATTGCATTCGCTCCGAGGAATACCATGGCCCGCGTAACCGTTGAAGACTGCCTAGAACACGTGGAAAACCGCTTTGAGCTGGTCATGCTCTCTACCAAGCGTGCCCGTCAACTGGCCACCGGCGGCAAAGAGCCATTGGTCCAGTGGGAAAACGACAAGCCTACCGTGGTAGCGCTGCGTGAAATCGCCGAAGGCCTGATGAGCTACGAGTTCATCGCCAACGCTGAAATCGTCGAAGACGAACCGCTGTTCGCAGCGTTCGAGGACGAGTCCAACGAGGCGGTCTAAGCCTATGCCTGGTCGACGTAGCACGGCGCGGGGTCACAGCGAACGGCAGGAGTCATCATCATGCCGAGCATAGACGCCCTCGCCGATCGCTTATCGACCTACCTCGGCACGGACCAGGTCAACCTGGTCCGCCGAGCCTATTTCTACGCCGAACAAGCCCACGACGGCCAACGCCGCCGCAGCGGCGAGGCGTACGTCACGCACCCGCTTGCCGTGGCGAACATTCTTGCCGACATGCACATGGACCATCAGAGCCTGATGGCGGCGATGCTGCATGACGTGATCGAAGACACCGGCATTGCCAAGGAAGCGCTGCAAGCGCAGTTCGGCGAAACCGTGGCCGAACTGGTCGACGGGGTCAGCAAGCTGACCCAGATGAACTTCGAGACCAAGGCCGAGGCCCAGGCCGAGAACTTCCAGAAAATGGCCATGGCCATGGCCCGCGATATCCGCGTGATCCTGGTCAAGCTCGCCGACCGCCTGCACAACATGCGCACCCTGGAAGTGCTGTCCGGCGAAAAACGCCGGCGCATCGCCAAGGAAACCCTGGAAATCTATGCCCCCATCGCCAATCGCCTGGGCATGCACGCGATCCGCATCGAGTTCGAAGACCTCGGCTTCAAGGCCATGCACCCGATGCGTTCGGCGCGGATCAACCAGGCCGTCAAGCGCGCCCGGGGCAACCGCAAGGAAATCGTCAACAAGATCGAAGAGTCCCTGAGCCACTGCCTGGCCATCGACGGCATCGAAGGCGAAGTCAGCGGGCGCCAGAAACACCTCTACGGCATCTACAAGAAAATGCGCGGCAAGCGGCGGGCCTTCAACGAGATCATGGACGTCTACGCGTTCCGGATCATCGTCGACAAGGTCGACACCTGCTATCGCGTGCTGGGCGCTGTACATAATTTGTACAAACCGTTGCCGGGGCGCTTCAAGGATTACATTGCGATCCCCAAGGCCAACGGCTACCAGTCGCTGCACACCACGTTGTTCGGCATGCACGGCGTCCCGATCGAAATCCAGATCCGCACCCGCGAAATGGAAGAGATGGCCAACAACGGCATCGCCGCCCATTGGCTCTACAAATCCAGCGGTGACGAACAACCCAAGAGCACCCATGCCCGCGCCCGGCAGTGGGTCAAGGGTGTGCTGGAAATGCAGCAGCGCGCTGGCAATTCCCTGGAATTCATCGAGAGCGTGAAGATCGACCTGTTCCCGGACGAGGTCTATGTCTTCACCCCCAAAGGCCGGATCATGGAGCTGCCCAAAGGCTCCACGGCCGTGGACTTTGCCTACGCGGTGCACACCGACGTCGGCAACAGTTGCATCGCCTGTCGCATCAACCGGCGCCTGGCACCGCTGTCCGAGCCTCTGCAAAGCGGCTCCACGGTGGAAATCGTCAGTGCCCCTGGCGCACGGCCCAACCCGGCATGGCTCAATTTCGTGGTCACCGGCAAGGCCCGTACGCACATCCGGCATGCACTGAAACTGCAACGCCGCTCCGAATCCATCAGCCTCGGCGAACGCCTGCTGAACAAGGTCCTGAACGGTTTCGACAGCTCCCTGGACAAGATCCCGGGCGAGCGTGTGCAGATGATGCTCCACGAATACCGCCTCGAATTGATCGAAGACCTGCTCGAAGACATCGGCCTGGGCAATCGCATGGCCTATGTCGTCGCCCGCCGCCTGCTCGGCGAAGGCGAACAACTGCCAAGCCCCGAAGGTCCGCTGGCGATTCGCGGCACCGAAGGCCTGGTGCTCAGCTATGCCAAGTGCTGCACGCCGATCCCGGGCGACCCGATTGTCGGCCACCTGTCCGCCGGCAAGGGGATGGTGGTGCACCTGGACAACTGCCGCAACATCAGCGAAATCCGCCATAACCCGGAAAAATGCATCCAGCTCTCCTGGGCCAAGGATGTCACCGGCGAATTCAACGTCGAGCTGCGGGTCGAGCTGGAGCACCAGCGCGGCCTGATCGCGCTGCTGGCCAGCAGCGTCAACGCCGCCGACGGCAATATCGAAAAAATCAGCATGGACGAGCGCGATGGCCGCATCAGCGTCGTCCAATTGGTGGTCAGCGTGCACGACCGTGTGCACCTGGCCCGCGTGATCAAGAAGCTGCGCGCCCTGACCGGCGTTATCCGCATCACCCGCATGCGCGCATAGCGCCTCAATAGCCCTATTTCTTACAAGGAGTCCTCAATGACCAAGACCGTTATCACCAGCGACAAGGCCCCAGCCGCCATCGGCACCTACTCCCAGGCGATCAAGGCCGGCAACACCGTGTACATGTCGGGCCAGATCCCGCTGGACCCGAAGACCATGGAGCTGGTGGAAGGCTTCGAAGCCCAGACCGTGCAGGTGTTCGAAAACCTCAAGGCCGTGGCCGAGGCCGCCGGTGGTTCCTTCAAGGACATCGTCAAGCTGAACATTTTCCTCACCGACCTGAGCCACTTCGCCAAGGTCAACGAAATCATGGGCAAGTACTTCGACCAGCCTTACCCTGCCCGCGCCGCCATTGGCGTGGCGGCCCTGCCAAAGGGCGCGCAGGTTGAGATGGATGCCATCCTGGTCATCGAGTAATAAGGTCGGCGCAGCCTCCCCCGCTGCGCCGTTTTCGTCTTGAAAGGATTCCACCATGCGCAAAGCGCTTGCTTTCTCGCTGTTTGCCCTTTTTCTGGGCGGTTGCGCCAGCGACCCTGCCGACCGTGACATCAGCGGCACCTGGATCAACCAGGCGGCCATCGACGCTGCCGCCAAGGGCGGCCCGCTGCGCGAAGCGCTGCAAGGCTATGGCCCGAACCTGGAATGGGACATCAATACCCGGGCCGGCCAGGCGCGCTACACCAATGGTTTTGAAAACGTCGAAGGCAAGCTGCTGGGCGAAGAAGATGGCACGTGGAAAGTCGATTTCTACGGCAGCTCCGCCAGCGAACTCAAGCGCGACGGCAAACAATTGAGCCAGGCCGCCACCGAGAACGAGCCGCAGCAGGTGTTCGACCGCGCGCAAGTCCAAGTACCGGAAGGCGCTCCCATCGGCGCCAGTTTCGAACGCGCGCTGTATGCTGCCTACCTGGGCGGCACCTGGAACATCGCCAGCGGCCCCGGCCAGGGCACCACCGTGCAATTCCAGCCCGACGGCCAGGTCAGCGGTCTGCCGGGCGCCGACCGTTACGCCCTGTGCCTGGCAGGCGACTGCGCCTCGATGAGCGGCGGCAACGACAACATCTGGCTGCAACAGAACGGCCAGGGTAACACCTGGATCTTTGCCCGTGACGGCAAGAAGCTGGAAATCTTCCAGACCGTGAATGCGGCGCTGGCGGATGAAATGCCGTCGTTCACGCCGGGGCCTCGGCAATGGGTGCTTGAAAAGCAGTAAGCCGCTCTATCTGTACTAGCCCGCCCGCTTCAGCGGCGGGCGCCACGCTATCACCGGGAGCAAACTCAGCATTCACACATCTGATCTGTTTTTTGGAGGCGGACAAGCCCCACTACCGTTTAGGAAAAGTCAATTACTTTCCTTGCGGAGCAGAGCGGGCTCAACTCCTGCCGTTAAGGCCTCGCTACAAGCCTAAATTTTAATTCTTCCTCATTTGTTAAGCTCGCTAAGATGACTGCTTCGCCTTCACTGAAATCCCGGCCGACATATAGAAAATCGGAATCCGTAGGAGCTGATGCACTTCTTATGCAACAAAGATCGACTCCTGCTAAATAAAGCTCCCATTCTTGATCAGCATTTCCACTGTAACGCCTAGCGAAGATCTTATTTCCCTCCCGAGTCCAACACAGATGTTCAACAAAATAGGATCGAATAGTGACCCGGCCATCCGAATTATGGAATGTCCAATATCCTGGTGTCGACCCGGGAGCCGAACGAGTAATTTTAATTGCGGGAGAGGAATCGTTGAGAAAATAGAGACAACTATTGGGATTTGCAGCCGAGAATATAGCGTATGGGCCGTATGAAGCTTCTGTAATAGGGACGAGTTTGGGGACATGGGTACTCTTTTTCATTACCGTTCTCCATTGCTTACTGGAGGGTAACCGCAATGGATACAGCAATGGCGAAGGACCGAGAGCGTTCACCAACAACTGGCTGACACATAATACCCGAGCACTCAGTATAGCCTTGCGGTGAAGAACACAAGCTTGCCCGTGCGCTGCGGCTCATGCGCCCAGCGGTTGCACGGATCTCATGGGCGAGCGTGCTCACGAAGGTGGCGAATCAGGCTGTATTTCCACCGCCATCGCGGGCAAGCCCCGACCACAGGCTCCGGTATTGCGCACAAATGCTGCCACTACGGCAATGTGGGAGCGAGCTTGCTCGCGATAACGGTACAACAGTCACCATTGATGCTAAATGTTATGGCCTCATCGCGAGCAAGCTCGCTCCCACAGCTGGTTTGGGGTGCCTGGGAAATCAGCAACGCCCTTCCAGAATCGCCGCGTAACCCTCACGAAAACTCGGATACCGTGGCACCCAGCCCAAGGCTTTCGCCCGCGCATTGCTGCAACGCTTACTGCCGGCGCGACGCACCCTGGCGTCTTCGGCCCATTGGGTGACGCCCATGTAGTCGCGCAGCCAGGCCACCACCTCTGCCAGAGGCGCGGGAGCATCGTCGACGCCGATGTAACAATCGTCCAGCGCCTTGCCCTGGCGATCAGCCTCCAACAGAAACGCCAGCAAGCCAGCCGCGTCGTCGGCGTGGATGCGGTTGGCATACAGAGGCGGATCCTCCACCACGCTGTAGCCCTGGCGCACCTGGCTCAGCAGCCATTCGCGACCCGGGCCGTAGATGCCGGTCAGGCGCACGCGGCTGGCGGGGATGCCACTGTCCAAGGCCACTTGTTCGGCTTCGAGCATCAGCCGGCCGGAGTAACCACCGGCCACGGTGGGCGAGGTTTCATCGACCCATTCCCCTGCTTGCTGCCCATACACACTGCTGCTGGACACGAACAGCAGACGCTTGGGCCGTTGCCCGTGCTGCTGCAACCAGCCCAACACATGCTGCAACCCTTCGACATAAGCCGTTCGATAGCCCGCTTCGTCATGGTCGGTGGCCGCAGCGCTGTACACCAGGTAATCCAGCGACCCGGTGGGCCAATCGGCAGGGCATTGCTCGCTGAACAAATCCCCCGCCACCCCGATGACGCCGGCCGGCAGGCTCGAAACCGTACGCCGCAAGCCATGGACCTGCCACTGTGCGGCCAATAACTGGCGGGCCAGGCGGCCGCCGATATCACCGCAGCCGGCGATCAAAACAGAAGGCGCGGACATCAAGAACTCCTCTGGCAAAGCCGCAGACTAGCCTCCGAGATGGACGAGCGGCTAGCCATCGGACAAAAAAAGTAACTGTATTACTTTTGTTAACAAGAATTACTTGCAATAATGCCTGCCACTTTTGTTCTCGGCCCACGAGGCCTGGAAGAACATCAACCTTCTTTTTTTTTCTCAGGTCCGGCCAGCATGAAACGCTCTCTATCCCCCGCTTCGCCAACCAACCGACCTCGTGCCTGGAGCACGGTAGCCGCCCTGCTGTTCAGCCTGCTGCTGGCACCTGCCGCCGCGCTCGCTGATGCGCAGGCGCCCGCCACGACACCGGCCGCCGCACCTGCAGCTGCCCAGGCGCCTGCTGACCCGGCCGCTCCCGTTGCGACGCCGGTCGCCACCGATCCGGCCCAAGCCGTCGAGGCCCAGGCACCTGAAATGCTCGAAGCCGACAATACCCTGGGCATGGCCCACGACCTGTCGCCTTGGGGCATGTACAAGAACGCCGACATCATCGTGAAAATCGTGATGATCGGCCTGGCCATCGCCTCGATCATCACCTGGACCATCTGGATTGCCAAAGGCTTCGAGCTATTGGGTGCCAAGCGTCGCTTGCGCGGTGAAATCGTCGCCCTGAAAAAAGCCGCCACCCTCAAGGAAGCCAGCGCCACCGCCGCGAAGGAAGGCACCCTCGCCAACCTGCTGGTGCATGACGCGCTCGAAGAGATGCGCCTGTCGGCCAACAGCCGCGAGAAAGAAGGCATCAAGGAGCGCGTGAGTTTCCGCCTGGAGCGCCTGGTCGCCGCCTGCGGTCGCAACATGAGCAGCGGCACCGGCGTGCTCGCCACCATCGGTTCCACCGCCCCCTTCGTCGGCCTGTTCGGCACCGTGTGGGGCATCATGAACAGCTTCATCGGCATCGCCAAGACCCAGACCACCAACCTCGCCGTCGTCGCTCCGGGCATCGCCGAAGCCCTGCTGGCAACGGCACTGGGCCTGGTCGCGGCCATTCCAGCCGTGGTGATCTACAACGTTTTCGCCCGCTCCATTGCCGGCTACAAGGCCCAGGTCTCCGACGCTTCGGCGCAAGTCCTGCTGCTGGTCAGCCGTGACCTCGACCACCTGCCGTCCGAGCGCAGCTCGCAACCGCACATGGTGAAAGTGGGGTAATCGGCCATGGGCCTGCATTTGAAAGAAGGCGCAGACGACGATCTGGCCGAGAACCACGAAATCAACGTCACGCCGTTCATCGACGTGATGCTGGTGCTGTTGATCATCTTCATGGTGGCCGCCCCGCTGGCCACCGTGGACATCAAGGTCGACCTGCCGGCGTCGACGGCCAAGCCTTCACCGCGGCCGGAAAAACCGGTGTTCCTCAGCGTCAAGGCCGACCAGCGCCTGTTCCTGGGTGAAGACGAGGTCAAGGCCGACACCCTCGGCGCGACCCTCGACGCCAAGACCCAGGGCAAGAAAGACACGACGATCTTCTTCCAGGCCGACAAAGGCGTGGACTACGGCGACCTGATGAGCGTGATGGACGCCCTGCGAAGCGCCGGCTACCTGAAGGTCGGCCTGGTCGGACTCGAGACGGCGCCCAAGAAATGATCACGACGCGCCAAAAGCTGACGCGTTACAGCGGTAGCCTGGTGGTGGTATTGGGCGTGCATGCGCTCGCCATCGCCCTGGCGCTGAACTGGACCTCGCGCGCGCCCATCGAATTGCCTCCCCAGGCGATGATGGTCGAACTGGCGCCAGTGCCAGCCCCGCCACCGCCGGCACCGCCAAAAGTCGTCACGCCGCCGCAACCGCCCGAGCCGGTCGAAGAGCTGCCGCTGCCCAAGCTTGCCGAAGCGCCGAAGCCGGAAATCGCCGTGCCCAAGCCGGTCAAGCCCAAGCCCAAGCCTCAACCGCCCAAACCCAAGCCCGTGGTCGAGAAAAAGCCGGAGCCGCCGAAGGAACAGCCGTCGGAGCCGAAACCGAGCGACACTCAGCCGACCCAGGCACCGACCGAGAAGTCCGCGCAACCGGCGCCCGGCCCGTCACCGGCGCAAATGGCCGCCAAGGCCAATTGGCAGGGCACATTGCTGGCGCACTTGGGCAAGTACAAGAAGTACCCGCCCAGGGCCCAGCAAATGAACAAGGAAGGCACCAACCGCTTGCGTTTCGTGGTGGATGCCGACGGCAACGTGCTGTCATTCGAGTTGGTGGGCAGTTCCGGCACCGAATTGCTGGACCGGGCCACCCTGGAAATGATCCGCCGCGCCCAACCGCTGCCCAAGCCACCGGCGGAGTTGCTGACCAACGGCACCATCGAACTGACGGCACCGTTTGTGTACTCCATCGACAAGCGCCGACGCTGATCGCAAATGTGCAAGCCCCTGTACAGGGGCTTTTTATTTTTGTGGGGGTTTATCCGGGTGGGGGCTTTATCTGTGGCGAGGGGATTTATCCCCGCTGGGGCGCGCAGCGCCCCTAAAAATAGATGACCTCATCTTCCTGACTTCCCGACGACAGTCGTGTTTTTGGGGCTGCTGCGCAGCCCAACGGGGATAAATCCCCTCGCCACACAGACATTCGACAGTGTCACACCGCGCCCCCAGTCTGATAACGTGCGTCTATCGATTGCAGCCGGTATGCTTGGCTCGCAACTTCACGGACGCTCGCCATGACCCTCACAGAATTACGCTACATCGTGACCCTCGCCCAAGAACAGCATTTCGGCCATGCGGCCGAGCGCTGCCACGTCAGCCAGCCGACGCTGTCGGTGGGCGTGAAAAAACTTGAAGACGAACTCGGTGTGCTGATTTTCGAGCGCAGCAAAAGCGCCGTGCGCCTGACCCCGGTGGGTGAAGGCATCGTCGCCCAGGCACAAAAGGTCCTGGAGCAGGCCCAAGGCATTCGCGAACTGGCTCAGGCCGGCAAGAACCAACTGACCGCCCCGCTGAAAGTCGGCGCGATCTATACCGTCGGCCCATACCTGTTCCCGCACCTGATTCCACAACTGCACCGGGTCGCCCCGCAGATGCCGTTGTACATCGAAGAAAACTTCACCCACGTGCTGCGCGACAAGCTGCGCAACGGCGAGCTGGACGCGATCATCATCGCCTTGCCGTTCAACGAAGCCGATGTCCTGACCCTGCCGCTCTACGACGAACCCTTCTATGTCCTGATGCCGGCAGAGCACCCCTGGACCCAGAAAAAAACCATCGACGCGGCCCTGCTCAACGACAAGAGCCTGCTGCTGCTCGGCGAAGGCCATTGCTTCCGCGACCAGGTGCTCGAAGCCTGCCCGACCCTGACCAAGGGCAGCGAAGGGGCCAAGCACACCACGGTGGAATCCAGCTCCCTGGAAACCATTCGCCACATGGTCGCATCCGGCCTGGGCATCTCGATCCTGCCGCTGTCGGCGGTGGACAGCCACCATTACTCCCCCGGTGTGATCGAAGTCCGCCCGCTGACGCCGCCCGTGCCGTTCCGTACCGTCGCCATCGCCTGGCGCGCCAGTTTCCCGCGGCCCAAGGCCATCGAAATCCTCGCCGACTCGATCCGCCTGTGCTCCGTGGCCAAGCCGCCCGCTGGCAAGTAAGCCGCTGTCATGACTGAGCTGTCGAAGGTGCCGGTCACGACACTCAAGGGTGTCGGTGAAGCCATGGCCGAGAAATTGGCCAAGGTCGGCCTGGAAACCCTCCAGGACCTGCTGTTCCACCTGCCGTTGCGCTACCAGGACCGCACCCGCGTGGTACCGATCGGCCATTTGCGGCCCGGCCAGGACGCGGTGATCGAAGGCACCGTCAGCGGCGCCGACGTGGTCATGGGCCGCCGCCGCAGCCTGGTGGTGCGCCTGCAGGACGGCACCGGCGGGCTCAGCCTGCGCTTCTATCACTTCAGCAATGCGCAAAAGGAAGGCCTCAAGCGTGGCACCCGCGTGCGCTGCTACGGTGAGGCGCGGCCCGGCGCGTCGGGGCTGGAAATCTACCACCCGGAATACCGCAGCATTACCGGCGACGAACCGCCGCCCGTGGATGAAACCCTGACCCCGGTCTATCCGCTCACCGAAGGCCTGACCCAGCAACGCCTGCGCCAACTCTGCCAGCAAACCCTGACCTTGCTCGGCCCCAGCAGCCTGCCCGACTGGCTGCCCACGGAACTGGCCCGGGATTACCACTTGGCGCCGCTGGCCGACGCGATCCGCTACCTGCACCATCCGCCGGCCGATGCCGATGTGGACGAACTTGCCCTCGGCCATCACTGGGCCCAGCACCGCCTGGCGTTCGAAGAGCTACTGACCCATCAACTGTCCCAGCAACGCCTGCGCGAGAGCCTGCGTTCCCTGCGCGCCCCGGCCATGCCCAAGGCCAGGGACCTGCCGGCCCGTTACCTGGCCAACCTCGGCTTCACCCCCACCGGCGCCCAGCAACGAGTGGGCAACGAAATCGCCTACGACCTGAGCCAGCCCGAGCCAATGCTGCGGCTGATCCAGGGCGATGTCGGCGCCGGCAAGACCGTGGTCGCCGCCCTCGCCGCGCTGCAGGCGTTGGAGGCGGGTTATCAGGTGGCGCTGATGGCGCCCACCGAGATCCTCGCCGAACAACACTTCATCACCTTCCAGCGCTGGCTCGAACCGCTGGGCATCGAAGTCGCCTGGCTGGCCGGCAAGCTCAAAGGCAAGAACCGCACCGCCGCCCTGGCGCAGATCGCCGAGGGCGCACCGATGGTGGTCGGCACCCATGCGCTGTTCCAGGACGAAGTGCAGTTCAAGAACCTGGCCCTGGTGATCATCGACGAACAGCACCGCTTCGGCGTGCAACAGCGCCTGGCCCTGCGGCAGAAAGGCGTCGGTGGGCGGATGTGCCCTCATCAATTGATCATGACCGCCACGCCGATCCCGCGGACCCTGGCGATGAGCGCCTACGCCGACCTCGACACCTCGATCCTCGACGAACTGCCTCCCGGCCGCACGCCGGTCAATACCGTGTTGGTCACCGATACCCGACGGGTGGAAGTGATCGAACGCGTGCGCAGCGCCTGTGCCGAGGGGCGGCAGGCCTATTGGGTGTGCACGTTGATCGAAGAGTCGGAAGAACTGACCTGCCAGGCGGCCGAAACCACCTTCGAGGACCTCACCGCCGCCCTCGGCGAGTTGAAGGTCGGGTTGATCCACGGCCGCATGAAGCCCGCCGAGAAAGCCGCGGTGATGGCTGAATTCAAGGCCGGCGCCCTGCAATTGCTGGTCGCCACCACCGTGATCGAGGTGGGCGTCGACGTGCCCAATGCCAGCTTGATGATCATCGAAAACCCCGAGCGCCTGGGCCTGGCGCAGTTGCACCAGCTGCGCGGCCGGGTGGGCCGGGGCAGCGCCGCCAGCCATTGCGTCTTGCTCTATCACCCGCCGCTGTCGCAGATCGGCCGCCAACGGCTGGGGATCATGCGCGAAACCAACGACGGTTTCGTCATCGCCGAAAAAGACCTCGAATTGCGCGGCCCCGGTGAAATGCTCGGCACACGCCAGACCGGTCTGCTTCAATTCAAGGTAGCCGACCTGATGCGCGACGCCGATCTGCTCCCCGCCGTACGCGACGCCGCCCAGGCCCTGCTGGAACGCTGGCCCGACCACGTCAGCCCGCTGCTGGATCGCTGGCTGCGTCATGGGCAGCAATACGGCCAAGTGTGAGCACGCGCTCAGTTTTCCAGACCCGCGTGCAGGACAAGCTGGTTATACTGACCAACTTGTAGGAAAACGGATACAGACCATGACAGAAGCTGCCCTCGTCCCCGAAGCCCCGCACGCTCCGTCTGTTATTCGGCTGTTGCTCGAGAAATTGGGCATCGGCTATGACGAAGTACTCGAACGACCGGGCCTGAACCCCGCCCGCAAAGTGCAGGCGGTGTTGCTGCACGATGCCGTTGGCGCGCTCATGGTGCTGTTTCCGCAAAGCCAGCTGTTGGACCTCAACCGCCTGGCCGAACTCACCGGCCGCAAGCTTACGGCGGTGCCAACCGAGCGCCTGGAGCGCATGCTCGGCAAACACAGCCTGAGCCTGCTGCCCGGGCTGCCGGCACTGACCAGCTCACCGTGCCTGTACGAAGAAAGCCTGCTGCGCGAACCGAAGCTGCTGATCAACTCCGGCGAGCCGGGGCTGCTGCTGGAAGTGACCAGCGAAGCGTTCAAGACCATGCTCACCAAGGCCAGCGCCGCGACGTTCGGCGAAGCCGTGAGCAACATCACCCCCAACCTGGACCGCCCCCACGACGACCGCGCGGAAATCACCCAGGCTGTGCAGGCGTTCACCGCCCGGCGTATCCAGCAACGGCTGGAAGAAACCATCGAGATCCCGCCGCTGGCTGAAACCGCGCAAAAAATCATCAAGCTGCGGGTCGACCCCGACGCCACCATCGACGACATCACCGGCGTGGTGGAAACCGACCCGGCCCTGGCCGCGCAAGTGGTGAGCTGGGCCGCCTCGCCCTACTACGCGTCGCCGGGCAAGATTCGTTCGGTGGAAGACGCCATCGTGCGGGTACTGGGCTTCGATCTGGTGATCAACCTGGCACTGGGCCTGGCCCTGGGCAAGACCTTGAGCCTGCCCAAGGACCACCCGCAACACACCACGCCGTACTGGCACCAGTCGATCTACACCGCCGCCGTCATCGAAGGCCTGACCCGCGCCATGCCGCGCGCACAGCGTCCCGAGGGAGGCCTGACCTACCTGTCCGGCCTGCTGCACAACTTCGGTTACCTGTTGCTGGCCCACGTGTTCCCGCCGCACTTCTCGCTGATCTGCCGGCACCTGGAGGTCAACCCGCACCTGTGCCACAGCTACGTGGAACAGCACCTGCTGGGCATCAGTCGTGAACAGATCGGCTCATGGCTGATGCGCTACTGGGATATGCCCGACGAACTGGCCACCGCCCTGCGCTTCCAACACGACCCCAACTACGACGGCGAATTCGCCGCCTACCCGAACCTGGTGTGCCTGGCCGTACGCCTGCTGCGCGCCCGCAGCATCGGCTCGGGCCCGGATGAAGACATCCCGGATGCCCTGCTCGAACGCGTGGGCCTGACCCGGGAAAAGGCCAATGACGTGGTCAGCAAGGTGCTGGAAGCTGAAGTGTTGTTGCGGGAGTTGGCTGCGCAGTTCGGCCACTGATGGCTCTGTGGCCGGGAGCTCACTCCTTGCCACAGCCGCCTCAGGCCAGATAGCGAATCACCCAGCCGCCGGCGATGTAAGGCAACGGATCAGCCTCCTTCCATACAAAACCACAGAGGACAATCCGGCCATCGGCCATGACGGTCATATCCCGCAGATCTTCATAGCCTTCGTCTTCGTTAAAAACCGTGAAGCCACTGCCGTTGAATGTCGGATCGAGGGAGCCATCGCAACGGTAGCGCGCAGTTAACACCGTAAGTTCTTCAGTGACAAAGCCCTTTCCCGTAATGCCGGCGACGAGAATCGAACCATCTTCCTGCCACTGGCAATGCTCCCATAGCAACCCTTGGGGCACCAGCTGGGAGAACAGCGGCTGCCCACGATTGAAATTGAAATCGAAGAAACCATCGGCGGTTAAAACAATGATCAGACCATTGGAAGCGCCCTCGCGAATGGCCTTGCCCACCGCCACGATGCTGCCATCCGTGTCTCTCACCCGGATTGCCGACAGACCAACCGGCTCCGAGTCCCGAACCGTCACGGTCCCGCCATTGAATTGGGTATCGACACGTCCCGTGGCATCGAAGCGCGTCACATAAGCACCCGCGAAGTTCGTGGCAAGCCGTACATACATGCCGCAAACCAGCACCTTGCCGTCGTTCTGAACCGCAACGCCCTGGACGCTATTCCAGTCATACGTCAAGCCTTCGAGTTCAATGATCGCAAAACCGGTTCCGTTGAACATTGTGTCGGTCGAACCATCCGAATTGAGACGAAGAACGATCCCCTTCATCCTGGCGTCGTCTCCCAAATGGCTGACATGCGCGGTCAGGACGATCTTGCCGTCCAGTTGCTGAACGGCAGACGTACCGGCACGGCTGGAGCTTCGCGGGGCTGTGATAGTGCTCGCTTTCCCAGCCCCTGCGGCGATCTCGGCCCGCACACCCACATCCTCGGGCCAGCCCATGTCGAAATAGGAAATCAAACGCACCCCTTTTTCGCCGAAAGACTTATCCAGTTGACCGTCCTTGTGTTGCCGTACTAGAACCAGCCCTCCGTCCGTTAAGTCGTTTGCTTGATACTGACCCAACAGCAGCCATCCACCGTCGCTTAGCCCGCTGAGGCCAAAAACCTGATCAACGTGAGCCTCGTCCAAAGCCACCTCCACGTAGCCGGCGCCAGCCCCACCAAACTCGGTGTCGAGCGTCCCATCCTCGTGAAGTCGCGCCATTGCGACAGGGGCGCGGAATCCCGACAACAGAATGGCAATCATCAGTTTGTTATCGGGTAAAGCCAGGACCGCAGATGCGGAGTCGCCGGATATTTCAGGAAAGCGCAGTCTCTGGACGCCGCCGTCGGCGAAGGTCGGGTCGAGTGTGCCTGCTTTTACGAGCGCTGCTGACTGAGCCATGGTTATTGCTCCATTAAGGTCGTACACAATCCGGTTTGGATACCGACCTTCATGGAGCGCTTGAGCAAATGGCTTTGCACCTGTCAGCGATGACAGTTGCAACGATCTTTTGGCGATAAAACGCCGACGTTTTATACCAGGACGCCACTTGCGCCCTCGACTACTCTTTCGATAAACGCATGGCGATCAGCAGTTTGTTTCCAGCGAGCGGCCAGGATAGCTTGTGTGGTATTCAGTGGGTCCGGGGCTCGCTAGCCTCATTACCTAGCAGATACCGCAGGCGGTTTAACCCAAGTAACGTAGTATCCACTCATATCCGGAGCCACCGACGACTTCAAAACAACTGATCACGATCCGTTCATCTGCCATGACAACCATATCTCTGAGCATGTTTGGCCCATCGATCCCCTCATAAACAACATAGCCTACGCCATCGTTGAATTGCGGGTCTAAAGAGCCATCAGGGCGGTATCGCGCCGCCAGCACTCCATTATGAGAGGTGTTGAGATTCCCCGCGGTACCTGTAATAACTATCCGGCCATCAGGTCGCCAATCGCATTTTCTCCAAACAAGATCCTTGGCATACAACGTGGCAAACAAGGGAGCTCCATTATTAAAAGCGGAATCGTAGGAACCTTGCTCATTTAGAACAACAATCAACCCTTTTTTTTCATCACCTTCTTCAGCGTCACCGACAACAAGAATTTTCTCAGCGCCAGCACTGTTGCCTATAGCTATCGCACGAAACGCTGCGTTGACCAAAGGCATTATAAAGGGACGGTTGTTATTGAACGTCGGATCCGCACGGCCCTCACTATCGAAACGCACAACATAAATCCCGCCTTCTAGGTCATCCCCGTAACGACCGCAGACCAGCACTTTTGTATCCGACTGAACGGCGACGCCTGAAGCAGTAGTCCATGTGTACTCGACGCCAGGCAATTCCACCCTTGAGCTGCTTCTGTCGAATGTGTCATCCAACGAGCCATCTACATTCAAACGAATAGCAATGGCTCTGATACCTTGCTCAAGAAGGGTTTGATCTACTAATACAATTTTACCGTTTGCGTCCTCTATCGCCGAATATCTCCAGTTTCCCTCCGCTTTGCCTGAATCACTTTCATCTTCTGAACCCTGCTCACGCTGTTGCTCCCGCCCCCAAATAGCCAGACGGACCACACCATTATTTCCAAACTCGCTATTGAATTCGCCATTCTCCCGCAACTTTATGATAATTGTGCCAAAACCCTCGGCGTTACCAAATCGAGCACCTATAATCGATCCGCCGTCAGACAATGAATTAATACCCACTAAAATTGGTTCGATCCCTTTTTCTGGCAATTCAATATAACCCGTTCCCGAGTTACCAAATGTGGTATCGAGTGTCCCATCCTCGTTCAAACGCAAGACCACCATGGGAGCCTCCACTCCCAGTAATGGCATGACCGTAAGCAATTTGCCATTAGGGAGTGCCAAAATACCGGAGGCTCCGGCCGCGGAAACTTCGGGTATGGGAAGTTGCACCTTGCCTCCATCCCCGAAGGATGGGTCAAGCGCGCCTGCCTTAAGATTGCCTGGTGAGTGAGTCATGATTTTTGCTCCATCAGTGTATGAAGTCCAAGCTGGATATCCACCACCTGATAAGGCGCCTTAATCCGCCGCCCCGCACCTGCGAGAAATAACAGTCCTGCTATTCCCAGGAGCCAAACCACTGGCCTTTCAGGCCTCGGGCTTGGCCCTCCCCATGTCCCTGAGCACTCAAACCAGATAGCGGACGATCCAGCTTCCAAAGAAGCGACCCCAAACTGGGCCGGGTAGCTGCCTAAAACCGCCAACGACAATCCGCCCGTCTGGCATTAGCGCCATAACCTCGACAGTCTCGTCATAGACTTCCTCGTCAAACAGCACAAAACCACTGCCATTGAAGGTCAAGTCCAGCGAACCATCAGAGCGAAAACGCGCCGTCAGCGCTGACACACCTTTTTCAACAAGCCCCCTGCCGGTAGTACCCGCAACGACAATGGAACCGTCGGCCTGCCATGCGCAGCGATGCCAGTCATGACCCTTGTCCACTAACTTAGAAAACAGTGGCTGCCCGCTATTGAAAGCAAAATCGAAGAATCCATCGCGACTTAACACGAATATCAGGCCGTGCCTGTCGTAGCCTTGGTCTGGGTTGGGCCAAGTATCCCCTGCGACAAGAATCGCGCCATCGCTTTCTCTCAGCGCCACCGCATTCGCATTACTGAGATTCGGAACGGTCACAAAGCCGGTGCCGGCATTGAAATCGGTATCGAAATGTCCCGTCGCATCCAGACGTATCACATAAATACCCCTGGAATCCGGAGTCGTTTGGCTATATTCCCCGAATACCAACACCTTGCCATCTGCTTGAAGGACAATACCTTTGGCACTTCTAGCGACACGGGGAATGCCCGGGAACACGATGTCCACGGATCCAGTCCCGTTAAACGTGTAGTCAGTAGAGCCATCCGGGTTAAGACGAAGCACCACCCAACGCACGTCGGTGCCGATAAATACCGCACTGCGCAGAACGATCTTTCCATCCGGCTGCACAACCGCAGAAGGACCATTATTGCCCGAAGATAGTGGCGTTTGTGCGGAGGCTTCTCGGTCCCGCCGACTAAACGTCACTGGCCCATCTTCTCCCCCCCTTGACTCAGGACGAAACGGAAGCAAGCGAACACCGTCCTCGCCAAAGCGCGTATCCGGCTGCCCACTTTGCAAGAACCGCACGACATAGGAGCCGGAACCACTGGGCGATCCATATTCTCCGATCACCAGCCACCCACCATCGCTAAGGCCGCTGAGGTGGGAGATCGTTTCCAAATTTGTGTCTGCTTTGGAGAACTCCACCACGCCCGTCCCGCCTCCAAACTCCATATCGATCGATCCATCCTCATTCACTTTCGCCAGTCCGAAAGAGCCGGGCTTTTCCGGCAAGAGCACGGTTATCAGTAGTTTGTTTTCAGCCAGTGGCAGGAGGGCTAGCGTGCGGGGGCCTATTAATTCGGGGGTCGGTAGTGTCAGCACCCCCTCTTCGGCAAAGGTCGGGTCGAGCGTGCCAGCCTGAATGGTGCTTGGTGCCTGGGCCATGATTGTCACTCCATCGAGGTGTATGAAACCACGCTGGTTTCATCACAATGGAGCGCCCAAACATCGATCCGCACACCTGTCAGAGCTGACAGTCGCCATGATCCCTGGCGGCCAAATCATTGGCCTTTCAGGCCAAGCCCGATCAAGCCTTCGGCTTGGCCTTCTTCGGCTTCAAGTACTTGGTCAGCCCCTGGAACCAGATCACCAGCGCCGGGTTGCCCTTGATCTGGATCGACTTGTCCTGAATCCCTGTCATGAACGCCAACTGCTTGTTCTTGGCTTGCATCGTGGCGAAGCCATAGGCGGCGTCCTTGAAGGCGATGGCGAAGGCCGGGGTTGGATAAACGCCGGACTGACTGGTGATGCGCTGGTTCTTCACGGTGAAATGTCGGGCGACCTTACCGTCCAGGGTTTGCAGCTGGAACACCAGCTCCTTGTCACCCAACTGCTGCTGGAACGCCGGATTGGTCCGGCTGGCCTTGCCCATCAACAACCCCAGCATCCACAGCAGAAAACGAAATTTCATGGGCACAGCCTCGTGAAGAAAGATGAATGGCTGGCAGTTTAGCGATTCTTCGGCGCAACGCCATCATCGGATCGCTTTGTCGGAAGATAAGCTGGTTTTCGCGAAAGATGACTACCAAGTCACAAAACCTAAAATCAAAAGATCGCAGCCTTGGGCAGCTCCTACATCGGTTTCTGTAGGAGCTGCCGAAGGCTGCGATCTTTTGATCCCTTTCCCCTGCCAAACCCTCGGACATTTCCTTCAACACGCCGGGCTGTTCATGAACTAGGCAGGGTTCTAGGGCACCGCTAACCTTTGTTCGTCATCGCAAAAAACGGTGACACGGACGTGCAAGTCCGGTACATATCGGCGCGCAACTGCTACCGCCAAACGGCTCATGCTCGTATTGGTGTGTTTATGGCGGCTGCGCGCGGGAGACTCTCGAGGTCTGCCGGGGTCCGATATGCCCGGTCTTGCACACCCGCGCGTAGCTGCCACCTCTTTCGGTGCAACGAAAGGTGTCAGCCTCCATTCAATTACATATCGGGTAATGCATTTATGTTCAAGGTCACTCCAAATCCGCCACAAAGCGGTCACAAATCCCGCGTCGAAGCGCAAGAAGAAAAAAAGCTCGAAGACGCCGCCACTCGCGCCCTCGATTACTACCTCAACCCCAAACCCTCTGACCCACCCGAAATCGATAAAAGCCAGCTCTTCATCGTCGCTCCCCACATCGACACCGAAACCCTGCTCGCCAACGCCTCCGAAGACCTGCTGTCCATCAGCACCATCGCCGCCGACCTGGCTGACGACGTGGATGACTCACGCCGCTGCATCGCCCTGGCAATCAGCCGCATGGCCGATGGGGTGCAATTGTTGGTGGAGCGGGCGTTGGATCATCTGGAAACCAGGGAGATAGCGGCGCCTGATGCCAAGGGATAGCGCTTGCATTGATGCAGGCTGAGCCGACGCCATCGCGAGCAAGCTCGCTCCCACATTGGATCGGGTGCAACCGCAAGAGATAGGCCGGCTATTAGGCCGCCTTCGCGGGCAAGCCCGCTCCCACAATTGGATCGGGGACAGCCAAAGAGCCAGGTCGGCTATAAGGCCGCCTCGCGAGCAAGCTTTGCTTCCACAGTTGGATCGGGGGGACGGCCAAAGAGCCAGGTCGGCTATAAGGCCGCCTCGGCGGGCTTTTGATCTGGGGGCCCCGTTGACCACGCTGGCCGAACGCAGGTATTGCGCAGTGGGCACCTCGGCATGGATGCCGAGGTAGCCGCGCTGGGCCATGGATGGCCCTTCGCGGCGGCCCACGGAGCAATGCCGGAGTGAGGGCACACCGAGCCTAGGCGAGGTGCCGAGTGGTGGGGCAAAGACCTTTTGGTTACTTTTGGGGCGTTTGCCAAAAGTGACCCGCTGTAAGAGCGGAACCGCCAGCCGCCGTTACCGCAGCAACGGATATGTACTCAGTCAACAACCTCCTGGCCGGCTGCTAGGCCGCCTTCGCGAGCAAGCTCGCTCCCACAATTGGATCGGGGTACAACCGCAAGAGACAGGCCGGCTAGAAGGCCGCCTTCGCGGGCAAGCCCGCTCCCACAATTGGATCGGGGTACAACCGCAAGAGACAGGCCGGCTAGAAGCCCGCTCCCACAGGGGATTGGAGGTGTCGCAGATATCACCGGCAACACAAAACAACTGTGGGAGCGAGCTTGCTCGCGATGGCGGCGGGTCAGTCAACAGGGATGCCAACTGAACGGACGCTATCGCGAGCAAGCTCGCTCCCACAGGTTTTGGCTGCTGACCAACGATCAGCAGCCCTCACTCAATCAAACATTCGGGCAAGGAACCGGTGCCCAGTCGCCCAGGTCCGGGTTTTTGCACATGCTGTTGACCTGAGTGGTACCGGCGCTGGCAACCTGCTTGCTTTCATCCTGCTTGGCCTTGGCGGTCAGCAGGGTTTTCTCGGTGGTCACCGCTTCTTTCGGCACGGTCGGCAGGTCTTTCTTCTTGGCCGGTTGTACGTTCTTGTTCTTTTTCTTGTTGGTGGTCTGAGACACGACCGGCGTGGTATCAGCAGTGGCCACAGTCACCACGTCAGTACGCTGCACACCCACTTGCTGCAGGTCTTTCTCGTAGGCCTGGGTGTAGTTGTTCAGGTCTTCGGAGGCTTTGCCATTGACCGCGACGATCAAGTCGTTCGACTCTTTCAGGCCAGCGACGATTTCCGCCAGGCGCTTGCGGCCTTCGGTGTCGTTGACGGTCTTGGCCTTGCGGTCGGCAACCAGTTTGCTGAACGCGCTCTGGTAGCACTGCTGCGAGGTCTTGGCGTAAGCGGTGCTGCGGTCGATGTCGGAGACGCTTTTGTTGACGTCGGCAGCGTAGGAGGCGATGCGCTGGTTGTCGTCGGCGATCTGCTTCTGGCGCTCGGTGTAGTAACCGGCGGCACCACCGGCCAATGCACCGCCCGCGGCACCGATGGCGGCGTTGCGGCCACGGTCTTCCTTGTCGGCGGTCAGGGCGCCCAGCAGCGCACCACCGACGGCACCGACAGCGGCACCGGTGACGACCGACTTGGTCATGTTGCCTTCGGTGGAGCGCAGGTGCTGCACCGGCTCGTAGCAGTTAGGGTAGTACTCGACCTTGGTGCTCGACGCGACCTTGGAGGTCGGCGACGTGGCGCAGCCCGTCAGTACGGTGCTGAAGCCGACAGCGACCATCAGCAAGTGACGCTTGGAAACCGAAGCAAATGGTTTACGGGAGAAAAGCATAGTTGTGTTCTCGTTTAAGTGTTGACCAAGCTCAGCGCGGCGCTATCGCCGCCTGAGTCCCTTCCAAGCTCGCTGACAACGAACGCTCAAGACCGCTGAGCGCTCGATGCGAGCAATTCCTTCAATATCGCCGCCGGGTCGGCTCGTTTTTGCTGACGATAATCCCCGACATGACGAACGAATAACGTTGCGCGCGCCACCAGGCTCTTGCCCAGTACCGGCTTGCGTTCCAACTCTTCCTTGATGCGCTGGAACTGCGCCTGGATCACGGCATCGGTGTAGCGGGTGCCGGTGGCCAGGTTGTCGATGTAGATCGCCACCGCGCCATCCAGCGCGCTGCGGCCGTTGTCGATGGCCGTGGCGAACAGTTGCGCGCTGGCCTCATCCTTGGCATCCAGCGCGGCCTGCCGGCTGTTCTGCAGATTGGTCAGGCGGATGTTGTAGTTGTTGACGGTCTCGGCCACCAGGGCCGACGACTGGATCAGGTTGCCCGCCGCTTCTTCGCGTTGCTGGGCGATGAGTGAGACGTTGCGTTTGAGCTCTTCGTTGACCAGGCCCAGTTCGGCTTGCAGGCGCGGGTCGGCGCTGGCGGCGATGATGCTGTCCAGGCGTTTGGTCGGGTCGTCGGCGTCATCGATGGCGTCGGTCAGGGACGCGAGGCGGCCTTCTTTCTGCCATTGGGCGAACAACTCCTTGTAGCGTGAACGCGGCGCCGACAACGCCCCAACGGCCACGCGGAAGCCGGTGGTTTCGTTGCTCTGCTCGGTACCGTCGGCGGCGAACAGCGGGTACTCGCGACGCATCCCGGTGAACAACGTGCCCTCGCCTTCCAGGTAGTTGCCGCCCTTGACCACGAAGCCGCCATAGGCGCCCTGGCGGCGACCGGCGTGCACCAACTGGAAGGATTCCTGGACCATCTCGGCCGCGTTGCCCACCACGTCGAACAGACCGATGGGGTTCGGCAGCTTGGTGCCGATGGGCATCAGCCGCGCTGCCTGGCCGGTGCCACCGGCGACCTGGTTGAACACCGCCCAATCGGCCAGCGGCCCGTCGCTCTCACTGCCTTCCAGGCGCCGGGGAAACAGGCGCCCTTCCAGGTCTTGACGGCTGACGGCTTGCCCGCCACGGGCGGCGAATTCCCATTCGACTTCCGTCGGCAAGCGCACGAAACCCAACCCGCCGTCTTCGGCAGAGGTGCCGCGACCGCTCACCGGCAGCAGGTCCTTGTGGTATTTCATCAACCAGGCGCTGTACACCGCCGAGAAGCGCTCGGCCTCGAACTTCGACAGTTTCACCTTGGGCAAACGCCCCGCCACGCCTTGGGGCAAATCGGCTTGCAGGGTTTCGCAGGCCGGCGCCGCTTCGCCACTGGCCAGCGATTGCGCCTGGGCCATGACCTGGGCGTATTGGCGGGCCGTGACCTCGTACTTGCCGATGAAGTACAGCATCGGCTTGAGCGGCGTCTTGGCGTCGGTCTTGGGCATCAACGGCGTGATGGTCTTGTTCCAGTCCGTGGGCAGGTCCTTGAGGGTGAACTGGCCGTTGATGAAGTCGCGCCGGTAGCCGGAAATGAACGACTGTTGATAACCCGCCTCGCCTTCGCTGAACGGGTAACCGAGGCTGATCTCGCGGTCATCCAGGGTGCCCTGGGCGAGGATGTAGACGTAGCGGAACACCATCTGGCCTTCGCACGGCAGCGGCAGGCTGACGTCGTCGGGCAACGGCTTGGGGTTGTCCAGCTTGTCCGTGCCTTCATCTGCCCAGACCATGCTGGCCAGGCTCAGCGCCACGGCGGCGCCCAATAACTTATACATCGCGAATTCCTTCACACGCCTGGATGCGCGCCACCCGCCAGCCACCACAAGCCGCCGCGACGGCGCTGACGCCGAGCACGGCCACCAGGGCCAAGGTGTAGTGACGCACCAACAGATGACTGGCGTATTCGCCGGGCATCTGTGCAAATAAATAATTCAGGCCCGACTGCGCCAGGCCATACAGGCCGGCACTCAGCAGGGCCGCGAACGTTGCGCTGTAGAGCGCCTGCAACACCACGAACAGCAACAGTGCCGCGGTGGAAACCCCCAGCAGGCGCAACACCGACAGCTCCCGACGCTTACGCTCGACCGCCGCCAGGGCGCCGGCAAAGATCGCCGCGAAGGCGCCGGCCAAGGCCAACCCGGCGATGATCCAGAACACGATCGACAGATTGCGGCTCAGCGATTGCACTTGTGCGATGGTCTGGGCCTGGGTCGAGACCAGCAGGTTCTGTCCGGCGAAATACTGACGCAGCGGCTCGACGTCGCCGAGGCTGCGGGCATACAAACGAAACGCCGGGTAGACCCGTTGCCCGGCCACACTCACCGCATCGCCCGGCCAGCCGAACGCGGGCACGGCGCGGCCATCGCGGTAATCCTCGGCGGCCTCCAGCAAGGCCAGCGGTGCAAACAGACCGTCCCGGGCGAAGGCTTCCAAGGGCAGCACGTGCAAGACCTGAACGCGGGTGCGCTGCGCCTCGCTGCGACCGGCCACCTGCCGGCCGAAACTGGCCTGCACCCAATCGCCAGCCTTGGCGCCGAGCTTTTCAGCGGCGGTCTGGCTGAGCACCACTTGATCCAGGCCTTGAGGCACCGGCAAATGCTCGAACAAGGGATCGTTGGCCGCAGTGGGAATCATCTCGACCGTAACGGCCGAAGCCTCGCTGCTCAGATCCGCCGTGGCGGCGATCTGGCGGGTGCGCGGCAAGGCAAAGGCCACGTCGCCGCGCTGGCTCAATTGTTCGATGAATTCGGCACTGAAGCGACCGCCGCCCAAGGGGATGATTTCCCGGGTGGCCGGGTCGTTCTGCAAGCGCTCGGTCAGGCTGCTGACCAGGCCGAACTTCAGGCCGAACAACACCAGCAGCGGCGCGACAACGGCCACCAGCGCGAGCACCGAGCAGGCCGACAGCCAGGCATCGTTGCGGTAATCCTGCCAGGCCAGGGAAGCCACCAGCGCGCCGCGCATCAGCAAGCCTCCCCGAGGGTGGCGGTGACACCGCCGTCGGCATCGCGACGGCAACTGATGCGGCGCACCTGCAAACCGCTGGCGCGGGCCAGCGCCTCGTCGTGGGTGGCGACCACACAGCACACGCCGTGTTCGCGAGCCTGGGCCACCAGCAACTGCATGACGCGCTCGGCGTTCAGCGGGTCGAGGGCGGCGGTCGGCTCATCGGCCAGCAGCAGGCGCGGCCCATGGGCCAACGCCCGGGCACAGCTGACCCGCTGGCGCTGACCGACGGATAAGTCCGCCGGCTTCTTGTCCAGTTGATCGGCGATGTCCAACTGCCCAGCCAGGCGCGTCACGCTTGCGTCATCCTTCAAGCCCAGCAATTTGCGCGACAACGCGATGTTGCCGCGCACATCCAGGAAGCCCAACAGGCCGCCGGTTTGCAGAACATAACCCAGGTAACGGCTGCGCAGCTCGGCCAAGGTGCCCTGTTGCGACGCACGCCACAATTTGGCGATGTCCAGCGGCGTATCGACGGGCGTGAAGTCGAACTGCCCAGCCTGATCCGGCGCCGACACCAGCGCCAACAGGTCCAGCAACGTACTCTTGCCACAACCGCTGGGGCCGACCACCGCCAGTTGTTCACCGCCGCGCAATTGCAGCCGTGGAATCACCAGGCTGTAGCGCTGGCTGCCGGCGCCCCGGCTTTTGTGCACGGCGCTCAGGGTCAGCATCACGGCAGCGTCGACAACGGAACGCGGTACAAGGCATCGCCCGGCTCGGCGTCGCCGAAGCGCACCCAGTTGGCGAGGTCGTTGTGGAAGGTTTCGTAGAGGCGGATTTTCGAATCCAGCTCGTCGATGAAATCTTCCTGCTCGGCCACGCTCAAGGACAGCCACAAGTCCTGGGTCATGTTCAGCGACTTGCTGCGGTACGGCAGCCCTTCCAGGTACTCGCCCAGAATCCCGCCGTCGGCCAGGTTGCCGCCCTTGCGCAGGGCCGACGGGTCGCGGCTCATGTAGGCACTGGCGCTGGCGATTTCCTGGAAGAAATCCTTGGGTGAGCTCTGGGTCTTGCGGGCCGCGTCGACGATCAGTTTCAGCGACTGCTGCAGGTCGTTGAGTTGCAGCTTGGTCAGCATCACGCAGACCTGGAACGCCGGCAGCGCCGGGTTGGTCAGGTCGCGGTCGGCGGTCCAGGCGCTGACCAATTGCGGCGCCTGGCTGGCGGATTTGCGCCCCAGGAAATCCATGTGCATCGCGTAGCCGACCGCGGCCGACTTGTCGGCCAGGCTCGGCGCGGCGCTCAACAGCGGCACGGCTTGCGGTTTGTTGCTGCGTACCTGGTGCACCAGGTCGGCGAACACCGAACCGATCTCGTCGACCCGCTCGCCGAACTTGCGCACGTCGGCGCCCGGCACCGGAATGTACAGGTCGCCGATCTGCGGGTTAGCGTCGGCGGTCAGGGTGCGGTACTGGCTCTGGGCGCCGGCATGGGTTTTCTTGCCCGCGTCGCTGAGCAGGTGCAAGGCATAGATCTTGATCTGCTTGCCCAGCGCCGCCTGGCGCACTTCGGCCTCGTTCATTTGCGTGGCGGCAAATGGGTCGTTCTTGCGCAGTGCACCGGCGTCGGTGACCAACAGGATCAAGCGCCCACCGTAACCGGACCAGTCCATGCCTTCGACGGCTTCCATGACCCCGGCGAACGCATCTTCGTTGAACGAATGGCTCGACACCGTCGATGCCTTGACCTGCCGCGCCAGCTCCATGAAGCGCTGCGGGTCGCGGCCCTGTTCGAGGGTGATCAAGGTCTTGGCGACGTATTCCAGGCCTGGGGTTTTCTTGGTGCTGTTGCGGAAACCCACCATGCCGAAGCTGACGCTGTCCAACTCGCCGCGCTCGGCGATGCGGGTTTGCAGTTCGTGGACCACGTCGCGCACCTGGTCGATGTAGGGCTGCATCGACACAGTGGTGTCCACCACCAGCACCACGGCGGTGCGGAACGCGTCGGCGTTGGCGGTGGTGATCGGCGTGTTGCCCGCCGCCTTGGGGGTGTTGCCCGGGTCGATGGACGCCACGTTCAGCAACTGCACCGGCTGGCCGTTTTCATCGAGGCTTTCGCGGGAATCGAAGATCGGCAACAGATAGAACTGGCTCTGCGGCACCGCGCTGGCGGCCGGTTCAAGGGCCAGCACTTGCTGGTCGTCCTGGGGGCTCTGCTGGGCCTTGAGCAATACGTTCTTGGCGGCCGATGGGTTAGCCAGGAGCTTTTCCACTTCGCCAGGCTGACGCAGGAACATCACGGGCGCACGGCCGGAACGTTCGGTGAATTTGAGCACCAGGCTTTGCTTCCAGTCGCTGACCTGGGCGGCGGGTAGCCAGCCGTCGCTGCGCCCGTCGGTGGCCGCGCCGACCCGCACCCACGAGCCGCCATCGACGTCTTTGCGCTGATACACGTACAACACCGAAAACGCCGGCAGTGCCTTGCCCGGTGCGGCACCCGGCGCCTCGGCGAGTTTCGCCCCCGGCTTGCTGAGCACGCGCTGGAACAGGGTCTTCTTGCCGGCCATCAACAGCGGCCGCTGGCCGCCGTCGGCCTCGGTCGCCACGGGGGGCTGGGCCGGCGGGGCGACGGGGGGCTTGACCGCCGGCACTTCCGGGGCTTTCGGCGGCTTCACTTCCGGTGGCTTGACCGAGGTGGTCGTGGCCACTGGCGTCTTCACCTCCTTGCCATCGTCACCGGCCAACCACCAATAACCCGCGCCACCCAACGCCAGCGCCACGGCGACCGCAACGGCGGCCAGGGCGAACACCGGGCCCTTGCGTTGCTCCGACACCGAGGATTGAGCCGTCGGTTTTATCGGCGGTGGAACGGGCTTGGACTGTGGCTGCGGCGGTGAATAAGCCGGGCCGCTGGGAATGTCGATGGACATGGGCGTCAAGCCCGCCAAGTCATCCACCGCAGGCGGCGTGGTCGGCAGTTGCAACGATAACGGCCGGATCAGCGTCGCTTCCGACTCCTCAGGCAGGTTATCCAGCGCCCGCAGCAACGCCGCCGCGTCCGGAAAACGCTCCGCCGGGTCCTTCGCCAATAGTTTGCGCAACACGTCCTGGTAACGGCCGTGGTGCACCGGCAACTCCGGCAACGGTTCGGTCAGGTGCGCCAGGGCCGTGGACAGTGCGTCGTTGCCGATATACGGCAGTTTGCCGACGAGGATTTCGTAGAGCACCACGCCCAGGGCGTACAGGTCGGCGCGACCGTCGATGTCTTGCCCACGGGCCTGTTCCGGGCTCATGTAGCTGGGCGTACCGACGGCAAAGCCGGCCTGGGTGAACTGGGTGCGGTCGTCCAAGGACTTGGCGATGCCGAAGTCCGAGAGCACCGCCGTGCCATCGGCGCGGAACAGGATGTTGGCCGGCTTGACGTCCCGGTGGACCAGGCCCAAGCCATGGGCATACCCCAGGGCCGAGGCGATCTGGCGGATGTAGGTCAGGCCCTGCTCCGGCGTCAGGCCCGCGGCGATGCGTTCCTTGAGCGTGCCGTTGGGCAGGTATTCCATCGCCATGTAATACAGTTCACCGACGTTGCCGATGTCATGGATGGTGACGGTGTGCGGGTGCGACAAGCGCGCCAGGGTCTTGCCTTCGCGCAAAAAACGCTCGCAGAACGTCGGGTCGGCGGCCAGGGCTGCCGCCATCACTTTCAACGCCACCTTGCGCTCCAGCGAACGCTGGGTCGCCAGGTACACGCTGGCCATCGCGCCTTCGCCGATCGGCCCTTCGATGTCGTAGCCGGGGATGACAATGTTCAGGGTCAAGCTCATGACGGCACCTTCACGACCACCACGGTGATGTTGTCCGGCGCGCCGCGCATCAGGCCCAGGGACACCAGGCTGCTGGCGATTTCGCCGGGCTCGTCGTGGCTCAGTACCTCGCGGATCTCCTCGTCCTCGACGGTCTTGGTCAGCCCGTCGCTGCACAACAGGTAGCTGTCGCCAGGCACCAGCAGCAGTTCGGTCAGCGCCAGGTTCAGTTGCGCCTCGACGCCAATGGCCCGGGTGACGATGTTGGCCCGCGGGTGCACCCGCGCCTCGGCTTCGCTGAGCAGGCCGCTGTCCTGCAGATCCTGGACGTAGCTGTGGTCCCGGGAGATGCCTTCGAGCACGCCGTCGCGCAGGCGATACAGGCGGCTGTCACCGGCCCACAGGCACATGCCCCGCAGGTCGCGGGCGGCCAGGACCACCACGGTGCTGCCCATCATGGTCACGCCACGGTTGGCGGTTTCTTCCCGCACGGCGGCGTTGACCCGTAGCAGGTCGCTCTGCAGCGCCGCGACGTATTCGTCCAGCGAACGCCCCACGGCGATGCCGCGCAGGCTGTCGACGATCAGGCTGCTGACGTAATCGCCCGCCGCGTGCCCGCCCATGCCGTCGGCCACCACCCAGAGGCCGTTTTCCGGCAGGTCCAGGCAGGCGTCTTCGTTGACCTGGCGAACCATCCCGACATGGCTCTTGCTTGCAGACTTGATTGCTTTTCCGGCACTTGGACGCATCTACACAACACCTTCTTGGCCGAGCAAAAATTGCGCAAAATCAGCGGCTGCCGGCAATCCCTGGCAGCGCATCAAACCCGGGGCAATGCGCTCCGATCCCTGGCCCCACCACAGGCTCGCGCCTTCGCAGGCCGCCTCGGCCAGGGCGCTCATGCGCCGCTGCGGGTCGGTGGCATCGAAGCGATGCAGGCTGGCGAAACGGCTGCTCGACGTGCGCGGCAGGTACATCGGGCTACCGAGGGTTTCCAGCTGTTCGTTGAACGCCTCGAAACTGGCCTCCACGCTCAACGTGCTCAGCAACAGGTTCTCGACCCGCTCGAACCACTCGTCCGCACCGCCCACCACGGACGCCGGGTCCGCGTCGGGCTCCAGCAGCACCGCGACGGTCAGCGGGAAATAACGGCCGACCCGGTCGATGCTCGGCATCACCACCCCACAAGCGGCGTCCGGGCCACACACCCCCGGCGCGACCATGAAGCGCCACAACGGGCTGACCAGATAAGCATCCAGCCAGCGCTCGCCGAGGCTGCTCTGGCTGGCGAGCAAACCCGCCGCCAACCACGAATCCCACGGGCCGATAAACCCCTGGGGCAAGCCACGGCTGACGAAGTCGCCGCGGCTGGCCAACTTTCCGTAAAAGCCCGGCGTACTCATAGCCGCTCCGGCAGGCTGAAGCCGCTGAGCACCCGGCTCTTGAACGGGTTGAAGGCGCTGTTGGCCCGCAGCTCGTAAGAGGCGCTGGCACCATCGACCCGCAACCGCAGGTTGAAGCGATCCGGCGAGTTGCCGGCGGTCAGGTCCGATTGCTCCAGCAAGCGGAACCAGGCCCACGGCCCATCCAGGGTGATGCCGGAACGCCCGCTGGACGACGGCGGCATGATGGAGATCCGCACCACGCCGATGCTGCCCGGGTTCGGCCACTGCATGGCGGTCGGACGGCTCGGGCCGTGGTCGTAGCTCAACTGCTGGCCGTCGAGGTCGAGCAGGAATTGGGTGATGGTCGAGTCCATCGCCACCGGCTTGAGTTCGAAGCGCACCATCGGCTGGGTGCCGCCGGAACGGAAGAACGCATCGCGGATGGTCGCCGCACGCTGGAAGGTCTGCAGCGCGCCGGGGGAGATGCCGAGCTTCTGCGCCGCGCCCGGCTGCCAGCGCCAGGTCGGCGTCGAGGTGTCGACGTAGGGTTGCAGGTACTTGCGGAAGTAGTTGTCCATCACCCCGCCGACGCCGAAGAACTGGCCGAAATCGTCCAGGGTCGCGTCCCGCGCACTGCCCGGCGACATCGGATAGCGCCCGGCCAGGGACTGGCGATAGATGTTCACCACTTCGCTGGTCCAGGCGGCGTTCAGTTGGTTGCGCACCCCGCCCATCATGCTGTTGGTGGTGGAGTTGACCACCGACTTGACCAGGCCCTGCACCAGCGGCGGCTGGCGTTCGGCATTAAGGCTGACCCGGGTGGCGGCGGCCGTGGCCTGGTTCTTGGCTTCGCCGAGCAAGGCGTCGCCGCTGGCCCCGACCATGGCGCTGACCTGTACGTACAGAGCGTTCATGTCGGCCAACAGACCGTCGATGGCCGCCGGCTCGCCTTCGCTTTTGCTGACGATGCTGTTGAGCTCGGCGAAGTGCGCGGTGATCGGGTCATCGCTCGCCGCCGGCGCGTTTGGCGTCGCCTGCTCCTGGCCGAGCAAGCTGCCCAGGTGTTCCTTGAGCTTGTCCACGCTGCCTTCCACCGACGCACCTTGGGCGGCCAGCAGGCGTTCATCCTGTTGCAGGTCGGTTTCCTTCGCCACCGCCACCAGCAGTTTTTTCAGCGGCGAGGTCGGGCCGGAAATCACCCGCAGCACATCGGCGGCCTGGGCCACGCTGGTGATCGGCACGAAGTCGATGTCGGCCAGCAAGGCGTCCCATTGGCGCAGGTAGTCCTGGAAGTACAAGCGACGCACATCGGCGGCCAGGCTGGCGACGTTCTGCTGATCGGCTTGCTCAAAGCCCAGCACCCACTGCTCTTCGGCCAGGGTGCCGGTCTGGCTCATGCTGGTGAGCAAGAAGCCCTGGCGGTAGCCCTTGACGGTGAAGAACCCGCTCAGTGGTTCGCCCAGCGGCTTGCCGCTCTTGCGGCTGAACACCAGCGCCGCGTCACGCCCGGCGGCTTCGTTGATGCGGAAATCCGGGATGCCTTCGGGCAGTTTCTGGCGCTTGATCCGGTCATAGACCCGCTGGGCCACCGGCAATTGCTGCAACTGGCGGCGCAGGTCTTCGACCAGGCGCGGGTCCAGGCGCGCGAGGGGCGGACGCCGCTCGAACAACGCCTGCAAATGCGCGGTCAGGGCCTGGCGCTGCTCGGTCGGCAAGTCCCGCGGCAGGCTGCGGTCCCAATCCAGGGCGATCCAGGCCTTGATGAAGTCGGCGTCGTAATGCTCGGTGTCGGCGAGCATCAGGTAGGCCTTCAAGCCTTCGTAGAGGAAATCCGAATTGCCGCCGCTGTGCAGTTGCTCTTCGATGCGCGTCAGCAGGCGTGGCGCGAACACCGCGATCAGCAGCTTGCGGTAGACGCTGCCGGACTCGGCTTCGAGCATGTCGCCCTGGTACAGGCCCAGGCCTTCGGCCCAGCTCGGGGCGTCGTCGGCCAGGTGTTTCACGGCGTTGAGCAAGGGCAACACCGCGAGCACATCCCGTTGCGCCGGGCTGAGGTTCTGCACGGCCTGGCCCAATGGCGCGACCTTCTGATCGACCTGGGCGATGTAGGCCTGGTTGGCACGGTAGCTGACCCACCACAACGTGCTGACCACCAGCACCAGCAGCACCGTGGAGGCCAGAACACCGCGGGCGATCCACTTGCGTCGACGCTCGACCTTGGGGTCTACGCCCACCAACCCACGCTCGGCAAACGCTACAGCGGTGAAGAGTTTTTCGATGAAGTAGCTGCGCCCGGTGCCGGTCTGGCGTGCCAGGTGCTGGCGGTCCAGGTTCATGCTCTGGGCCATGGAGCCGATCAGGCGGTCGATCGGGCTGCCTTCCTGGGTGCCGCTGGTGAAATACACACCGCGCAGCAACACGCGCTCTTCGAAGGCGTTGGGTTTGAACACGCCTTCGAGGAAGCTTTGCAGGCAATCCTTCAGGGCGCCGAACTGCTGCGGGAAGCCGTAGATCAGGTCGCGCCGCGCCGGGTCGCGCTCTTGTTGCAGGCGCTCCACCAGACGGTCGTTGAGGCGTTGCTCAAGGCCGGTGAATTCGCTTTGCAGGTGCGCCAGCGGGCTGTCGTTGCTCTTGCCATCGTCCAGGGCGAAGGTCATGCCCCAGACCTGGGCGCGCTCTTCCTTGCTCAGGGTATCGAAATACTCCATGAACCCGGGCACCAGATCGAGCTTGGTCAGCATCAGGTAGATCGGGAAGCGCACGCCCAGCTGGGTGTACAGCTCCTGGATCCGCAAGCGAATCGCCGCGGCATGGGCGGCGCGCTCGGCGTCGCTGCCCAGCAGCAGGTCGGACAGGCTGATGGCGATGAACGCACCGTCAATCGGGCGTCGGGCCCGTTGCTTTTTCAACAGTCCCAGGAAACCCAGCCAGGCGGCCTTGTCGATGGTCGCGTCGCTGTCCTGGGTGGTGTAGCGGCCGGCGGTGTCGAGCAGGACCGCCTGGTCGGTGAACCACCAATCGCAATTGCGCGTGCCGCCGACACCGCGCACGGCACCGGCGCCCAGTTGCGCGGCCAGGGGGAAATGCAGCCCGGAGTTGACCAGCGCGGTGGTCTTGCCCGAACCCGGCGGGCCGATGATCACGTACCACGGCAGCTCGTAGAGGTTGCGGCGCTCGTCCCCGCCCAGCTTGGCTTTCTTGAGCAGGGCCAAGGCTTCGTCCATGCGCTGGCGCAGGGTTTCGAGCTCCTCAAAGGTGGCGATGCTGGTGGGGTCGGGCGGGGTTTGCGCGGCCAGGCTGCGCATCACTTCGGCGGCCTGACGGCGCGCCTGGATGATGCGAAATACCCGGTAGGCGATCCACACCGCGAACACCAGGATGATCAAGGCCCAGCGGCGGCCTTCGGGCACCAGCCACTCCAGCAGCGGGCCGACGAACCAGATGATCAGGCTCAGGGCGATCAGCCCCAGCAACGGGATGACCCAGCGGGTCATAAAACTGAAAAACGCCTTCACTCGACCCCCTCCGCCAATACTGTGATTTCAACCCGACGATTGCGCGCACGCCCCTCTGGGGTGGCGTTGGACGCCAACGGCTCGGTGTCGCTGCGGCCTTCGGCGCTGAAGCGCTCGGGCTGGCCGGTCTTGGCCGAAAGGATTTGCAGCACCGATTGGGCCCGCGCTTCGGACAACGCCCAGTTGGACGGGAACCGGAGGGTGGCGATCGGCCGATTGTCGCTGTGGCCGGTGACCAGGACCTGGCCCTTGACCTTGCGCACCGCATCGGCGATGCGCAGCATCAGCGGCTGGAAATCGTCCTTGATGCTGGCGCTGCCCGAGGCGAACAGTTCGTCGCCGCGGATGGTCACCACCGAGCGGTCGACGGCGTCTTCCACGGCAATCCGGTTGGCGCGGATTTCATCGGCCAAAAAACCGGCCAGGCGTGGGCGCTCGACCACTTTCGGCTGCACCACGGGGCGGTCGATGGTCTGCACCGGGATTTCGCCCAGAAAGTGAATGTTCTTGAACACCGGCTCGGCATCGGAGGCCAGTTTCATGCGCAGGCCGAACAGCAGCGCCAGCAGCAAGGCCGCGCCGATGGCCACGGCGATCCACGGCGGCATGAACTGCGCCAGTCGGTCACGGGCCACGGTGACACCGCGCCAGTGCGGCGACAGCTCGCGCTCGTAGTCGCCCCGGGCGCTGCGGATCACCGCACTGGTGCGCTCACGCAACGCTTCCAGTTGGCTGCGACCGTCGTTCATCACCCGGTAGCGCCCCTCGAAACCCAGGCACATGCACAGGTACAACAGCTCCAGCAGGTACAGGCGCTCGCGGGGACTTTGCAGGCAATGCTCCAGCAGCTGGAACACCTTCTCGCCGCCCCAGGCTTCGTTGTGCACGGTGATCAACAGGCTTTGCTTGCCCCAGTCACTGGTGCCACCCCACGGCGTGCTCAACACCGCCTCGTCCAGCGCGGTGCACAAGGCGTAGCGGGCCAGCAACACATCGTTGCGCACCACACCGGCGGCCTCGGCGCGCTCTTCGAACTGGCGCAGGTAGGCCAGCAGTTGCGCGCGCAAACTGGCCGGCGCCGGGTGGGCGATGGTGTTGCGCAGGCGCGTCAGCAGGGCCAACAGCGGGCCGGCGGCGCTTTCCAACGGGTTGAGGCCCTCGGCCTTGCCGGTCAGGACCGGCGCGGCCGGCATCGACAGCGGCGCCGGCTGTGGACGACCCGGGTCCGGACGGCCAGGGTCCGGGCGGAATGGATCGGCGCCACGGCCACCGGGCGTCGGCATGAATTGGGTACGATCGTCGTTGCTCATCGCGGTTTATCCTCGGATCGCCCAGAAAGCCAGGTTCAGCCCCGGGAACTGGCCGGCGATGTGGAACGCAAAGCCGCCGGAGTTGCTCAACTGCTGCCAGTGGTCGCTGCCCCGGTCGAGTTCGTAGTAGGTGGAGCCGGCGTGGTACGGCAGTTGCCGTGGCGCCACCGGCAACGGCAGCAGGCCGATGCCCGGCAGTTGCAGGTTGACCAGGTCGCGGATGTGCTCCACCGAGCCGACCTTGCTCTGCTGGCCGAAGCGGCTGCGCAGGGTTTCGGCCGGCACATCGGCACGCACCACCAGGATGAAGCTGGCGCTGTCGAGCAGGGTCTTGTCGGCCAGCATCGCCACGTGGATGCCGTAGGCTTTCTCGACAATCGGAATCGGCGTCGCCTTGCTGTCGATCAGCATCGACAGGGCTTCGCGCAGGGCCTGCATCACCGGCGCGTAGCTGAGGGCCAGGTCATCGTGCTGGTACGGCGGGTATTGCTGCGGTCGTCGCCCGGACGCGGTAAACGTGGAGAACTCCCCGGCCAGGCTCACCAGTTCGCTGTAGAAGCGCTCGGGGTGCAGCGGGCTCAATTGGCTCAGGTGCTGGATCAGCGGCTGGGCGCGGTTGACCAGTTGCAGCAGCATGAAGTCGGCAATCTCCGAGGCGCCACCGGCACC
This sequence comes from Pseudomonas sp. NFACC56-3, assembly GCF_900100025.1. Taxonomy (NCBI): domain Bacteria; kingdom Pseudomonadati; phylum Pseudomonadota; class Gammaproteobacteria; order Pseudomonadales; family Pseudomonadaceae; genus Pseudomonas; species Pseudomonas sp. NFACC56-3. The sequence continues at coordinate 14,724 of NZ_FMTK01000004.1, read as the reverse complement.
GGACGCCACCACCCGCCCGGCCAAGGCTTCGCCGCGTTGATGCAGCAGGCCCAGCAGTTCGCTGCGAAACGCCGCCAGCGGTTTGGAGGCGATGACATCCAGCAGTGGCGGGATGTAGGTGTCGTCGAGCACCAAGGCACGGTCGGCACGTTTTTCCTTGATGCGTACCACACCGATGGCGGCGTAGTCACCGATGCCATCCTGCTCGGTCAACAACCGCAGGGCCCGGGAGCCAAGGGCCACCGGCGCGCGGTTTTCAAACGGTGCGTTGTCGTCGCGCACTTCGCACACCTGGCTCACATAACGCGCGGCGCCGAGGTCCTCGCCTTCGTCCACGGTGTCACGGGCGCCGGCGCGCTTGAGCGGCAAGGCCAGGTACACCAGGCCGTCGCGCAGGTTGTCATCGACGTTCAGCGGTGTGGGCGCCAGGTCATCCTGGGGAATGTTAAAGGGCGTACCGTCCGGCAACAGGCCCCGCGCCGAGATGATCGCCAGCTTGCCCTGGGCCAGCAGGCCCTGGTCGATCAGCAATTCGGAAAAACCCCAGGCGCCGGCCGACAATGGGCGGCTGCGTGCGTCGATGAGGTTTTCCAGGTAACGGTCATGCTGTTGGAAGTGCTGCGTTCCAATGAACATGCCTTCCGACCAGACCACGCGATTGTTCCAGGACATGGGGGCTCCGATTGCTTATTGGGCAGGGCTGGATGGGGGAACGACGACGGCGCTGCGCACGGCGCGCACATCGAGGCTGATCTGGTATTCGGTGTATTCGCGCGCCGGGACATTCATCACCGTGCGCCACAACGACTGGTCCAGCTCGCGATAGCCCACCAGTATTCCGATGTGCCGCGTGGCCGGGTCGAGGTCGCGCTGCAGGCTCAGTTGCTGGCCGGGCTGGATCAGCACCTCGTCCTGGTCGATCAGGTCGGCGCCCAGCGTGGCCTGGGCCCGCTCGGCCAGGGCGAAATAATCGGAACGGCCAAAGGTCGCGGCATTTTTCAGTTCGAAAATGCGCACCCGGACCGGGGCTGGCTGGCCGGTGGCACCGGGGTTGAGCCCGGAGATGGCATGAAAGTGCAACTCGACGGCGGCGGTGTCGGCCTCAGCTTCTTCGGGCTGGGGGTTGGCCGCATCCTTGGCGCACGCCGTCAGCAGAAGCGCGGTGGCGACTGCGAGTAAAAACCTGGGAATCATCCTGCGTCCTCAATGACGTTTGAGCTATCCGTTGTTGGCTGATCAATATTGTTATGGGACGGCGCCGCTCAACGGCGTCGCTGTCGTGTGCTGTGTTCTTCGTAGGCGCGACTGAACTCGCGACCGAACAGGTCCTGGAAATCCTCCTGGGCTTCCCGGGAAATGTTGCTGTAGAGCTCGGTGAATTGCTGCCAGTACTGGGCCTGCCGCGAACCGCTGAAAATACCCGAAAGCCCACCGGGCTTGGCCATGCGTTCTTCCAGTTGCGCCGGCTCGAAGCGCCCCAGCAAATGCTTGATGGCCGCTTCCACACCGGCCATTACCGCCAGTTGGTGGGCGCGCAAATCGTCAAAGCTGTCACGCACCGCCGCGTCCGGGGCCATGAACGCCTGGTTGCCGTGGCGCAACAGCAACAGCAAGGCTTCATCGACATTGGGGGCGAACTTCAGCGGGTTGTTTTCCACCGGCTGGATCATCGTCTGCTGGATGCGGAACTCACCCTTGAGGCTGCTGCGGGCGCGCAAGACATCGATCAGGCCTTCGACCATCAAGCGATAGCTGCGCCCGATGTTTTCCATCTGTGCTTCGGCATTGGCCTTGTCCAGGCGCAACTGGTCCAGCCCGGCACCGCGCAGGAAGGCTTGCAGCAAGTCGGGTTGGGCGGCCTCGACCGGGGCGGCCGGGGCAACCGGAGCAACTGGAGCAACTGGAGCAACTGGAGCAACTGGAGGTGCGACCGGGGCCTCGACGCGGGTCACCGGCGCTTCATGCACGGGCGCCGGCGGCGGTGCACTGATTTCAGCAAAGATGTCGACGAGCGGAGGCTGCGGAACAGGGGTCGCGACCGGCTCAACCACCGGCGGTAGCGGCACCGGCGGCGGGGTCACGGGCAGCGGGGCAACCGCCACCGGTGCAGGCTTGTCGCTGAACGGGTCCCAGTCATCCGGAATCACCGAGACAGACGGCGGTACAACCGGCTCGACCACCGGTGGCGGGTTCGGCCGGGCAATTGGCGTCGGCGGGCGGAAGTTGTGTTGCTCGGCCGGGACATGGTCAGGCTGGGTGGCCGGCGGGACACTGCTCGGGGTCAAGAAGTCGAACAGGTCCGGCAAGGTGTCCATGGCCGACACGCCCTGGAAATGCGCAGGCGAGGCCACCTGGATCGGCGACGGCGTACGCGCGGCGGCGCTCTGCTGCCCCATCAAGGCCTCGAAGCTGCTGGGCGATTCGGCGAACGGATTGCTGTCGGTGACCGGCAGGTTGAAATCGACGCGGGCCTGGATTTCATAATCACCAATGCGGATCACTTCGCCGTCTTGCAGGGGCTCGCTGTTGCCCTTGCGCAAGCGAACGCCGGCCTTGACCAATTCCACACCATTGGTGCTGTGATCGGTCAAATAATAACGCCCGTCTTTGTATTGGATAACGCAATGTTTACCGGAAACCAGGCGCTCGGGGTCCGGTAATACCCAGTCATTATCGGAATTACGGCCAATTGCCATCACCCCCTGGTTCATGGACTTTTCAGAACACTGGCCTGGGGTAATTTTGTGATAACTAGTGATAGTCAAACACAGCGGCATCTTGCCTCCTTGCTGAATACTTCGCGCGCGGGCGGGGGGTGAGAGGGTTCAGGCCCTGACGACCCGCCGGCAACCTGCCAGCAACCGTAACAACGGCTTTTTGCCAGCATGATTGCTGATCATAACCGCCTTGCGTGACAAAAACCCCACGTCAGTTGTCGCTTCGCCCGGCAGGTCGGGCAGGCTGTTAAGCGCATCACAACTGTTACATAGGGCATACACAGGCGAAATAGCTTACCTTGACAAGCGATAAGTACTACACCAAAAATGCACAACTTCTTGAATATACATGATGGCACTTTAAGATCATCACGAGTCTAAAGGGCCATTACCGTCAAGGAACATGTGAAGTTTCATCCGAAACTTGCGTGTGAACTGCCCGACTTCTATCAAGCGGGTGATAGGGAGATCGATCCAAGTGGATGTGCCTTTGCTGCTCGCCGCCGTTTCCGCGACTTCGCCGTGTGGTGAAGATCTGGAATATGACGCGGATTTCCTGCGCCTGGAACGCGACTCCCGGGGCCAGCCCGAACGCAGCATGGGCGATTCGATCCTGCCTGCCGAACCCCCTGAATGGCGCAGTATCCAGCAGCAGAGCCTGGACTTGCTGCAGCGCAGCAAAGACCTGCGCATCACCCATTTCCTGATGCAAAGCTCCCTGGCCCTCGAAGGCCTGCCGGGCATGGCCCGTGTGCTGACGCTGATCAGCGAACTGCTCAAGCAATACTGGGCCGAACTGCATCCGCGCCTGGACGCCGACGACGACAACGACCCCACCGTGCGCATCAATGCCCTCGCCGGTCTCACCTCCGATCTCACCATCCGCCTGCTGCGTGAAAGCATCCTGACCCGTTCGCGGACCTTCGGTGCCGTCAGCCTGCGCGCCGCCGCCAACGCCAGTGGCCTGCAAAGTTTCCCGGATGAAAACCTCGGGGCCGAACAGCTCGCCGGAGCCCTGCTCGACAGCGACCCCGAACAACTGGAAATCACCCGCGCCGCCCTGCTCGAAGCCCGTAGCGCCGCCGAAGCCATTGAACAGCAGGTCAGCGACCAGGTCGGTTCCGCCCAAGGCGTGGACCTCGGCCCGTTGAAGCAACCTTTGAAGATGGCCCTGCAGATCCTCGGCCAGTTCGCCCCGCAGAGTGGCGACGACGTCCAGGCCGATGCCGTCAGCGATAACAGCGCAGCGCCCAGTGAGCATGCAAATGTCACAAGCTCACCGCGCAACACCAATAACAGCACCAACACCGTCAGCGGCGACATCAACAACCGCGACGACGTGCTGCGCAGCCTGGACCGGATTCTCGCTTACTACACCCGTCATGAGCCCTCCAGCCCGTTGCCGGTGCTGTTGAACCGGGCCAAGCATCTGGTGCACGCCGATTTCGCGGCCATTGTGCGCAACCTGATTCCCGACGGCATGAGTCAATTTGAAAACCTGCGCGGCCCAGACAGCGAATAAAAAGCGAGCGGATCACGCAGTCACGTCACCGGCACCCCCGATGACGCCAACACCGTCGCTCAAGCGACCAGGAGCAGCAACGTGGCGAAGCAAAGTTCTCAGAAATTCATCGCGCGCAACCGCGCGCCTCGAGTGCAGATCGAGTACGACGTCGAGCTCTACGGCGCCGAGAAGAAGGTCCAATTGCCCTTCGTCATGGGGGTAATGGCCGACCTCGCCGGCAAGCCCGCCAAGCCTCTGGCCCCGGTGGCCGATCGCAAGTTCCTCGAGATCGACGTCGACAACTTCGACTCGCGCCTCAAGGCCATGCAGCCGCGCGTGGCGTTCCATGTGCCTAACGAACTGACCGGCGAAGGCAACCTGAGCCTGGACCTGACGTTCGAAAGCATGGACGACTTCAGCCCGGCGGCCGTGGCCCGCAAGGTCGACTCGCTGAACAAGCTGCTCGAAGCGCGCACCCAGTTGGCCAACCTGCTGACCTACATGGACGGCAAGACCGGCGCCGAAGAAATCATCATGAAGGCGATCAAGGACCCAGCGCTGTTGCAGGCCCTGGCGAGCGCGCCGAAGCCAGCACAGGACCAATGATCATGACTGACAATACAGCCCGCGAAGGCGCACAGAACCTGGGCGCAACCCAAGAAACCAGCGAGTTCGCGTCCCTGCTGCTGCAAGAATTCAAACCCAAGACCGAGCGTGCCCGCGAAGCCGTTGAAACGGCCGTGCGCACCCTGGCCGAGCAGGCCCTGGCGCAGACCGACCTAGTGTCCAACGACGCCATCAAGTCGATCGAATCGATCATCGCCGCCATCGACGCCAAGCTCACCGCCCAGGTCAACCAGGTCATCCACCACCCCGATTTCCAGCAACTGGAAAGCGCCTGGCGTGGCCTGCATTACCTGGTCAACAACACCGAGACCGATGAGCAGCTCAAGATCCGTGTGCTCAACATCTCCAAGACCGACCTGCACAAGACCCTGAAGAAATTCAAGGGCACCGCGTGGGACCAGAGTCCGATCTTCAAGAAGATGTACGAAGAAGAATACGGCCAGTTCGGCGGCGAGCCTTACGGCTGCCTGGTGGGCGACTACTACTTCGACCAGTCGCCACCGGATGTCGAGCTGCTGGGCGAGCTGTCGAAAGTCTGCGCGGCCATGCACTCCCCGTTCATCGCCGCGGCATCGCCGACCGTGATGGGCATGGGCTCGTGGCAGGAACTGTCGAACCCCCGCGACCTGACCAAGATCTTCACCACCCCGGAATACGCCGGCTGGCGCTCGCTGCGTGAGTCGGAGGACTCGCGCTACATCGGCCTGACCATGCCGCGTTTCCTGGCGCGCCTGCCTTACGGCGCTAAGACCGACCCGGTGGAAGCCTTCGCCTTCGAAGAAAACACCGACGGCGCCGACAGCTCCAAGTACACCTGGGCCAACGCCGCCTACGCGATGGCGGTGAACATCAACCGTTCGTTCAAACACTTCGGCTGGTGCTCGCGCATCCGTGGCGTCGAATCGGGCGGCGAAGTGGAAAACCTGCCAGCCCACACGTTCCCGACCGACGACGGTGGCGTGGACATGAAGTGCCCGACCGAAATCGCCATCTCGGACCGCCGTGAAGCGGAACTGGCGAAGAACGGTTTCATGCCGCTGCTGCACAAGAAAAACACCGACTTCGCCGCGTTCATCGGCGCCCAGTCGTTGCAGAAACCGGCCGAATACGACGACCCGGACGCCACCGCCAACGCCAACCTGGCCGCGCGCCTGCCGTACCTGTTCGCCACCTGCCGGTTCGCCCATTACCTGAAGTGCATCGTGCGCGACAAGATCGGTTCCTTCAAAGAGAAGGACGAGATGCAGCGCTGGTTGCAGGACTGGATCCTCAACTACGTCGACGGTGACCCGGCGCACTCCACCGAGACCACCAAGGCCCAGCACCCACTGGCAGCGGCCGAAGTGATCGTCGAAGAAGTCGAAGGCAACCCGGGGTACTACAACTCCAAGTTCTACCTGCGCCCGCACTACCAGCTCGAAGGGCTGACCGTGTCGCTGCGCCTGGTATCGAAACTGCCGTCGGCCAAGGGCGCGTAAAGCCTTACTGGACGGTACAGGACCGATGTGGGAGCGAGCTTGCTCGCTCCCACAGGGATCTTCAGTGGGTTGGGGATCGTCTTCGTAGTGTTCAATGGCAGTAATTTCGCAAGGTCAGCGTCAACCAAACAATGTGGTTAGAAACCACACAGGGAGAAAACATGGCTGTTGATATTTTCATCAAGATCGGCGACATCAAGGGCGAGTCCATGGACAAGGCCCACAAGGACGAGATCGACGTCCTGAACTGGAGCTGGGGCATGTCCCAGTCCGGCAACATGCACGTGGGCAGCGGCGGCGGTGCGGGCAAGGTCAACGTCCAGGACCTGTCGCTGACCAAGTTCGTCGACAAGGCTTCGCCGAACCTGATGATGCACTGCGCCAGCGGCAAGCACATCGACAAGGTCAAGCTGACCGTGCGCAAGGCCGGCGGTGAAAGCCAGGTCGAGTACATGATCATCAACCTGGAAGAAGTGCTGGTCACGTCCCTGAGCACCGGCGGCTCGGGGGGCGATGATCGCCTGACTGAAAACGTCACCCTGAACTTCGCCAAGGTGCTGGTGGACTACCAGCCACAGAAAGCCGACGGCACCAAGGAAGGCGGTCCGGTCAAGTTCGGCTGGAACATCCGTCAGAACGTCAAGGTGTAATCGAAAATACCCCCGGTGCCACGCGCCGGGGGTGTTTGGTGCTTGCTCGAATCCAATCTGTTCCCTTTCGGTGTCTGAGTCATGGCCAAGCCTTCGTTTATCAATTTGTGGAAAGCCTATTCCGACCTGCTGGTTGCCCATCCTGACGCAAAACCCTGTGACGGTCCCTGGGCAAACCAATGCGCCATCCGCATGAGCCTGACGCTCAATGCGGAGAAAACCATCAAGGTCAACAAATCCACCTACACCAAAGACCCCTTGTGCAAGCATGAACACGCCAGGGGCGCCGAATCATTGGCGAACTGGTTGTGGAAGCACCACCTGGGCGCTCCAACCAGACTCAGTAACAGCACCGAAAACCGACGCACGTTGATGGGCAAGACTGGCCTGATTTTCTTCAAGGACTGCTTCCAGCAATCAGGCGAGACTGCCGAAGGTCGTAGCGGCGACCATATCGATCTGTGGAACCGTGGCCTGACCCAAACCAGCGACCTTTTCTATCGATCCAAGGAGATCTGGTTCTGGGAGCTCACTTAATGAACAAGGCCCTGTTCGCCCTATGCCTGACGACTAGCCTGGTCAGCCTGAGCGCATGCGCCGAGCATGCGGGTACGCCGACGACCCAGGCGGTTTTCGTGGGCCAGCCACTCAGCCTGGTTGACGATCAGGGCCAATGCACGCTGGTCAGACCCGACCAGAGTCGCATGAAGCTGGACATGGAATGGCCGTGCGGCTTCAGCCTGGACAAACAGCAGAAACTGCGCGTGGAAATGTTCAACAACATCCCGATTTTTGCGGTCTGGCGCAGCGAACACATGCCCGCCCCCAGCCGCGATTGTCTGAGCAAAATGCAGGCTATCCGTCAGATGCCAGAAGGCTTCGAGGCGGGAACGGTCAGCCTGTATGCAGCTTGCGGCGCCGGCGGAGACCAGAAAATGTACGTGGCACCCTTTACGTGGTAACCGAAATCGCCACCCGCGATCGCCTCCAGCCCTCCCTATTGGACCGGTTGACCGACGACGATCCGACCAACCCCAAGGAAAGCGCCGACAAACGCGTGTTGTCCCTGACCCAATTGAAAGCCTCGGTGCTGCGTGACCTGGCGTGGCTGCTCAACACCACCTCATTGCTCGACGCCGATGCCACGCTGCACACCCCCGCGGGCACCTCGGTGGTGAATTTCGGCCTGCCGGCGCTGGCCGGCAACAGCGCGTCGAACGTCGATGTCTCGGCCCTGGAAACCTTGATCCACCAGGCCATCGCCACCTTCGAACCGCGCATCCTGCGCCACACCCTGCGGGTGCGCGCCCGGGCGACCGCCGAGATGAACCACAACGCCTTGAGTTTCGAAATCGAGGGCGACCTCTGGGCCCAGCCGGTGCCCCTGCGCCTGATGCTGCAGACCGACCTGGACCTGGAAACCGGCCATGTGCGCGTGGTCAACGCCGACCAGCGGAGACGCTCATGAACCCGCGCCTGCTGGAGCTGTACAACCAGGAACTGCACCACGTGCGCGAAAGCGCGGCGGAGTTCGCCAAGGAATACCCCAAGATCGCCAGTCGGCTGACGTTGTCCGGCATGGACTGCGCCGACCCGTATGTCGAGCGCCTGCTGGAAGGCTTCGCCTACCTGACGGCGCGAGTGCAGCTCAAGCTCGACGCCGAGTACCCGACCTTCACCCACAACCTGCTGGAAATCGCCTACCCCCATTACCTGGCGCCGACACCGTCGATGACCGTGGTGCAGATGCAGGCCGACCCGGACGAAGGCTCGCTGAGCAGCGGCTTCCCGCTGCCCCGCGATACCGTCCTGCGCGCCGCCCTGGGTCGCGAAACCCAGACCTGCTGCGAGTACCGCACCGCCCACGCGGTGACGTTGTGGCCGTTGCAGGTCAGCCAGGCTGAATACTTCGGCAACCCATCCGTGGTGCTCGGGCGCCTGGCCGCCAGCGAGCCCAAGGCCAAGGCCGGGCTGCGCATCACCCTGCGCACCGGTGCCGAACTGCCGTTCAACAGCCTGGCCCTGGACAACCTGCCCCTGTACTTGAGCGGCGCCGACGAACAGCCCTTCCGCCTCTACGAACAACTGCTGGGCAATGCCTGCGCGGTGTTCGCCCGCAAGCCCGGCGGCGACTGGGTGGAGCGCCTGCCCCAGGATGCATTGCGCTCGCGCGGTTTCGACGATGCCGACGCCGCGCTGCCGGTGGTGTCCCGGGCCTTCCAGGGCTATCGCCTGCTGCAGGAATACTTCGCCCTGCCCCACCGCTTCCTGTTCGTCGACTTCACCCAGTTGAGCCGCGCGGTCAAACGCTGCGACGGCCAGGAACTGGAGTTGATCGTGCTGTTCGACCGTCACGATCCAAGCCTGGAAGGCAGCGTCGGCGCTTCGCAATTCCTGCCGTTCTGCACCCCGGCCATCAACCTGTTCCCCAAGCGCCTGGACCGCATTCACTTGTCGGAGCGGGTCAACGAACACCACGTGATCGCCGACCGCACCCGGCCGATGGATTTCGAAGTGCATTCGCTCAGCGGCCTCACCGGCCACGGCACCGGGCCGGAGCAACCGTTCTTGCCGTTCTACGCCGTGCGCGACCCGTCCCGCTATGGCCGCGACCTGGCCTACTACACCGTGCGCCGCGAACCGCGCGTGCTGTCCAGCGACCAGCGACGCAACGGCCCGCGCTCGACCTACATCGGCAGCGAAACCTTCGTCAGCCTGGTGGACAGCCAGCAAGCGCCCTACCGCCACGACCTGCGCCAGCTGGGCGTGACGGCGTTGTGCACCAACCGCGACCTGCCGCTGTTCATGAGCGTGGGCAACGGTAAGACCGACTTCACCCTGGCCGACAGTGCGCCGGTTGGCGCCGTGCGGTGCGTGGCAGGTCCCAGTCGCCCACGGGCCAGCCATGCCCACGATGCCAAGGCCTGGCGGCTGATCAGCCAGTTGTCGCTGAACTACTTGTCGTTGAGCGAACAAGGCCAAGGCGCCGCCGCCCTGCGGGAACTGCTGCGCCTGTATGGCGACAGCAACGACGCGGCGTTGCAATTGCAGATCGAAGGCCTGCGGGAAGTCAGCAGCAAGGCCTGCACCCGGCGCTTGCCGATGCCCGGCCCGATCGTGTTCGGTCGGGGCCTGGAGATCACCCTGGAATTCGATGAAAACGCGTTTCGCGGCACCGGGGTGTTCCTGCTCGGTGCGGTGTTCGAGCGCTTCCTGGCACGCTACGTGTCGATCAACAGTTTTACCGAGACGGTGATCCGTACCACCGAACGCGGCGAGATCATGCGATGGAAAGCCAAGCCCGGACGTCGTCCGACCCTGTGAGTACCCTGGAGGCGATGCACCAGGAGCCCTGGGAATACGACTTCTTCCAGGCGTTGCGGCGCATCGAGTGCGAATCCCCCGAGCTGCCGCGCCTGGGCCATTCCCTGCGCCTGGCCGATGACCCGTTGCGCCTCGGGCAACAGGCCGACTGCACCTTCGCCCCGGCCACCCTCGCCTCGGTGCAGCCGGGCGGCGACGGTACGCCGGCGCGCCTGGAGCAATTCTTCTTCGGCCTCGGCGGCCCCAACGGCCCGATGCCGCTGCACATCACCGAATACGTGCGCGAACGCCAGCGCAACAACGCCGACAGCACCAGCAAGCGCTTCCTCGATGTGTTTCACCATCGCCTGCTCAGCCTGTTCTACCGGGCCTGGGCCGAAGCGCGGCCGACCGTCAGCCATGACCGCCCGGACGATGACTATTGGTCGGCACGCCTGGCGGCGCTCAGCGGCCGGGGCATGCCAAGCCTGCTCAACCAGGGGCTGATCCCCGACACGGCGAAGCTGCACTACAGCGGCCACCTGTCGGCGCAAACCCGCTACCCGGACGGTTTGAAGGCGATTCTCAGCGAGTACTTCGGCCTACCGGTGGAGATCGAAGAATACGTCGGCCAATGGCTGGAACTGCCCGAACGCAGCCGCGTCGGTGTCAACGCCCGACTGGGCGTGGACTTCTGCCTGGGCCGCTTCGTGTGGGATCGCCAGCACAAATTCCGCATTCGCCTGGGGCCACTCAAGCTCGTCGACTACATGGGCATGCTGCCCGGCAGCCAACCGTTCAACGAGCTGGTGGCCTGGGTCGCCGAATACCTGGGCCATGAGTTGGATTGGGACCTGAACCTGGTCCTGGAACAGCCCGAAGTCCCGGCACTGCAACTCAATGGTCGTTTCCGCCTGGGGTTCAATACCTGGCTGGGTCGCCCCGAAACAGATGCCAACGATTTAATACTGGCCCGGCATTACGCCGAACAGGCCAACACCTCACAGACCTCAAGGAGCCATGAGCATGGGTGAAATCAGTCGCGCCGCGTTGTTCGGCAAACTCAACAGCGTGGCCTACAAAGCCATCGAAGCCGCCACCGTGTTCTGCAAGTTGCGCGGTAACCCTTATGTGGAACTGGCCCACTGGTTTCACCAGTTGCTGCAACTGCAGGACTCGGACCTGCATCGCATCATCCGCCAGTTCAACATCGAGCCGGCGCGCCTGGCCCGTGATCTCACCGAAGCCCTCGACCGTCTGCCACGGGGGTCGACGTCAATCACCGACCTGTCGTCCCACGTCGAAGAAGCCGTGGAACGCGGCTGGGTCTACGGCAGCCTGATGTTCGGCGAAAGCCAGGTGCGCACCGGTTACCTGGTGCTGGGCATCCTCAAGACGCCGAGCCTGCGCCACGCCCTGCTGGGGCTGTCGTCGGAGTTCGACAAGGTCAAGGTCGAAGCCCTGAGCGAGCGCTTTGACGAATACGTCGGCGACTCGCCGGAAAACGCCCTGACCGCCAGCGACGGCTTCAATGCCGGCGCCGTGCCGGGCGAAGCCAGCGGCGCCATGGCCCCCAGCGCCATGGGCAAGCAGGAGGCCCTCAAGCGCTTCACCGTCGACCTCACCGAGCAGGCCCGCAGCGGCAAGCTCGACCCCATCGTCGGCCGTGACGAAGAGATCCGCCAACTGGTGGACATCCTCATGCGCCGCCGGCAGAACAACCCGATCCTCACCGGTGAAGCCGGCGTGGGCAAGACCGCCGTGGTCGAAGGCTTCGCCCTGCGCATCGTCGCCGGCGACGTGCCGCCGGCCCTCAAGGACGTGGAACTGCGCAGCCTCGACGTGGGTCTGTTGCAGGCCGGCGCGAGCATGAAAGGCGAATTCGAACAGCGCCTGCGCCAGGTCATCGAAGACGTCCAGGCCTCGCCCAAGCCGATCATTCTGTTCATCGACGAAGCCCACACCCTGGTGGGTGCCGGTGGCGCCGCCGGCACGGGCGACGCGGCCAACCTGCTCAAGCCGGCCCTGGCCCGCGGCACCTTGCGCACCGTGGCGGCCACGACCTGGGCCGAGTACAAGAAACACATCGAAAAAGACCCGGCCCTGACCCGCCGTTTCCAAGTGGTGCAAGTGGCAGAGCCGTCGGAAGACAAGGCCCTGCTGATGATGCGCGGCGTGGCCTCGACCATGGAACAGCACCACCAGGTGCAGATCCTCGACGAAGCCCTGGAAGCCTCGGTCAAGCTGTCCCACCGCTACATTCCCGCGCGCCAGTTGCCGGACAAATCCGTGAGCCTGCTGGACACCGCCTGCGCCCGCGTCGCCATCAGTCTGCACGCCGTGCCCGCCGAAGTGGACGACAGCCGTCGGCGCATCGAAGCGCTGGAAACCGAGCTGCAAATCATTGCCCGTGAGCACGCGATTGGCGTGGTCATCGGCACTCGCCAGAGCCACAGCGAAAGCCTGCTGAGCGCCGAACGCGAGCGCCTGGCCGAGCTGGAAAGCCGCTGGGCCGAAGAGAAAACCCTGGTGGACGAGCTGCTCGCCACCCGCGCCACCTTGCGCGAGCGCGTCGGCGTGGTGGACAGCGAAGACGCCAGCGAAGTTGCCGACAACGAAAGCCACGCCCTGCGCGAGAAACTGGTGGACCTGCAACAGCGCCTGACCGCCCTGCAAGGCGAAACCCCGCTGATCCTGCCGACCGTGGATTACCAGGCCGTGGCCTCGGTGGTCGCCGACTGGACCGGTATCCCGGTGGGCCGCATGGCCCGCAACGAACTGGAAACCGTGCTCAACCTCGACCAGCACCTGAAAAAACGCATCATCGGCCAGGACCATGCCTTGCAGATGATCGCCAAGCGCATCCAGACCTCCCGCGCCGGCCTCGACAACCCGAGCAAGCCGATTGGCGTGTTCATGCTCGCCGGCACCTCCGGCGTGGGCAAGACCGAAACCGCCCTGGCCCTGGCCGAAGCCATGTACGGCGGCGAGCAGAACGTCATCACCATCAACATGAGCGAGTTCCAGGAAGCCCACACCGTGTCCACCCTCAAGGGCGCGCCACCGGGCTACATCGGCTACGGCGAAGGCGGCGTGCTGACCGAAGCCGTGCGGCGCAAACCGTACAGTGTGGTGCTGCTGGACGAGGTGGAAAAAGCCCACCCCGACGTGCATGAAATTTTCTTCCAGGTGTTCGACAAAGGCGTGATGGAGGACGGCGAAGGACGGGTGATTGACTTCAAGAACACCTTGATCCTGCTGACCACCAACGCCGGCACCGAGCTGATCGCCGACGTCTGCAAAGACCCGCAGAACGTGCCCGAGCCGGAAGAGATCGCCAAGGCCCTGCGCCAGCCGCTGTTGGAGATTTTCCCGCCGGCCTTGCTCGGCCGCCTGGTGACGATCCCGTACTACCCGCTCAGCGACGAGATGCTCAAGGCCATCACCCGCCTGCAGCTCAACCGCATCAAGAAGCGCGTGGAGAGCACCCACAAAGTGGCCTTCGACTACGACGACGCGGTGATCGATTTAATCGTCTCGCGTTGCACCGAAACCGAAAGCGGTGGACGTATGATCGACACCATCCTGACCAACAGCCTGCTGCCGGACATGAGCCGCGAGTTCCTGACCCGCATGCTCGAAGGCAAGGCCCTGGCCGGGGTGCGGATCAGCGCCGTGGATAACGAATTGCAGTACGATTTCAGCGACGCGGCCTGACGGTAAGGAACACTGCAAAACCCTGTGGGAGCGAGCTTGCTCGCGATAGCGCAGTCACATTCAACATCCGTGTTGACTGACATACCGCCATCGCGAGCAAGCTCGCTCCCACAGTTGTTCCAATCAGCGACGCAGCCATTACAACGATGAGATGACCGATGTTATTCAACCAAGCCTCACGCCTGGCCAAGATCACCAGCCCCCTGGGACCCGAGGTGTTGTTGCTCAAGGACATGAGCGGCGGTGAAGAACTAGGGCGGCTGTTCAACTACGAGTTGCAGTTGCATTCGCTGGACAACGCCATCGACTTGAATCAACTGCTCGGCAAGCCCATGTGCGTGAGCCTGCAGCTCGATGGCGGTGGCGAACGCTACTTCCACGGCATCGTCGCCCGGTGCAGCCAGAACGTCGATCAGGGCCAATTCGCCAGCTACCACGCCACCCTGCGCCCATGGTTGTGGCTGTTGACCCGCACCTCCGATTGCCGGATTTTCCAGAACCTGACCATCCCGCAGATCATCAAGCAGGTGTTCCGCGACCTGGGCTTTTCCGATTTCGAAGACGCCTTGAGCCAAACCTATCGCGAGTGGGAATACTGCGTGCAGTATCGCGAGACCAGCTTCGATTTCGTCAGCCGCTTGATGGAGCAGGAAGGCATCTACTACTTCTTCCGCCATGAGCGGGGTCGTCATGTGCTGGTGCTGGCTGACGCCTATGGCGCCCACACC